>JBDTJC010000322.1:0-28792 GCA_039936055.1 Polyangiaceae bacterium | reverse complement strand
CCGCCTACGCAAGTGTCATGCGAGCGAAGCTCGGCCTGGAGCTCGAAGACGAAAATGACACCGCGCTCGCCGCCGATCTGCTCCGCCGCCTCGCCGCAAACGAGGTCGACTACACCGTCTTCTTCCGCGCGCTCTGCGCCTCCGCCGAAGATCCCGCGGCCGACGTCCACGTCATGTCCCTATTCAAGGATCAGGCGGCGTTTCGCGGCTTCGCCGAATCTTGGCGGCGCCGACTGCTCTTAGAAACCAGCACGCCCGCCGACCGCGCGCAGGCGATGCGTCGCGAAAACCCGGCGTTCATCGCGCGCAACCACCGCGTCGAAGAAGCCATAACGGCCGGCATTCGCGGTGACTTCGCAGCCTTCGAGACCCTCGTGCGCGTGCTCGCGCGCCCCTACGACGACCAGCCCGACGCAGCGCACCTAGCCGAGCCCCCCGAGCCCAGCGAGCGCGTGACGCAAACCTTCTGTGGCACGTGAAGGTTTGGGGGGAGCCAAAAGCCGCCAGGCCTTGGAGAAGGTCGCTCTCGTCTATCTCCGGTGACACCGCGTTCAGCTCTCTCTTGCTGACGAAGGACATGCCCCTGCAGTTGAGGGGACTCTTGAGCGGTCGCGCCTGACTTCCCGGCCTGGATGCGCTCGGGCTCAACGCCAGCAAAGTGTGGCAAAGTCGAGCCGTATGCGTCGGGTAGCGCTGCCCGCGGCTCTACTTGGAAGACCTACTGCGAACACGGAAAGATCGCGCCGGGCTGCAGCGCGGCGTTGAAGCGTGAAGCGAAGTGTGAGGCGACGGAGTCTTCGTCACAAACCTCACGCGTTCGTGACAGGTTAAGAGGCATGTTCCAACGAACCGCCACGGGCAGCACTCGAGGACGAGCTATCCATGTGGCGGCGTGCGCCGCTCTGTTCGCGCTCGGTGGTTGCGGTGGCGGCGCCACGACGGGCGGTGCAGCTGGCCAGTCGGGGGTCAGCAACGGCGGAGCCAGTGCGGGAACGACTGCGATCGTTGGCGGAGCGCCCGGTGGCGGTGACGCGAGCGGCGGCGCGGCAAGCGGCGGGACGGCAAGCGGCGGCGCTTCGGGTGCGGCGGGTGGCGTGGTTGGCTCAAGCGGGAGCGCGGCGGGTGGCGCCTTCGCCGGCAGTGCAGGGGTGTCGAGCGGTGCTGGCGGAGTTGCGGGCAGCGCTGGTTTTTCCGGCATGCTCGGCGGAGCAGCTGGTGGTGCGGGCGCGGGCAACGACAAGCCGAAGGTCGTTCTGTTCGACGGTCAGGATCTGTCGCTGTGGAAGTCGCGTAATGGTGGCGGCAACGCCCCCTGGACGGTGATGGACGGCGCGTTCATCGTCGTTCCGAACTCTGGTGACATCGCGACCCGCGAGGCCTTTGGCGACATCCAACTGCACGTCGAATTTTGGATCCCGAAGACGCCGACGACCAACGACGAGCAAGACCGCGGCAACAGCGGCATCTACCTGCAAGGGCGCTACGAAGTACAGGTGCTCGATTCGTATATGCACCCGCTCGATGGTGCGAACGACTGCGGCGCCATCTACGAGCTCAAGAATGCGGATGTGAACGCCTCACTGCCGCCCGAGAATTGGCAAACGTATGAGATCACCTTTCTCGCGCCGCGCTGGTCGGGCCAGACCAAGACAGCAAATGCTAAAATTAGCGTGATTTGGAATGGTCAGCAGGCCCAGAAGGACATCGAGGTGCCGGCGCCGACTAAACTCGGTGACGCCGAGGCCCCCGGGGACGCGCCGCTGCGGCTTCAAGATCACGGCCATACCGTGCGCTACCGCAACCTTTGGCTGCAGAAGCTGTAGACTGCCGCGCGAAGCAGCCGCGCGGTCCTCGGCATTCAATCGGAGAATCCTCGCCAGCAAGGATCAATGGCAGCCGATGGGTTCGCTGCCGACGACGATATCGTCGTACCAGACTTGCCCGATGTCGCCCGAGTAATTTTGGGCGCCGATTTTCAGGAACTTGAACGACGGTGCCCACGCCGAGCGCGCTGCATCCGTGGACCGCGCAGCGAAATTCGTCACGTGCATGTTGGCGACTTCGCTGCCGTCGACCCAGAGCCGAAATTCGTTGTGTCCACCGTCGAACAACGCTTCCACGCAAGTCCAGGTGTCCGCGGCGAAAGTCGTGCCGCTCATGTTGAGCGGATCGGCGCCGGTGGTGAAGCCGTTCGAGAAGCGCGTGACTTCACCGGGGCCATCCGTCGGGTTTTGCAAGTTCAGATCAACCATCGCCGTGGCGAAGCCAGGGGGAATTGAGACGCCGAGCCTGAGCTCCGTTCCTGATTGATCGCGAGTCGACGAGCCGACCAGAAAAGCGGCGTGCCCCGCCACCGTGTTGGTAGCTTTTGCGAAATTGACCCAGATACGTACGTAGAAATGATTGTCCGCCGTCGGCAGGCCTGAAACCGGAATCAACGCTGCACCTTGGCCACTCGACGTGCCCGTGGAGCTCGCCGAGTTTGGCGCGCTGTGAAATTTGGCACTGACGACTGTGGGACCATTCATCGAACCCGACGCGGGCGGGAACCACTTGGCCGGGTCGGGAGGTCCGCTCGCTGGCGTGGTATCGAAATTGTCGCTCAGGACGATGACGCCACCCGGCGCCCCACCGCCTCCAGCTGTGGCGCCGCCTCCAGCTGTGGCGCCGCCTCCAGCCCCGCCAAGTGGCCCACTGCTTCCGCCGCTCGCGCTGCCCGCGTTCGAACTGCCGCCCGTCGCGACGCCCCCGGCCGCAACACCGCTGCCACCGCTCGACACTGTTCCGCCGCCTCCAGCAGTTGCGCTTCCGCCCTGCTCACTCGACCCACCCGTTGCGGAGTGCGGAGCCACGGTTGAACCCGAACTCGAACAACCGAGCATCGGAACGCCGAACAAGGCCACGCACATCAGAGAGCGAAACATGGTCTTCCCGTAGCATGACAGAAGCTGCTCCGAGCTCTCCCCAGCTCCCGAAACGAAAAAAGCGTTGTAGGTCGAATGCGGCCAGCCAAGCCCGCCCCGCGCGCTATCAACGCGCCTACTCAGGGCAGAACCCACCCGATGCATGATGAGGCCGCAGCATAGCCCCGAGCGCCGGCTCAGGCTGCCAGTCGTGTCACGGTCGGTTGGCACCGATTGGCCCAAATGGGTCGAATTTCTAGGCTTTGAGGCGCAACGTCGTTGGTATGGCTTATGCTCAGAGGGAACGGATGAAGCATCGAGCCTCGCTCTCGAATCTGCACTTGGGTTTCCTGCCGGTCGCCTGCGTACTTTTGCCTACGCTGGTGTTGGTCGGCGGTTGCGGAGGGAGCGCGGTGTCCGGGGGCGACGGCGCCGGCGTTGCGGGCGGCGCAAACGCGGGGAGCGCAAGCACCGGCAGCGCGGGCAGCGCAAGCACCGGCAGCGCGGGCAGCCCCGCCGCCGGCAGTGGCAGCGCTGGCGCGCCGAGTGGCGGCAGCGGCGCGGGCGGCAGCGGCACCATGGGGGCGAGCTGCACCGTCGGCGACAAGACCTATCCGAGCGGCAGCAGCTTCCTCGGCCCCGACGGATGCGGCCAGTGTAACTGTTTCGGCGGCCAGGTTGCCTGCACAGCGATCGGTTGCGTGCAGCCGCCGCCTCAACTGTGCGGGGGCATCGCCGGCATCGCCTGCGCCAAAGGGGAGTACTGCAAGTATCCGGATGGCGCCCAATGCGGAGCCGGCGATCAAAGCGGTGAATGCTCGACCACTCCCAGCGGCTGTTTGGCGGATTTTGCGCCCGTGTGCGGGTGCGATGGAAAGGCATATGGGAACGCTTGTTCGGCCGCGTCGGCCGGCGTCAGCGTTGCGCACACCGGTGCTTGCTCGCCTCCGGCCGGCAGCTGTTCGGTCACTGTAGATGGCGTCAGCTATCCTGATGGCACCAGCAACATCCCGGCGGGTGACGGCTGCAATGTGTGCACGTGCAATAAGAGCACGCTCTCCTGTTCTGCCCGCCCGTGTAAGGCTCCGACGCCGTGCGGCGCCGTCGCAGGCTTCCCCTGCACTGCTGATGAATACTGCGCGTACCGCCCGGGCAGCCTCTGCGGGCAGGCAGACGCCGAAGCTGTTTGCTTACCCCGACCCAGCGCATGTTCCACGCTCGATCAACCCGTGTGCGGCTGCGACAGCAAGACCTACCTCAACACCTGCTCCGCGGCGCTCGCGGGCACGGGCGTCATCCAAACGGGTGCCTGCCCAGTCAGCCGCTGAAGCGGCAATTTCCCGCTTCTCGCCGCTCGGGGGAAAAGCCCCGCTGAAGCGCCGAGTCGCCGGTTTTCGGGTTGCGAGTCAGTAAGCCGCGGTCTATTTCAAAGGAATGGGGAAGCTGCACCTCGTTCTACCCTGGGTGATGGTGCTTGGCTGCGGCGGCAGCGCTGTCGGTGAGCCGAGCAGCGGCGCTGGCGCACCCAGTGGGGGTCAGCTTCAAGCCGTGGGCTCGGCGGGCACTTCGAGCAGCGGTGCTGGCGCAGCTAACGGCGGAACGGCCGCAGCTGGAGGAGCCGCAGCTGGAGGAGCCGCAGCTGAGTCGGGCAGCGGAGGTAACACTTCGAGTGGAGGTACACTGCAAGGGCAAGCGGCGGGGGCGAGTGGCGCCGCAGGCCAGCCTGCCAGCAGTGATTGCGTGGAGCTCAGCTGTTTAGCAGGGGCTGAGTTCATCTATCAGCCAACACGGCAGTGGCAGAGTTCTGGCGCGGTCCAGGACTCGAACTCGCTTTCCGAAGCCGACTACACGCCTCGCCTCGCTGACGCTTTGTCCTTGAAGTTCTCGAGCGACGCCACACAGCTCGAGATCACGCCGACTGCGGGCGGGCAGGCAGTGCTCGGGACGCGCGATGCACAGCGCAGCGACCGAGCCTGGTACAATTTGAAGCTGTTTGCGGGAGGCCGTTTCGTCGTCCAAGCGAACGGCGGTGCGTTTCAGGCGGAGCACACCATCTACGGTTCCGGAGCTCCGATCCTCAGCAGCACTCGCGGCGCGCTCGAAGCGCCGTAGCGCCTTTCAGTTCGCGACCGTGAAGAACTTGGCGACGGAAAGGGTGTACGCGCCGTCGCCGCTGCGCAGGCCAAGCGGCGAAAAGTCTGAATGATTGCTGCTGAAGGCGTCGATGAAACCCGAGGGGCCCGCCATCTCGTCCACGCTGGCCGGGGTGCCGTGCGTCTCGACCTGCCAACGGTAGGACTCACCGTGTACTAGCGAGTACGCCCCATTGACGACGCTGGGCAGCTTGAACGAGCGCTGGTTCGTGATCACGATCAGCCGGTCATTGCCACTCGTGCCATTGATCAGCAGGGAGACGAAGGGGCCGCCGCTGCCTGCGCCCGGCGTTAACGAGAATTGGGTGTTTTGGTCCACTGCCGTCCCTGGAGCCAAGGTCAAATTCGTGACCGGGCTCGGGATCTGAGCGGTGAGCGCCGCGCCACCCCCAACCAAGCCGTCCTTGTGCACGATCCCGCAACCGGTCGAGGTGGGATTGCAGCCTTCGATGGCCGCAAAGGTAACGGTGGCGTCGGCCACGGAGGGCACGAGGTAACTGAAGGTGTTGCTCACCGGGGTGGTGGAAACGAGCCGCATCGTGGCCCCGGACGAGAAACGCAACGAGACACTATCGATGCGATCCGAAAAGCCCGCGGGGGTCACCGTGCCGGTGAGGGAAGTGCTGCCGATGCTTGTCGGCGGGAGGCTCAGGCCGAGGACGGCGTGAGCAGTCGTGGCGGCGGAAAGCGTGACGGGCGCCGTGGCGTAAGCGTAGTACCCCTCGGGCAACCCACTGGTCGCGTTGCTTTGCCAGACGAGCGCGTGCGCTTGCTCCTGAGTGTTGGTCGGGCCGACCCACTTCAACTGCACAGAGAGCGCTGGCTTCGAGGCATCCCTCAGCTCGAAAGACCCATCGGGACCTGCGAGCGCAAGCGAGAGGGTTCGCGTGCCTGTTGCCGACTGATCGGTGCCGCTAAAGGTAGCGTCCAGTGACTGACTTTGACCGCTTAGACCTTGATAGACTTGGAGGGTCGGCTCGCGACGCGTCAGCCCCTGATAAACGTAGCCGTGAGTTTGAGTCACGACATTGGAATATTTGACGACCAGGCTCGCGTCATACACCGCGGGAACATCCGCGAAGGCGAACGCACCGCTGCTGTCCGTGATGACCTGCGTTCCGCCGATTTCTACCGAGACGCCGCTCAGCTTGTGACCGTGGACATCGATTACGTGTCCAGTGACGGGCGTGCCGCCTTGAACCGCGCCGCCCGCGCCAGCGTTTCCAGTCGTGCCGCCAGCAACGCCTGCGCCGCCGGTCCCGCCGCTCGGATTGTCACTACCGCCCGAGGACGCGCCCCCCGACGGCGCGCCTCCGTAGGACGAACCGCCGTGCGACGCGCCGCCATCGGACGAACCGCTCGCCGACGCGCCCGCGCCGCCGGGCGCTATTCCGCCGTCCGAGTTTGAATCACCGCCCGCTCCGCTGTCGCCGGTTTCGGTGTCCGGCCGGGGATCTTTCCGCACGTCCTCGATGCCGAGCAGCGCGCCGCAGGCCGCGCTACCGAGAACAGACGCGAACAAGGCGACCTGCACGACGGGATGCCGCATGGATTTCATTGAAAGCTCCCCCGGACGAAGGCCGCGCCCGGGCCAAAGCCGAAGGCGACGCTCTCTTTCTTGCCAGAATCGGCGGTAAACCAGAGCACCGCCCCGGCAGCGAGCGCCGCGCCCCCCGCAATGAAGGCGACCGTCGAGAGCGTTGCTTTCGACGCGGCCGACGAGTGCAACTCGAGGCCGCGGTCGTCGCAAGTCGTGAAGCTGGGGCAATGGCTTTTCGCCCCCGACCAGTCCGAGCGGGCCTGCAAGCCGAACACCGCGCCCAGACCCACACCCACTACCCCCGCCGCGCCCACGACGATGGCTGCAGTGCGCTGGCCCGAACCCCGGCGCGCTGTCGAGGCGGCATCCGAGGGCGCTGACACTGCACCCGCCCCGCTGCCGGCGGACGCGCCCGCCCCGCTCTCGGCAGTTGCAGCGGGCGCGAGCGCGGGCACTTCAACAGCGAGCTTCGTCGCGTCAGCGACGACTTGAACGGTCGCGGTCCACTTCGTCTTTCCCGGCGCGCTCGCTTCAACCGTGTGCTGACCGGGGTCGACCGGGATCGGCGAACCGAGCTCAGCCGACTCGACCGGCACGCCGTCGCGCCGGATCTCGAGCGCCGCAGCATCCTGAGTCCCCATGGCGCGGATGGTGAGCGTGGACAAGCGCGCCTCGAGCGCTTCGGCGCGCTCCGTCGCCAAATCTTCGCGAATCTTTGAGCCCGAAGCGCGCGCCAACGGGATCGCCTCGCGGTACTCAGCCCAAGCACTCGCGGTCTTGCCCAGCTTCTCGTAGCACTCGGCCAAGTTGAGTAGGGTACCGAGGCCCGGATCGAGGTGCTGGCTCGCCTCGAACTTGGGACATGCCAGGCTGAACGCGCTCTTGGCCATCAGCGCTCGCCCCTCGTTGAACAACGCCTCGGCGGCCGCCCGATTGCCCCCGCCGGTTTGCGCCTGCACTGGCAACCCCCACACCACGGACAGCACACCCATAACGAAAAAATTCCGCCTCACCGCATCTCGAATATCCCAGCCATGCGGGGCTGACAAGTCACACCGGTGCGCCCGGCCGGGTTCAGTTTGTGTAGAATTCATTTAGTAAGTCCGAATAGTTACAAAAAACGCGGCGAGCGTGTCGAAAGGCCTGCTGGTGGCACGTCGTGTTCATGAAGGCGCCGCAACGCGGCGGCCGAAAGCAGTCACCCACCACCTGAGGTTCTAGTCATGGAAGATGTGCCGCGCGCGTTTCCCATGTCGCCCTCCCCGAGGAGTCAACCATGCGCTTCATGATCATGCACAAGAACGATCCACATTCCGAGGCAGGCGAACGCCCGTCCATGGAGCTCATCACCCAGATGGGCGCCTTCGTCGGCGGGTACGCGCAGAGCGGTAAGCTCATCGACGGTGCGGGGCTGGGCGCCAGCAAAACCCGCACGCGCCTCGTCTTTCGCGACGGACAGTGCGCGTTGAAAAACGGTCCGTATCGCGGCGAGCACGAGTTACCTGCCGCCGCGCTACAGCTCAAAGTCAGCACGCGCGAGGAAGCCATCGGCTGGGCCGAGCGCTACGGAAAAATCATCGGGGATTGCGACTTGGAGCTCGGCAAGGTCAACGAGGCTTGGGATATTGGCCTGATGCCAGTGCCGGAGAACCCGCCACTGCAGCTGTTGCTGCTCGAACGGAGTGAGCACATGGCCCACCAGCGCACGCCCAAACAAAAGGCCGATCTCACCCGGCTCAAGACCGAGATGACGAAGGCTGGGGTGCTCGTTCGCTCCTGTCAGCTGAAACCCAGCGCCGATGCCAAGCGCCTGATGTTCACGAACAATGACCTGCGCGTGCTCGATGGGCCGTTCGTGGAATCGAAGGAGCTGATTGGCGGGTTTGTCGTGCTGGATCTTTCGGACATGGATGAGGCCATCGAGGTGTGCCGAGCGTACACGGCGATCCTAGGCGGCACGTTGGAGATCGACGTCCGCGTGGTCGACCAGAGCGCAGACGCGGAGTAACGGCGGCTGAGGCATTCGAGACGACGACCAGAACGAAGGAAGCGTGTATGCTCGGCCGCGCGATGCGTACAGAACGGTGGGGTTTCCCCCAATTGCTCTGTTGCTTGCTCGGCCTGGGCTGGCTAACTCGAAGCGCTGGGGCCAACGCTTGCGATTGCGAAGAGGCCTCACCCGGCTGGAACTTCGAGCGCAGCGAGGTCGTGGTGGCGGGCACCGTGACCCGCATCACTCCTCTCCCTTCGACTTGTCGTGGGCCTTACCCAAACGCCGATGGCGACCCGGACGGCGCCCCGTTCTATCTGTGCTCAGAGCAGGTGACCATCGCCGTGACACGCGTTTTCAAGGGTAGCCCGCGCACAGAGCTCACGGTGTTCAACCAAGATAGCGCAGCGGGCTGCGGCGCATTCCTGCGCTTGCACGAGAGTTACCTGGTCTTCGCCCGCGCCGACAATGCCCACCCACTTTCCACGAGCAGCTGCTCGGGCACCAAGCGGGTGGTCGATGCCCAGGCGGAGCTCGCACTGTTCACTGCACTTTCGAATCCTCGTGGTTGTCAGTGCTCCCTCGGGCAACGCGCACCCGCCCGCTCGCCCGCTCTTTTCGCAGCTGTCGGTGCGCTCGTCCTGTCGACGGCCCGGCGACGCCGAAGACGAGGACGCCGCGCGAGGGCCGCGTGACGATAATAAGTAGGGATGGCCTTTGGGTTGATGGTCACGCGGCGCGCGCAGCGCGGCGTAGCCTTCGGCGGCGCGGGCCAGGGCAGGACAAAGCTCGCCGCCTCAGTCGTGTGCCGCGTCGCAAGCATTCCGCACCTCGCGCCCGCGCAGCGCTTTTCCCATCCACAGGAACGGCACGCTGCTGATGCCTGTCCAGAACACGCTGTAGATGGCGAGCTTGAGCTCCGTGTCCGTCGTCCATTGCGACGACAGCAAGCTGTGCGCAGAATAGAACCCGAACGTCGCGAACAAGCCCGCGCTGAGCCAGTTTACTTTCTCGAGCAGCGCGCGGCCCGAGGCCTTCAGCTTGAGCAGCCCGAGCGCTCCCCGAATGCCGGCGGCACCGACAGCGGTGATCGCCAAGAACCAACACCAAAGGAAGGTAATATCCGACGGCACCTCCGCGAGCGGTCGCACATGCAAGAATCCGAGCATCGCAGTACTGAGCCAACCCATGACGATGCCCATGAACGCCCAGCTGCCGCCCAAATAGAGCCAAACCACCGCAATCACGGAAGCCGGCCGCGGCCGAATCGAGCGCCCAGCCGCATCAGTTACCATCACTAGCCTCCTGCGCTGGAGGCCGAAACTCCGCCGCCATAGCTGAGTACGTCATGTAAAAACGGACGAGCATCGCCAAGTTGAGACAGACCGAAAGGCCCAACCCGACGAGCACGAGCAATCGGCCGCGACGCAAGCGCCGCGCGCTGATCTCGGTTTGCTCCTCGCTAATCGCGCGGCGAAGCCCGCGCATCGAAATCAACGACGCCGCGCCAAACAGCACGCCGAACGGTCCGAGGAGGAGCGTCATGAACGCTGCCGTGAGCCAGACGTCGCGCTGCGTCCAAGCGACGGCCTGCGAGCGCTGGCGGGCGGCTAGGGCGTGCAGGTCTGGGATGTCTGTGGTGGCCACTGTTGTCCCCTGGGCTGAAATAATGGCCGCCCTGGCGGGTCGCGCTCGTTTCTACATTCTACGCGCTACGACGGGCAAGCCTTCCCGGATGTTGAAGCGCAGCGGAGGCTGGCTGCTGAGTGTTCCGCGCGCGCGTTCTGACGTGGTTGACGTCCCAAATGCGGCGCACGCTTTCTGGCTCGGCACGAACCAAAGCGGAAGTCGAAGGTTGGCTGGCTTTCTGACGCTGATGCCCAATCCTTCGCAGGTGGCTTGATCGCGACGGGAACGCCGTCGCTGATGGAGGTGCATTGCCGGATCGGGATCGCCCAACTGATCGAGGCGCGTCATTCACATCGTCGCGCTGATTCGCTGGTCTTCCGGCAACGAACTCCTAGTCAGTGTGCTCGCAATCGCCGAGCTTGAGCTCGCGACACAGCTCACGCAGAAAGTGCCCGAACGGGATGGCCACCACATTGCCGCCCAGCTTCAGATTGGCGGGAATTTCTGGCCAAGCCTCCAGCGTGAAGCAATCCCCGACGCTCAGTTCACCGACCTCGCGCTGCTGGGCGTCGCGGAGCACGTATTCGTGGCTGGGATCGTGACAGGTGCTGGTCGATGTGTAGCTACTCGGCTTGTTGAGCCAGCTCAGTAATCGACGCGCCTGCGCTGGCGGCAGCGCGACTCCCGACTGCAAATCAGCGATCGGTGTGTCGGATGCGCGAGCTGGGTGCCTGAGGTTGTAGGCCGTGATGGTGGCCGCGGGCTCGGGCGGGAAGCTCGGGAGATCACGCGGCGCTGGGTCTCGCTTGCAGCCAGTATCTGCGGCCGGCCACGCGCGCGTTTCGATCGCGCGCAGGCCAACATCAGGCAATACCTGGTCGCTCTCGGTGCTGAAGCAAGTGAGTGCTCCGTCGTCCGCCAGCGCGCAGATGCGGCTTCCCCAGCCGACCAAAGAAGAGAGCTGCCCGCCGCGGCTCACGAGCTCGAGCGGGTTCTCCCACGCGTCATCGAAGCCCAGGCACTCGACGGTGCCGTCTTTGCGCGCCAAGCACAGGCCCGGACCGTTCGCGACGCGCTCGACTCCGCACAGGCCGACAGCGCTCCCAGCGAATGAGAATGATCGGTGATCGTCCGGAAACACGTTGCCCCAACACGTGAGTCGCTGGTCATTGCCCAGCGCGCAATCTTCGGATACCGCGGTGGCGCTGCCGGCGAGCGGCGTTGCAAGCGCTAGCTTGAGCGGGCCATTGTAGGGGCGACCCTGTGCGAACGGCTCGTTCGCGCCCCAGCACACCATCGCGCCGGAGCGTCGCAGCGCGCACGTGTGCGAGGCGAAGCCAAACAGCCGTGTTGCGTCCGCGAGCGCGGTGTTTGCTGCAACGAGCACCGGTCGAGGCGTGTCTGAGCGCGCGAAGTCACCCGTGCCGAGCTGCCCACGGTCATTGTCGCCCCGACATTTGACGCCGCCCGCTTCGCCCCGGAAGCAAACTTGATCGTCGCCGAGAGCGAATTCGGTCACGCTGGAGGCCACTTGCCGCGGCGAGAGCGAGCAGCGCTCATTGCGCTGCTCAGGGTCGGGGCAGCCGTGACCTGGCTCGAGCCAGTGCTGCTCGCCAAAGCACCAGAGGTTACCGTCCGTCAGCGCGCACGTGGTTTGGCTGCTCGCGCCGATAGTGCTGACTTTGCTCAACCCCGGCACGAGTGTCGGCCCTTCACGCCCCACCGTGTCTCCCGTGCCGAGCTGTCCGTGCTCGTTCTCTCCCCAGCAACGTACCCGTTCGTCGGAGCCGAGCACGCAGCGGTGACCGGTCCCCACTGCGACCGCGCGCACCTGATTGAGCGCGCGCGTATCACCCAAATGCACTCGCACCGGGCCGAGCGCTTCAGAATCCCAGGCTGCCAATTGCCCGAACGTATTGTTCCCCCAACAGAAGAGGGCAGGGCCCACGAGCGCGCAGCCGTGATCAATGGCTCGACCAGCATCAGTCACGGGCAGCTCGGGCGCGATCCAGCGGCTGGGCGGATCGACGATTTGGGGTGGGGACTCGCTCTCGAACTCGCGCCAGGCACAGTGAGGTGGGCCGTGCGCTGCGATCGCGCACAACGCGTTGGGGCTCGAGCGCAGCGCGACCGCCGAATCAGCCAAGAGCGCCAGTGCCTCGCGTGCCGCTTCGGCTGGACCCGCGCAGCGCAGCGCACCGCCGGCGAGGCGCCCGCACACGAGGTCGCCTAGCGAAGCGAGCTCCACGGCGAAGGTGAGCTCAGGCGCGGTGGTTGGCTCTTGCCCGGGCTCCCAGCACACTGCTGGTCCGTCGCTCAACACGGCACACGCGCGGCCATTGGCCACGGCCACGGCGCGCGCGCCACTCGCCACGACGCGCCGTGGCGGCGCGCTGCGTTTCAAGAGTGACCAGCAGTCGACAGCGCCGGACAGTGTCAGCGCGCAAGCGGTGCCGTCTCCGATTGCGATGTGCACCACTCCTCGCTCCGCTAGGCGTTGCGGCAGGAGGGACAATTGGACGTAAGACCCGCGAGATACCTGTCCCCAGAAGTACGCCGCGCCACCTTCCGTCACGGCCGTCGTGAGCGAGCCCGCGGATTGGATCTCAACGACGTGTGCAAGCGGGATCTGGCGCGCGGCGCGGGCACCGGATGACCCACCGTCGTACCCCCAGCACCAGACCGTGTGGTCGCTCAACAGAGCGCAAGTACCCCAACGCGTCAGTGCCACGCGCAGCACTGGCAGCTCGATCGGATCTGACGCGCTCGCCGCGGCGTCAATCGTGAACGACGCACGGGGTTCGTTGACTGCGTCGCTTTGCGTGGCCTTCGCCTTCGCATGTTCAGTGCGCGGCGACACGGCGGCACAGCCGGATATGGTCGCGAGCAAACCAATCCATCGTAGTCCGCGAGGGGGTCGCAAAGCGGTCATCTCTCACTTGGCCTTTCGAGGAGCCCTCGCTCTTGTGGACTAGCTCGTGGCACACGCACGCGACGCGACGCGTTACGAGCGCCTCGCCGTGCTCATCGACGATAGACACAGCCCGACGCAGGCCATGCGAACGTTAACGTCGATCGGGTTACAGCTTCTCTCAATTTCGGGCTTGGCGAAAAACTCGGTCCGAGTCAGCCTGTGCGTGGGAGATCCCGATCGAGTCGCGCTAGATTTTTACATTCGAAGGCAGCTTTCCGATCTCGCTCGAGCACAACTTCTCAGCGTTGATCGATATCTACCCAGCGTGCTCTGTGGCCTTGACACGAGGAGTTCCCAGTGGATAATTCAACCGGTTGACTCAGCCAAAAGCGACCTATAAAGTCATGTCCTGCCCGTGAAGACTCAGCCCCTCCGGAAGCACTTGGGGCGCTCGCTCTCGAGGCCCGCTCGCCGCTCTGCTTGCTGCCGAAGGCTCGAAGAAAGAGCTCGGGCGCTGCCCTTTTCTGACTGAAAATCGAGATCTCAATCCCTTCTCCTGGCGAGCATCGAGCGCGCCGGCCCGTATGAAATACAAGGAACAACGAATGAAATCCGTAAGCCTGCTGTCTACCGGAACCGTCTGCTTGGCACTGCTCGCCTGTTCTACCGCTGCTGAGGGTCCAGGAGGGGGTGGCGCGGGCACGGGCACGAGCGCGGGCGGGGCAGGGGACACCGCGGGTGCGGCTCCGATGGGTGGTTCGGCTCCGGTGGGTGGTTCGGCTCCGATGGGTGGTTCGGCTCCGGTGGGCGGTTCGGCTCCGATGGGTGGTGACGTGGGCACCGGTGGCGCAGCGGCGGGCGCCGGCACGGGCGGCGCAGCGGCTGGTTCCACGAACGGGGGCGCGGGCGGTGCGGCTGCGGGCGCGGGCGCGAGCGGTGCGGGCACGGGCGGTGGCTCTGCCGGCGGTGGTGCGCTCACGCCGACTGACTTCGGCAATGGCTGGGACGGCGCGCTCCTTCAATATCCTTGCGGCAGCGGTAACCCGAACTACGACTGCGCGCAGCCGCAGCCGTGCAACGCGGTCTCTTCTGCGCAACCGGACGCGCCGGTGATCAAGCCGTCGGGCGCCGCGGTCACCAGTTGGACCGTGAAGGGCACACCTGGCACCATGTACAACGTTCAAGTTCACATTCAGGGCGTCACTGAGGTGTCTTGGTACCACAATGGCACGCGTTCTGCCGGTACCTCGTCGGTCGACGTTGCCTCGACGGTGTCAGGCGCCGCCTCCTACGCGAAGGATCTGTTCCAGACCGGTGGCACTGGGCTCACGTTTGCCGATCAGGGCAACGGCTTCGACTACAACCAGTACGAGCTTGACGTGACGCCTCCGGGCGGTACGCCGAGCGTCTATTTCTTGAACTCGGTCATTCCGAGTGAAAACCCCCACTTAAGCGGGAAAACGATGCACCTCTCGTTCGAGATCGACGAGATGCCGACAATCAAGATGGCGGGCGGCTCGACCGTGTCTTTGACAGTGCGTGACTCGAACTGCGTGCAGATTCAGAACTGCGGAACCTCCAACAACAACATGTGCGGCACCGGCTCACGCTCGATGACGTTCGCTGGTGCGATGCCCGCTCCGCCGGCTTCGTGGACCGGCAAGGTGACCAGCGGCACGGGCGGCAACTTGAACGGTCAGTTCGTCCACTTCGACATCACTAGCGTGACGGCGGCCCCGTGAAGCAACGCATCGGGATCGCGGCCGGGTTCGGCATCGCTTGCCTCTGTGCGTTGCCGGGCCGCGCACAAGCAGAAGAAACGTTACTGAAGCCGGCTGAAGGCTGGGAAATTTACACGTCTGGCCGCGTGGGGGCCTTCGCCGAAGTGGTGGATGGGACGGGCGTTCCTGCGCCGAAGGTGATGGCGCACACGCCCACCAATGAAGGCATTCCCTTCGATCCCACCCTCATCGATCCGAGCGGGCACGTCACCGCGTTTCGCGCCCGCAGCGGCTTCCTCGGCAACGTGCTGAACGTTGGGGTGCGCAATCACCTGACCCCGAATACCCTGGTCACCGCGCAGATCGGAATTTGGTCAACCATCGAGTCACAGGGGCAGCGTACCTACCAAAAGAACCTGCCTGACGCGCGCGAAGGTTACATCAAGGTCGAAGGCCCCGCGGGGTCGCTGCTCGTCGGTCGCGCGCTCTCGTTGTTCGGGCGCGGCGCTACCGAGATCGACTTCCTGTACGGGCACGGCTACGGCGTGGGCGCCCCGCAAGGCTTCAACGATCAAGGCCCGACTGCAGGGCACATCGGCTTTGGCGTGCTAGCCAACGTGTTCGCTGCCGGGGTGGCTTACGCAACTCCGGCGTTAGCGGGCTTTCAGCTCAGCGTGGGCTATTACGATCCAGCGCAGCTGGTCGGCGTGTCCTACCGTCGCACCAAGCTCGGTCGCCCGGAAGCCGAAGGCACGTATGACGTCACCTGGGGTGAGAGCAACAAGGTGCACGTGTTCGTGGATGGCGCGTTTCAGAAGCTGTACAACACGCAGCCGAACATGAACGACTCGAGGACCGTGTACGGCGCGCAAGCGGGCGGCCGCCTTGAGCTGGGCGCGTTTCACGTGGGTGTTGCCGCGTTCACCGGCAAGGGCCTCGGTGTAAACTACTTCTTGAGCCAGAGCGACAGCATCAACAACCAGGCCAGCAACGAGTTTCGCCCCTTCGATGGCGGCTACCTGCAGGCTCAGGTGTCGCTCACCAAGTGGGACTTCAACGCAGGCATCGGCATCACGCGTGCCCACCAGATGTCTCAAGATCTTGACCCAACGTTGAACCCCGGACAGCCGGACTACCTGAAGCAGCAGCGCGGCATCTCGGCCGTGGTCGTGTACCACTTCTCCAAGCTGCTGCACGGCGCGTTCGATTACTTCCGCGCCGACACCGCTTGGTGGGGCGGTGAAACCCAGGGCGTCAATTCAGTCAACCTCGGTATGACTGCGACCTGGTGACGGCCAGAAACACCTGAAGCTGGCGGCGACGGCACCGCATGACTCCACATGCGCTATCATTTCAGAACCTCCCCGTAGCCAACAAACCACCAGTGCCGGGAGCGAGCAACGGCTCGATCCGGACGTTGCTTGCGCTTTCGTTGGTGTGTTCGGTGCCTCGCGGCCAGCCGATCGCGATCATGCCCACGCCCAACGCTGTGGCAGCACCGCCGCCGATCAGGAGGTAGTTGGTTACGTGCGAGAGGTTCGTGCCCTTGTCGAACGCACCTTCGGCGGCCGGATCGCAGACGCGGTTGGCGTTGCATTGACTGGTGGCCGCGTGCTCCTGGCTCTTGGCCATGAGCCCCGTGATGACACTACTGCCCAACGCGAGGACGCCGATGCCGGCGGTGATGAAGCCCGCCGTGCGCAACCCTGAGCCCGCCTCGGATGGGCTGGGCGGGGACGCTGCCAGTCCTGCCTGGGGTGCCGGGGGCGGCAGGACCTCCTTCGCGGCCGACGGAGGCGGTGCATCGAAATCGAAATGGTGACTCGCCCGCTGGCCGGGTTCGAGCAAAAAATCCCAGGTCAGGGTGCGGCCGTCCGGCGCCGTTGCAACGGCGTGATGCTCGCCTGCGCGTAGCGTGAGCGACCGTTTGCCATCGGTTATCGCATAGGATTGAGCGCCGAGTGAGGACCTCGCGCGCGCATCCAGAAGCGTGAATTCGGAGGCGCTCGCTGAAACGTCAAGCGTTGCGTCGTTGCCCTTTACCAGCAAAAGATCGCGCTCTATTGCTTCGCGCTCGTCCTTGTCGATGCGCTTGCCGCCGCCTTTCAGGTATTCGTCGTAGAAGGCGATCGCTTCCTCGTCCCGCTCGAGCTTCAAGGCGCATAGACCGTAGTTACCCAGGACCTTCCAACTCTTGCTCTTTTCATAGGCCAGTTTGAATTGGTAGTAGGCATCTTGGTAGTTGGGCGCTTCGCCTTTCAGCAGCTCCACCCCGTTTTTAAAGTAAGCTCGCGCTTCCGGGGAGATTTTCTCCTCAGCGCGTGCCGGCAAGGCAATGCTTGCCACGCAGATGGCGCATGCCAAGGACGCAACCCAGTGCCTGCGAAGCGACGATTTGATCTTGCTCACCAGGAGTTTCGTATCCGCGCGCGCGCCCGGTGACAACTCGAACTTTGAATGGCTGCTCAGAGATCGCTGCGAATTGTTCGCCCGCTCTTGGTTTGTGTCATGTCAGCATCCGAGCGGGCCGGGGCAGGGGGGGGCGGCACGGGCGCGTGTGCCCCAATCACGGGCGCTCGGACCACCGGCGCGTGCGCAGTTGCTGCTGAACGTGGCACGCTAGGCAGCGGGCGTTGAGGCCGCGGGGACGGGGCCCCAAGGACGTCGGAGTTCGGGGGCGAGCTGCCGCTCGCGTCGAGCGCATCAGTGGCGTTTGGACTACCGGCGATGGTCACCTGCGGTGCTACTCCGAGGACAGGCGTGGGCAGTGCCGCGGTCACTGAAGGCGCGACCGCCGCTGGGGCGGCCGCCCTGCTCGATGCGCGCCAGAATAGAGCTGCAGCGAGGCACATCCCTATGCTCACAGCGGCCGCTGTCCAGATCACCAATGTTCGCGGCGAACGCGTGGGGGCCAGAGGCGACGGACCGCCGGACCCGCCACGCGACCACGACTCGAGGGTCCCCAAACCGGCTGCCGCCGCTGGCGCCTGGAAGGTGCCGGCGCTGGGAGTGAACGAAGCGGACGATGGGCGCACTTCCCCGGCGTGCGCGCCGGCGTTCGATTGCGCGTCGGTGCCTTCTGGGGCCACGAACGAGCGGCCCCCTGCCCAGGCCTCGAGCGCCAACGCCATGTCGCGCGCGGTCTGGAAGCGCTCGTTCGGTTGCTTTCGCATCGCCCGTTCCACGATCGCAACGAACCTGGGATCTGCGTCCGGCACTCGCTCGCTGGCCGCGACCGGGGGGCTGAGGACGATTTTGAAGATTAGCTCGCTGAAGCTTTCGGCGGAGTAAGGCAAGGCCCCGGTCAGGCACTCGTAGAGAATGACTCCCACCGCATAGAGATCCGTGCGCGCGTCAACCTTGCCGCTGCCATTGGCTTGCTCGGGCGACAGGTAGTTCGGCGTTCCCATCAAGGAGCTGGTCCGCGTGAGTGAAAGCTCGGACGGGGTGTCAGAGCCGGCACTAAATTTGGAAATTCCGAAGTCCAGGATTTTGACGAAGTCAGTACCGTCGGACTGTGGCACCAAGAACACGTTGTCGGGCTTCAGATCGCGATGGATGACGCGGGCTGCGTGCGCGGCCCGAACCCCCTCCAAAAGCTGCAAGGCGAGCGCTTGGATCTGCGCTGGGCCCATGGCGCCCGCGCGGCTGATCCGTTCACGCAAGTTTTCACCCTCCAAAAACTCCATCACCATGTACGGTGCGCCCGAGGCCAACTGCCCCAGATCCAGCACGTCAACGATGTGCCGTGAGCCGATGCGCCCAGCTGCTTGCGCTTCGAGTTGAAAACGAGCGGCGACTTCAGCTTCGTTACTCAAGCCCGAGTGCAAGACTTTGATCGCGACTCGGCGATGCAACCGCACCGCATCGGCCTCGAAAACCGACCCCATACCGCCTTCGCCAACCAGGCGCCGGATGCGGTATTTACCATCGACAACGGTCCCTTCTTCAAGCATGGCCCAGCACGAGCGAGTGTACGGGCCTCGCGTTCCACTCGCCACCTCCGCTTTACAAATACGCCCGGGACGGCTTCTTTCGTTGACGCGCACCCGTAACTGCGCGAACCACAGGCCGTGGGCAGGCAAAAGAGAGCAGGGAGTCAGATGGCTACGCGTTTTCCAGAGCTAACCTTCGCTGCCCGGGTTGCAGGAGAGATCACTTGAAAACGCGCGCGGTGCTGAACGGATTGCTTTGCCTTTGGACTACAGTCGTGCTGGCCAGCAGCTGTTCGGTGAAAAGTAAAAACGGCTATACGTTCACGGCGAGCGGCGTCGCGGGTGTCGCGGGTGTTGCGGGCGGCGCAGGTGGCGCGGGCGCGGGCGGCCCGAACGGAATCGCTGGGCTCTCCGACGCCGGAAGTCCGCCCGATGGCGTGCCTTCTGATGCGGGGCAGCCGAACGCGGGCAGCGCTGGCAGCGGCCCGTGCACAGCGGCTGAAAAAACGTGCGCCGGCGGCTGCGTACCGACGAACGGCTGCTGCAGTGATAGCGAGTGCCCGGCCGGGGCAATGTGCCTTGCTGGCGTTTGCAGTCATTGCGCGGCCGATTGCCCCGCGCCGAGCGCTGGCAGTGGTCAAGGTATTTGCCAGGGCACTCTGTGCAGCATTCGCTGCGCAGAGGGGCTGGAACTCTGTGGTGATGCCTGCGTTGATCTCAAGCACGACGGAACACATTGCGGCGCTTGCGCCACCACGTGCGCCGGTGGTCTTGTCTGCCAAGACGGCAAGTGCGGCAGCAGCTGTGACGCAACGCAGACGATTTGCGGCTCGTCGTGCGTAACGGAGAGCAAGGATGTAAACCATTGCGGGACTTGCGACACGGTTTGCAATGGTCCGGCGGCAGCGGGGGTGGCTACGTGCGCCTCCGGCAAGTGCGGCGTCCAGTGCGATGGTCAGCTCGCCTATTGCAGCGGGCGCTGCGTAGACATGCAGTCAGATCTCGCGAACTGCGGCACGTGCGGCGCGGCGTGCGCGGGTGTTTGTCTGAGTGGTGTGTGTTGTGATGCAGGACAGAGCAACTGCAGCGGCAAGTGCGTCGATCTCAAGGGCTCGGCCGCTAACTGCGGAGTGTGCGGCAAAGCTTGCGCCGCAGGTCAGGTCTGCTCGAACGGCAGCTGCGCGGCTGATTGTGGCACGAAGCACCTGTGCGGAACATCCTGTCTGGATTTGACCAGTAGCGCGACCGATTGCGGTAGCTGCGGCCACGCCTGCGCTGCACCCCCAAGCAATGGCAGTGCGGCGTGTGAGAGCAGCACTTGCAAGATCAAGTGCGCGGCAAACTTTGCCGAGTGCACGACCGGAACCTGCACGAACACGCTCACGGACTTGGCCAATTGTGGTGGTTGTGGGAAGCCCTGCGGCGGCACGTGCTCGAACGGTGTGTGCTGCGCGTCTGGCACGATGAATTGTTCCGGCAGCTGCGTGAACCTCCAGACGGACGCTAAGAACTGCCTGACCTGCGGCCATCTGTGCGCTTCGGGCCAGATCTGCAGCGGCGGCAGCTGCGTTCAAGACTGCGGGAACAACACCCGGTGTGGCAACACCTGCGCCAACCTGTCGACCGACCCCAACAACTGCCAAGCCTGCGGCACCCATTGCAGCGCCCCCGCCGCGAATGGAATCGCCGTGTGCTCGGGAGCGGCCGGCTGCGGCATCCAATGCAACAGCGGCATCACTACCTGCGGCAAAGCCTGCTGCGACGCAGCTCCCGCGAATTCGCACGCGCACTCCAGCTGCGTGAGCAATGCCTGCGGCGTCCAGTGCGATGCGAACTATCACGCGTGCAATAGCACCGCCACGCCTTGCTATTCCGACGGCGATCCCCAGCACTGCGGCACCGGGTGTCTGGATTGCAGCCAAGCCAATGCAAACAGCGCTTGCAAGGGCGGGACGCAAACGACCTGCGCCAACACCTGCAATGGCCCGACCATCAGCGCCTGCCCCGCGGTCAACGGCAAGCCCTTCTGCGGCAGCTGGGACTTCGAGTCGGCAACTCCTGCAGCGGAAGGCTGGTCAATCTCCGCGCCAGACACGACCGCGAGTGTCTCGCTAAAAATCTCGACGGCCCGTCATTACAACACCGGGAAATCTTCGCTCGCGATCAGCTTTTCCAACAGCTCCGGGGAGTATCAGCAGGTGGTCGTCCGCACCTCGCTCTGCGCCGGGCCTAAGGTGTCGTACACTTTGAATAGCACTCTGACGTTCGAAGTTTACTTCGAGACCGCGCAGGGCAGCACACCGTTGGTATCCCCGGGTTACACCGGCTACATCGAGGCGTGGAATCAAAGTGTGCCTACGAGCGGCGGAAACGACTTTTACGCGAACGACGGTGAATGGACCTACGCCAACGTGGGCGGTGCATTCGATTTCACCGACTGGGGTTTCGTTTTAGGAACTCGATCGTCCTGGAAGGGGACGATCTACATCGACAACATCGTGTTTACGCCGTGAATGCGCCGCGGGCGGGCTCGCCATCGTTCTCGAATCGCCTCAGCCTCGATTTCGCTCCACGCTCGTAGTGGCGCGCGGCGCCCCCGCGAGCACGCAATGCGTTCGGCGAGCCACTACTTCGTCCCGGCGGGCTCCCACTCACACACGTAACCGTCCACGATGTCACAGCGCTGGGCTGCCCAGGTACCATCACCGAGCATGACGATGCAGTGCGCGTAACAGGTAGTATTCGAACCCTCGCAATGGGCTTGTCCGGGGTTCGGCTCGTGCGGGGCCCAGTTGATGAAATCGAAGGCTTCGCCGGTTAGCCAGGCGTAGGCGCCGTTGCAGGGCAACGCGGCGGCTACGTCCTCGTTCCCGCCGAGCCATTTGGAGTTGCTCACCAGCGGCCGCAAGAGCTTGTTTTCTGCGGCGCTGGAGATCGTGGCCAAGTGTGCGCCGCGTTTGACGCAGTCTTGCTGAGAGCCCGTGAAGTCAGCCTGATTGTAGCCAGCATAGCAGTGATAGTCCGCGGACTCGACCGAACCTTGCCCATGCTGCGAGCACACGACCTTGCAGCTGGCATCACAGCCGTTCCCTGCGTGGCCGGCGTCGTCGCACTGCTCGCCCGCTTCGATGATGCCGTTGCCGCACACCGCTGGCGGCGGCTCCGCGCGACCCGCGGCGCCCGTGCCCGCCCCCGGGGAGCCAGCAGTACCCACGGAGCCCGCAAAGCTCGTGGAACCTGCGCTACCCAGCGCCCCCGCAGCGCTCACGACGCCCGCACTGCCCGCGTTGTTCAGGGCGCCAGGGTCACCCGCAGAGCCCACGGCTGCGCTGCCGCCGATGCTCAAAGAAGTGGTGCCGCCGGTGTCGCTCGCTACGACGCCAGCTGCGCCGGTGTCGCTCGTTACGACACCAGCACCGCCAACGCCGCTCGTTACGACACCAGCACCGCCAACGCCGCTCGAGCCAGCACTAGCGGAGTTGCCAGCGCTAGCACCAGCAGCTTGAATTGTTCCCGATTGCGCTGAGCCCTGCGCAAATAAGCCAGGGTCTGGCCTGTCGCTGCAGGCAGCCAAAATCAAGACGGCGAGTGCGCCGCAAGGCACAGGTGCTTTCATCATCAACTCGCTTTCGAACGCGAACCGCCACGAGGCGAGTTCGCAGCCCACAATGCGCGAATGATTACACCGCACGCTCAGCACAGCAATGGAGGTGCGCCACACACCGCAACCCCTAATATTATGCGATCACTCGCAAATTCAGACGCAGGCAGACCTGAATCTGGCGGCTGGCTGCAAGCACCGGCACATCACTCCTAAGAGTTACACGCTATGTAGATCTATCGCCTCACTTCGCAATGCTCACGACTGCCGGTTCGTACGGTCCGCCTCGAATCGAGTCTGCTTGGGGGCACGCGACCGGCCCAACGCGTCACCGTGAGAAATCAGATCAGTGCGGCTCCGAGTGTTTGCGTCACGCCGTTGAGAAGCGCCCGGCAAGACGAGCCATGCGCCAATCCAACGTGGGCTGGTGCGTGACGTTGCCGGACAGCAGGTCGCGGATTTTGCCGCGTTCTTTGTGCGCGTGGGTTGCTTGCCCGACCGGCCCAGAAAAGTTGCACGGATAGCCGATCGGCAGGCCGCTGCCCTCGAAGCCCTCCCCGCGGTGAGCACCCTAGCGATCGGGCGAGTCGAAAGGGGTTCACCCCGTAGCCGCCTCGTGTAACCATTCGATCTCGCATGACCGCGGAGGACTTGACCGACCGAGCTCGGCACCGAGTTGCGCCGGTCGTGAACGCCAAGTGCCGCTGGCCATGAGCTCGAATCCGGCGAGCACTATCGACCTAGAGGGAAGCTCGCGCGACGGTGTGCCTCAAGCGGAGCTCGGGTTAGTTTGGCTAATGGGCTCGCCTGGCGGTACGCCACTGAGCCTGGACTGGGGCAAGTCTGGGGAACTAACGATCGGCAGGGACGCTGACTGCGCCATTCGTCTGACCAGCACGGATGTTTCGCGGCGTCACGCGACGCTGCATCGGAGTGCCACTGAGTCGAGCCTGTCCGTTACTGATTTGGGCAGCCGCAATGGGACTCGCGTCAATGGGCACCTGGTAAAGACCGCGCACCTGCAAGCCAATGACGTGCTGCGCGTGGGCGGGAGTGTCTTCGTCGTGGCGGACAGGCCGGCCCGGTGCGAGGAAATCGCACCCGGTCTGGTCGGTGGCGCGGTGTTAAAGCGCGCGCTCTCACCGTTGATTCAAGCGGCGCAGAGTGATCTACCCATCGTGCTCGAGGGCGAGACGGGCACTGGCAAGGAAGTCGTCACGCGCGCGGTGCACACCTGGAGCGCGCGCACGGGCCCGCTGGTTGCGGTCAACTGCGCCGCGCTGCCCCAGGGCTTAGCGGAAGGCGAGCTTTTTGGCTATCGGCGGGGCGCGTTTACGGGCGCGGATCGCGCAAGCCCCGGTTTCTTCCGAAGCGCCGAGGGCGGAACTCTACTGCTAGATGAGGTTTCTGATCTGCCCCTCTTGCTTCAGGCAAAATTGCTGCGCGCGCTCGAGCAGAAAGAAGTCCAACCGCTCGGTGAAGCTCGACCCGTACCGGTGGACGTGCGCATCGTCGTTGCCGGGCAACAATCGCTACTCGAAGCGGTACGAAAGCAGCTGTTCCGCGATGATCTCTTGGCCCGGCTCAATGGCTTCAGCCTGCTCTTGCCCCCGCTGCGTCAGCGTCGTGAAGACATTCTGCCCCTCTTCTTCCACTTCATGAGCGAGTTGCGGCCGGGCCGCGTGCCTGAGTTCGAGCCTGATTTCATTGAACGGCTCTGCCTACACGATTGGCCATTCAACGTCCGTGAGCTGCTCTTGCTGGCTCGGCGGCTGGCAGTTCTTCAGGCCGAAGAGCCCGTGCTCCGCGCCCAGCACCTGCCCGCGGAGATGGCGGAAGTGAAGCCCGAAGTGAAGCCCGCGCAGCCGCCACAAACAAACGAACCCACCCAAGCGGTTGATCTGGCGCTCTTGGTCAGCGCGCTCCGCACGTTCGGAGGCAACGTGACGCGCGCAGCGGCTCACGTCGGCATCACGCGCCAACGCGCCTACCGGTTGATGAGTGGGCAGTCGGTGGATCTCGCAGCACTCGCGGGCAAGAAGCGCCCCAAGCGTCCCACTCGCTAGGAGCCGGGCGCCCGCCCGTTGCGAACGTCCGGGGACGTCCGGGGACGTCCCGCAGACGCTGACGCGCCCAACGGGCCGCGGATTCGTGGGCAGTGCGCGTACAAATTCAACGCGCTTTTGCTCGAATGGTGTCGAGCAAAAGCGCGGGCACGCCCGTTGCACTGGGTGGCCTCCGATCGCCGAGAAACTAGGCGACTTGCACGCTGCGGAGTTCCGCGTGCGGCAAACAGGGAGCGGCCATGCAGACGCGTTTAGTAGGCCAGCCAGCAAGGCAGATTCGCACAATGAAATCGTTTCTCGTGGTCACGCTCACTTCGATCATTCTTAACAGCGCGTGGGTCCGTCCAGCCGTCGCGCAGCAGGCAAGTGCGCCCACGGCTGCCGCGGCCGCGCCCGAAGTAAAAGCAGCGCCGCCGCCGGCAGCGGTAAAACCTGCGCAAGGAAGCCTCACAACGGTGGCGGGCCCCGCTGTCGTGGCCAACGATGAGAGCTGGAAGTTCGAGTTCCACGGCTACATCCGCGCGCCAATGTTCGTCGGTGTCGGCAAGCGCGACAATCCCCAACCAGGTCAAAGCTCCAGCACACTCCATTGGCCGATCATCCCGGACAATCAGTACCTGAGCTGGCAAAGCACGCCCCACAACAAGACAGACTGGGCCGAACTCTACTTCTCGCTGGGCAACTCGTGGGCCAAGGGGACCGTGTCCATCCAAGGTTACAACTTTGCCCAAGCCTCGTTCAGCAATCCTCCGACACAGCTCGGCATCTCCGATGGCTACGTCGATCTCACGCCGGATCTTGGTTATGAGAATGTACGCTTGGCCTGGCGCGTCGGCGCCTTCTCGAACAAGTACGGCTCCGCCGGCAAGTACGACGCGGGCGAATACGATACCTACATGTTCGGCCGTGTGCACAACGCGGGCGAAGCACTGCACATCGACTTCGATATCGACGAAGAAAATTCGCTCTGGCTGGAGCACGGGATCGGCACGAAAAAGCCCGACCCCAACCAATTCAACAACACGCGCTTCACGATGCTGCATCACGCGCACGTCGGCTTCAGACACAACCAGAGCGTCCAATTCACGGCACACTACCTGGATTCTTGGACACAGTCGGAGGAGCTCAGCGCGCCCCCCACAGCCAATGCCATCGTCAACGTCCCAGACGGCAAGATGTGGGTTGCAGGTATCGACGGGCGTTTCGAGCTCGGAGCGTTCGGTTACCTGTACGCGGCGTACTCGCACGTCGGTCTGAAGGACGCGCTGACCGTGGGTCGCGCGATCGATGTCATCCACGCCTCGGGTGGTGGCGAATTCGGGCTCGGCGTCGTGGACAACTACCTCGGCTTGAGCTGCGTTGCTTCGGCAACAGGCGCGCCCAGCACGCCGTTCTACAAGACCGCAGCCGGTGGCAGCGCAGCGGATGAAGCCTGCAGCATGGGCAACGGTAGTGTGGATACGCTGCTGGCCCAGTACGAATTCGGCCTGACCAACTTCAGCCAGCAGTCTTCGGGCGGCCAGAAGTTCTGGGGGGACGGCGAGGATCTGACCCTCAAGCTCTACGGAATGTACAACAAGGTCAAGAGCGACGTGACGGCCAACGACGGCATTCACAAGCTGAAATTTGGCGCTGATCTCGCGTATGCCGCATTGCCCTGGCTGACCGCGGCCGTGCGCTTCGATCGCTTGCAGCCCAATAGCCGAGTCCCCGAGCAATCCTTCGCCATTCTCTCTCCGCGCTTGGTCTTCAAGTCCAAGTGGGTCACCCGCGAAGCGATCACTCTTCAATATTCACGTTACATGTACAACCAGCGAACGTGCGCGACGAGCAACGTGGGCGGCGTGGAGATGGGCAGCCCAGCAGACAATTCCTACACTCCCGGTCAGGAACGCTGCGTGCAGCCGCCGTCATCGCCGGTTCCGCCGGATGGCTTTGGATCGACTTATCAGGGCTTGACCAGCCCGGGCCGCGCTGCGCCAACGACACGCCCGGACGAGAACGTGTTCAAAATCGAAGCGACCATGTGGTGGTGATGGGGACCGCCAGCGCAGGCAGCACTCAGCTCATTGACCTAGCTTCTGCGTGAACAGATCGATCAGCGGCTGATTGGCATTGCTGGGGTCAACCGGGCCGCCGTCGCCGCGGTAAATGCCGTAATCCGCGCCGTGATACTCGCTGTAGCTAAAGCTGAGGTTCGCCTGGGTCATGAGATCGACCATGTCGCTCACCCAGGTCAGCCCGCCTCGGCCGTTCTCGAAGCTCGGAGCGCCGGTTCCGAGGTCGCCCACGTACAACGGCACGTCGTGACTGTGACCCCAATCGACGAAGCGTTGCAGCATGGCGGCGAGGTTCGCCTTGTTTCGCGGGGGCGGCACGCTGCCGATGTCGGTATACAGGTTGAGCCCAATCATGGAAGCGGAGTTGGGAGCGCTATTTTCGCCCTTCATCCAGCCGGTGACGCGATACGTGTAGTTCTGCCGCAACGGAAATGCGTACAGATCACTGAAGTTCAGGCTGGCCTCGCCGGTGGTGCCGCTCAAGGTGATTGAAGCACTTCCGCGGTGGCCGTCAGCACCAGTGCCTTTCACGCCCGCGCCGGCCCCAGCGGGGTCCTGATACAAGTTCCAGTTCGTGGGATCTTCCAGGTCGGCATCGATCAGCGTGCGGACGAAATTGAAATCGGGATCGAACTCCTCGACCAACAGGTCGTCGAAATAGACTGTCCCCGGGTTGTTCGCAGACCGGAGACTGACCTGCGCAATCTGAGCTGTCTGGTTGACGGCGGTGTAATAGAAGCGCTTTCGGGTCCAGGTCGTTTCATCCGGGGTCAAGAGTGGCGAGCCTGGATGCGTTTGGAGCAGAGTCAGGTCTTGAAAGTCGCTCGTTCCTAGCCGCTCCTCGTCCGGATAGGCCCCGGCGTCCTCGAGATGCGAGCCGGCCGTCAATTGGTTCGTGTACACCCACGGCCAATACGCCGCGAGCGCGTAGAGCACATTCGGATCGTCGAGGACGATCAGGCTGGCTCCAGGGTTGTATTGGTTGTCGTAGTTGCAGCCGATGGGCGTGGCTTGATCCACCACCAGCAGGTGCTGGACATCCACTTCACGGATCGCTGCGGCAATCCGATTCGCCAGTGACTGCCATTGGGCCAGTGAGCTAGTGGGGCTTGGCTGATCGATCAAACTGTAGCCGGCAAGGGTGGGTTCGGTTGCGTAGCGTTGCGCGATGGCCCGCCACAGCGCGACGACGCGGTCTTGGTTGTCCGGTATGTCCCAGAGCGCGGTTCCCCCGCAGTTCAGCTGGCTTCCTCCTTGAGGCACACCCAAGCTGAGCACCAGTTGAATGCCGTGAGCCTTGGCCCAGGCGATGCTCTGGTCAAACCGCGCGAAGCCACTGTCTTTATATTGATAGGGCGCCGAGTCGTCCTCAAACGCGTTGTAGTTGAAGTGGAAGCGGATGCTGTTGAAGCCCATGGCGGCTACACGCTCGTAGTCAGCTTCGTCATGGTCGGGATCAACTGCGTCCGGAGCTTCCCCGAACCAACAGGAGACACCCTGCACGAGAATGTTTTGGCCGCGGCTGTTCAGCAGCCTACCGTGCTCCGCGTGCAGCATCGGTGAGCCGGGTTCATGTGGCGAGACCCCGCCGCACGCCGCGGTCAGCAAACCGAAAGCGAACGCATGCGTTAGAGAGAAGAATCGGACTCGGTTCAGCTGCGGCTTCATCCTTGCCTCTAGCGATGCAATTCCGAGGCCCATCTACCGAAAGGCGGCTCGGAGGAGCGCGGGGCTGAGTTGGTCATTGGGTGAAGTAGATCTGTGAGACACAGAACTCGAACGGCAGCGCACGATCCTCCGGGCCTGCACCGAGAGCCACGAAGCCGACCGAGTAAACGTCCTCGTTGAAGCTCGGAGGGTGCAATTGCCCATACTCGCTGGCAGATTGAGTCAGCTGGTCCCAGGTCAGCGAAACTTTCTGCCAGCTCTCGCCCAAACCGGGCAAAACCAGACCAAAGGCATCGCACGGCAACTTACTACTGATGCAGGTTGATTGGTGCTCGGTATCCGTGTCGGCATTGGGAAACTGCACCCGCATGATCTGGGGAACTTGTGGGTCAAAGCTGGTCAACTTCGCCCAGAAGGTCACGCCGGTATACTGACTCACGTCGACCGGCACTACATGCCCCAGCGCGCCGCTCTGAAAGGCGAAATTGAATCGGGTGCAGATCCCAGATTGCATCAAGCAGCCTGTCGTAGCTGCTGAGGTTTTGCGTCGTGAGTCCTGGCGGGGATCGGTTGCGCGGCGAGCGTGATGGGGTGGGCGGCGAGGTGGAGATA
>JBDTJC010000321.1:0-2919 GCA_039936055.1 Polyangiaceae bacterium | reverse complement strand
AATTCGTGGTGCTGATCTTGATGTACGTCGCCGAAGCGACGGCGCCGCCGAACTGCAGCGAAGGAGCGAGCAACCCGCGAGGGAACACGGTGTTGTCGTATGGGTACAGGAAGCGGAACGCATCCGGTCCGACGCCCTTCGGGCCGCCGGTACCGCCATGCACTAGCGTGGCTTGGTCCGCAGCGCTGAGATTGTCCGCGTTTTGGCTCAATTTTGCGGCGATCACGACGTATGTCGTGACGACTTGCGAGCCGGCTTGGGCGCTGATCGTGACGGTGCCAGCGCTGAAACCGTTGGCTTCGAACACGCCGTCTTGATTGATGGACCCGAGGCGCGTGTCGTCGACACTCCAGACGACGCTCTTGGGTAGGGAATCATCCTCGTACTTGGCGTGCGCGGCGACATCCACGGGCAGGCCGGTGACCAAGATCGTGTCCTGATCGACGCTCACCTGCAGCTTCAGTTCGGTGATGCCGGTGATGGGTACGTTCGAGCCGCCGTCGCCGGTGTTGGGGTCGACGGCGAGGTCGTTGCCCTTGCCGCCGTTGGCATCCGCGCCGCTGCTGCCGCCGTCCGAGTCACCCGCGTCGCCCTGGGTGTGCGGCGTGCTCTTGTCCGACACTTCCGGGGACGAGTCGCAGGCGCCGAGGAGGCAGCCCAAGAACGCGGAACAAGCCAGGGTCGGTAACGACAACGATCTGTGCATCCAAGCTCCGGGCGCACGCGCGCCACCCGCCAAAGACGGCATTTTTGTGGTTCCGATAAGGCGATAAGCCCAGCGCGGGCGCAGACCGGTGAGCGGACCTCGCACCAGGTGCGCAGACGCGCAAACGCCACGCGGCGCGCGCTGCGCTTCACGCCTACATCAGGTTGGCGATGATTCCGTCGGCGAACAGCCAGTGCCGCTTCGGAATTCGTGCCACTCCGAAGCTCAGCTC
This sequence comes from Polyangiaceae bacterium, assembly GCA_039936055.1. Classification (GTDB taxonomy): domain Bacteria; phylum Myxococcota_A; class Polyangia; order Polyangiales; family Polyangiaceae; genus PMG-095. The sequence continues at coordinate 1,981 of JBDTJC010000321.1, read as the reverse complement.
CAGCTTGCCTTGCGCCAGTAGGCGGTCGCGGGCGCGGGCTCGTTCGTCCGTCCAGAGCGGCGTGCCGAGCTCGGCCGCCGAGTGCTCGAGGTCAATGCCGTCGGCCAGGCGCAAGCCCAGCATGATGCGCTCCGCCAGGGCGGTTTCCGGACTGAGCGGCTCGTAGTTCGCGACCAGCGCGCCTACCTGCGACAGATCCGCCTGGGCGAAGCTCGAGGCGCCCGCCAAGTAGCGCTCAGGGGAGGGCGTATTGCGATAGCGAAAGCGCTGCCCCGGGTGACTCAGCGTGCCCCACGCGCCGCAGCCGAGGCCGAGGTAGTCACGGCCCACCCAGTAGCCGATATTGTGCCGAGAACGCTCACCGTTTCGCGCGTAGTTGCTGACCTCGTAGTGCTCGAAGCCGGCGCGCTCCAAGGTTTCTTCCACTGCTAAGAAGGAATCCGCGACGGCGGCGTCTTCGAGTAGCGGAAGCTTGCCTTTGCGAGCGAGCGCGCCGAACTGAGTGCCGGGCTCGATCGTGAGTGCGTAGGCACTCAAATGCGTCGTGCCCAGCTCGCTCAGTATTTGGGCTTCGCGTGCGGCTGCGTCCGCTGCTTGCCCGCTGACCCCAAAAATAAAATCCGCAGACACGCGCGGCATGCCGCTGTGCAAGGCGTCGCGCACGGCGCCGAGGCCGGAGGCCACGTCGTGCAAGCGCCCGAGGAATTGCAGGCGATCGGCGTCTAGGCCTTGCACGCCGATGCTGACGCGATTCACGCCCACGGCTTGCAACGCGCGGCCGCGCTCGACGTCGAAGCTGGTCGGGTTACATTCTACGGTGACTTCTACTTCTTGTGCGCCGGCGGGCAGCAGATCACGAATACGCGCCAGTACACGGCCGAGCGCGCGCGGTTCCCACAGTGAGGGCGTGCCGCCGCCGAAGAACACGCTCAGCAGGCGCACTTCACCCAGCGTTTCCACGCGGCGCTCGAGCTCCGCGATCACCGTGTCGGCGTAGGCTTCGTGGGGGAGCGAGGGCCGTTCGGCGGCCACGCTCAGGAAGTCACAATACGGACACTTTTTGAGGCACCACGGAAAGTGCACGTACACGCCCAGATCAGCGGTGCGGCTCGCGAGCGCTGCTGGGGGGGAAGCGGGCGTTGAAGGCACGACCCGCGCAGCCTGACTCGGGTTTGCCCCGAAGAAAAGGCGGGATCGGACGGCGTGGTCCTCAGCGGGTCACTCCGCTCCCGGCGCGCGCGGCAAAGCCGGGCCAAATCCGCAGGTGTAATGCGCAAAACTCGGGGTTAAGGTCAGCCGCGCATGGACCGCGTGCAGCTATTCGAGTTCGAGGATCTGCCGTGGTTCCCGCATGTCGTGCGGGAATGCATGACGGATTTCCTCAGTTTCCTCGGCCAGCGCGGGCGCTCGGTGTATCGCGGCTTTGCCGAGCGCCTGGCGCCCGCCGTGCAAGCCACGCGCGACGACACGCTCTTGGATCTGTGCTCCGGCGGCGGCGGCCCTGCGCTCACCATCGCGGCGCTGCTGCGTGATTCGTTCGATACGCCGCTCTGCGTGCTGCTGACGGACTTGTATCCGAACTTGCCGCGGCTCCAGCGCGCGCAAGCGGAGGGCAGGGGGCAAGTGCAGTACCGCGAGCAGCCGGTGGATGCGACGCGCGTGCCCGAAGCGCTGCCCGGCTTTCGGCTGCTCTGTAACGCTTTCCACCATCTGCATCCCGATGCCGCGCGCAAATGTTTGGCGGACGCCGTCAGTCAAGGGCGCGGCATTGCGCTCGTGGAAATGGTGGACCGCTCGGCCACGAGCCTGATCGGCGTGACACTGGGCACGAGCGCGGTGCTTGCGGTCACTCCGTTCATTCGGCCCTTGCGCGCTTCGCGCTTGCTGCTCACGTACGTGGTGCCCGTGGTGCCGCTGTGCACGTGGTGGGACGGCGTGGTCTCGTGCTTGCGCGCGTACAGCCCCGAGGAATTGCAGCGCT
>JBDTJC010000320.1:0-26002 GCA_039936055.1 Polyangiaceae bacterium | reverse complement strand
GGAGTACAGCTGCGCCGTACACGTCCTTTTCAGTCGGCTGGTCCTTGGCGACGGCGAGGATCGCGTTGAAGCCGCAGAACACGCTGCCCAGCGTGATCAGATTGGGCAAAACGAACAAAGTCTTGCGTAGGTCGAGCTTCGGCCGGACTCGGTTCGGATTGCGGCGGGGACGGCGGAACGCCACGAACCCACCTTAGGAGGTGATCGGACGTGCGTCCACTAATTGGGCGTAACTAATGGCTATCGCTAGGAAAATTACCCAGTCGTGACGCCGGCACGGCACTTCGAAGGCCGGTCTTTTGGCCCGCTCGGGTTGAACGCCCTACGATCCCTCGCGATGCGCTGTCCCCCCTTTCGTTTCGGCGTCGGTTTCAGTCTCGGCCCTCTGGCTTGGTGCGCGGTGCTCGCTGCCGCGTGCAGTCTCAGTGGATGTGGGGGCAGCCACGACGATATCTCCAAGCGCTTGGCGGCAATGCAGTCCGACCTGACCAAACTCCAGGGCCACAGCGACCGCTTGGAAGAGCGGCTTGAGGTGCTGGAAGTTCGTAAGGACGCCGCCCCCGCGAAGCCGGCGAGCGACGCGGCTGCGACGCTCCAGCGTCCGCGCTTGATGATCGTGAAGCTGGAGCCGGGTGACGACACTCGCGAGGCTCCTGCGGACGCCCCGACGGCCGAACTGCGGCCCGAGGACTCGGCTGCCGACAAGTCGCCGCGCCCGGTGATTCGCGTATACGGTTCGCACTCGGATGGCGACATTGATGGTTCCGCTAGCCCTCGGCACAAGCGGTGAGGACGGTCATGCAGCGAAGTCTGTTCGTTTCTAGCTTGAGTGCGCTGTCGCTATTGGCCGCGGTCGCCGGAGCCCAAGGCTTCGGTCCCGACACGGCGACGCCCACGGTGGCCGCCGACAGCGGCGACTCCACGGTGATCGCTCCACAGAACAACGGCACCACCATCGTGGCGCCTGCAAACAACCTCAACCCGGGTGAGGGCTCCAACCCCGCGACGAGTTCACGAGTCATTGCCGGCGGCACGCCGAGCGGCCCCGGTTCGCACGGCTCGAACGCGATTCTGCCGGATGACGCAGAAGGCGTAGCGGAGACGGTGCCCGACATTCACCTGGTGCGCCGAGGCGATACGCTTTGGGATCTGTGTAGCCACTATTACCAAAACCCCTGGGCGTGGCCGAAGGTATGGAGTTACAACCCGCAGATCGCCAATCCGCATTGGATCTACCCAGGCGACCAGGTTCGGCTGACCAGCGCAACCGGCGGACAGCAGGGGCTGTCGCTGGCCAAACGCTCGTCGTCCACGATTGGCGGGGCGGCCGCGCTGATCAATCGCCGTCCGATCGTGCCCCGCAACACCGTGTTTTTGCGCGACCAAGGTTACTTGGGTGATCCCAAACGGGATGTTTGGGGTGAGCTCGTCGGCTCGGACGAAGAGCAGATGATGCTCGCCGAGGGCAATCACGTCGTGCTGATTTTTCGGCCCGGCGTGACTGTGAGCAAGGGCCAAGAGCTGACCGTGTTCAACTCGGTGCGTCAGCCGGAGCACGTGGCGGGCGCGCGCACTCCACCGGGCGAGATCGTCGCGGTGCGCGGTACCGTTAAAGTGCTTGAGTTCAATCCGGACACGCGCGTGGCCAAGGCCATTCTCACCGAATCAGTGGACGTGATCGAGCGTGGCGCGAAGATCGGCCCCATCGGTCGTCGCTTTGACATCGTGCCGCCGGTGAAGACCACCGTCAAAGTCAGCTCGCGCGTGCTGACCAGCGTTTACCCCAATGTGTACATCGCGCGCGATCAGATCGCGTTCCTGGACCGCGGTAGCGAAGACGGGTTGCAGCCGGGTAACAACTTGTACGTCGTGCGCAAGGGTGACACTTGGCGCCAGAGCCTGACCTCGCATTCTCCCTTTGAGCGCACGCGCATGCTGATCAACTCGCCCGAATGGGCCGGCTCCGAGCAAACGCCCACCGACGGCGACGAAGCCACCTTCCCCGAAAATACCATCGCGGAGATCCGCGTCTTGCGCACCGAGAAGTACAGCTCGATAGCGCTCGTTACGGCGTCCAAGCGCGAGGTGGTTTCGGGTGATTTGGCAGTGACGAAGCCTGGGCAGTGAGCAAGCGCTAACAAACGCCGCGCGTCGCCGTTTCTGCTCCTTTTTATGGGTTTGGCGACGGGGACGGCAACTGGTGCTACAAATCCGGCGTCGATGAGCAAAAACCGCGTCTTCTTTCCGCAGGAAGCGCTCGACCGCTGGCTCGTGAACGGTGAGGTCGAGTTGGCTCAAGGCCTGCTCACAATGCGCGCCGAGCGGCGCAAGTATCGCTTGGTCGAAGCGGCGCGCGTGATGGCTGAGGTGAGCGGCTTGCCTGACCCGCACGAGGTTACCGGCAAGGTGAAGACGGTCGGGTTCTTGACCGAGCTCGGCGCGTCCCTGCTCGGTGAATCGATGGTCATTGCGGACAACGCGTATGAGGTCGTGCCGGGTTGGCTCGGGTCGCCGGTTGGCAGCTTTGCGGAACACCGCGACGCGCACACGGCGAGCACCAGCTTGCCGCCCCCGCGCGCAAGCCTCGCGGCCGGAACGGACGAAGAACTCTTGGCCACGTTTCTGGTTCGCAATCTCTGAGCGCGCGTCATGGTGGATATCGCGACAATCGCTTTTTACCTGGGTGTTATCGCCTATTCGGCGGCAGCAACGCTGTTCTTCCTGGATTTTGCGCGGCGTGATGGCGGCTCTTCGCTGACGCAATGGGCGCCTCGTTTGCTGGCCATTGGGGGCGCGTTGCACGCGGCACACGTGGTGACGGCCAGCATGTTGTCTCGGGTGTGCCCGATTGACTCACTGCATTTTGCGCTCAGTTTCACGGCATTGATTGCCGTCGGCGCGTATTTGGCGCTGCGCAAACGGGCCCGGTTGTTCGCGTTGGGTGCGTTCATTGCGCCCATTGCACTGCTTTTCTTGGTGGGCGCGCAGTTCGTTGGGCAAGGCAGTGAGGCGGTGCACGGCGTTTCGCACACGCTGCTGCTCTTTCACATCGCGGCCAATGTCCTGGGCATGGGCTTGTTCTTGATCGCTGGCGCGGCAGCCTCGGTTTACCTGGTGCAGGACCGCCGGCTCCGGACCAAGAGGCGAGTGGCCTCGCTCGGCTCGCGCTTGCCTCCACTCGATGCGCTCGACCAAGCCACGCACCGCTTGCTGCTCGCGGGATTTCCGTTGCTCACCTTTGGCGTGATCACCGGTGCGGTGTTCAGTCGACAGCTGACGACCGTCGTCGGAAGCGCGGACTTCCTGCGCTCCTTCCTCGGCTACGCCACCTGGCTGATGTTGGCGGCGGTGCTGATCCTGCGCAAAACTGCGGGGTTTCGCGGCCGCAAGGCGGCGTACGGCACGATCGTCGGCGTGGTTTTCATGCTGCTCGTGATGCTGCTGTACGTGGTGCGTTCCAGCGGCGGCGGAGCCAGCCTGTGATCGTCGTCGTTGGGTTGTCGCATCGCACTGCGCCCATCGCCGTGCGCGAAAAGTTGGTGCTGGATGCCGAGGGCTTGCCGGATTTTCTGCGTGCGCTCGTGCAGCGTCCGGAGGTCGGTGAGGCGCTCTTGGTGTCCACCTGCAATCGTGTGGAATTGGTGGCGGTCGGGCGCGCGGGCGCGGACCTGACGCGCGTTGCCAAGGTGTGCGTCGAAGCGCTGGCCGCGAAGGCGCCGGACATCGCGCCGCACTTGTACTCGCACACGGGTGGTGCCGCCGTGCGGCACTTGTTCCGCGTGGCCGCCTCGCTCGACTCCATGGTGCTCGGCGAGCCACAAATTTTGGGTCAAGTGAAGGATGCCTACGAACTCGCGCGGCTCGCGGGGACTGTCGGCTCCGTGTTGCATCGCACGTTGCCGCGCGCGATTCGCGCCGCCAAGCGCGTGCGCACCGAAACCGCAATCGGTACCGGGCAGGTCTCGGTGCCCAGCATCGCGGTGGACCTGACCAAGCAAATCTTCGGGGATTTGAAGGGTCACGTATCACTGTTGGTCGGCTCGGGGGAAATGGCCGAGAGCGTCGCGCGCCTGCTCAAGGCCGCGGGCGCGACGATCCTCGTCGTCGGTCGCACCTTGTCCAAGGCGGAGGCTTTGGCCAACGTGGTGGGCGGCACGGCACGCCCGTGGGCGGCCCTCGCGCAAAGCATCACGGACGCGGACGTCGTGGTCACCAGCACCAGCGCGCCGCACTACGTGGTCGACTACGACATGGTCACGGCCGCGCGACGCGCCCGGCGTGGGCGCAATCAGTTTTTTATCGACTTGGCGGTCCCGCGTGACGTCGATCCGCGCATCGAAGAGCTGGACGGCGAGTTCCTGTACAACATCGACGATCTGTCCAAGGTCGTTGCCGAGACGCTCTCGTCGCGCTCGCGCGAGGCCGCGTCCGCGGAAGCCATCGTCGGGCGCGAGGCCGAGGGCTACGACCGCTGGGCTGATGCCGAGCAAGCCACGCCGACCATCGTTGCGCTGCGCGCCCGCATCAGCGCCTCCCTCGACGAAGAGTTGGCCCGCAGCTTCCGCGGCAAACTCAAGCACCTGACCGGGGAAGACCGCGCGGCGCTGTCGAAGATGCTGGAATCCTCGGTCAATCGCATCTTGCACCAGCCGACCATTCGGCTCCGGCAGGCGGCCCTTGAGCGTGCCTCGGATACGCTCTCCTTGGAACAACTCAGCGTGGCCATCAGTGAACTGTTTGCGTTCGACAGCGAAGCGGCGGCCGCCAGCGCCGCGGAAAATGGCGCGCCTTCGCCGGATGGCGAGGCCGACGTGAACTCTGAGGACACTTCTCAGCTGCCGCCTAGCCCCCGCGTAGTAGCCTCTCGCCACTGACCGTGTACCGTCTCTTCTTTCAGGGCGTTCTGCGCTGGCTACCGACCGAATGGGTGCACCATGTGGCGCTCGCCTGGCTGCGTGGCTTCATGTTCTTGTTCGGTGGGGTCGCGCGTCGGCTGCTCCGCACTTCGAATCCGAAGCTTGCCGTCAACGCGCTCGGCTTGCACTTCCCGCATCCCATCGGCCTGGCCGCGGGCTTCGACAAGAACGCGACCGCTTACGAGGCCCTGGCGGCCCTCGGCTTCGGCTTCGTCGAAGTCGGCACGGTCACCGGTCAAGCGCAGCCGGGCAACCCGAAGCCACGCCTGTTTCGCCTGCCCGCGGATCGCGCGCTGATCAATCGCATGGGCTTCAACAACTTGGGCGCCAGTGTCGTCGCCACGCACCTGACCGCGAAACGCAGCGTCCCAATCGGCGTGAACATCGGCAAAACCAAGCTGGTGACGGAAGAGAACGCGGCCTCTGACTACGTCGCGAGTACGCGCCTTCTGGGCCCGCTCGCCGACTACTTCGTGGTCAATGTCAGCTCGCCGAACACGCCGGGCTTGCGCAATCTGCAAGCGGTGGAGCTGCTTCGCCCGCTACTCACGGCCGTGCAAGCCGAGCTCGCCACCATTTCGCCGCGCCGCCCGCTACTCGTAAAAATAGCTCCGGATCTGAATGACGCGGACATCGACGCGATCGCTGATCTCGCCTTGGAGCTCGAGCTGGATGGCATCATTGCCACCAACACAACGATCTCGCGTTCCAGCTTGAGCAGCGCGCCCGAGCGCGTCGCAGCAATCGGTGCCGGGGGGCTTTCGGGCGCGGTCCTCAAAGCGCGCTCTTTGGAGGTACTCACCCGCTTGCATCGCCGGCTGCACGCGCACAGCACGGGCAAGAAGCCGCTCACGCTGATCTCGGTCGGCGGTATCGAGACCGCTGAGGACGTATGGGCGCGTTTGCGTGCGGGTGCCTCGCTGGTTCAGCTGTATACGGGTTTCGTGTACGGCGGCCCGCTCTTGGTTTCGTCGTTGCGGCGCGGCTTAGAACGGCGGCTGGCCGCCTCCGAGTTCGACACGATAGAAGCCGTGATCGCCAGCGCTGCCGCCGTGGGTCGCTGAAAAGTAATAAAATACGAGCTAAAATCGAGATTTGCTCGGCTTGCTGGCCAGCACGCGGCTCTTATGACAAACAGCCGTGACTACGGCAATGAGCGACGAATACCTCGACCGCGGCGTGTCTCCGACGAAGGAAGACGTGCATCGCGCTATCGCTAAGCACTCCCCGGGTGAAGTACCGGGCGCCTTCTGCAAGGTGATTGCCGACCCCGCGGGCGACCCGAACATGCTCGCGGTGATGCACGCCGACGGCGCAGGCACCAAGTCTTCGGTCGCGTACCTGCTGTACGCGGAGACCAAGGATCCGAGCGCGTTTCGCGGTATCGCCCAAGACTCCCTGGTCATGAACACGGATGACTTGCTGTGCGTCGGCGCCACCACGGGCTTCTTGGTCAGCAACACCATCGGGCGCAACGCGCACCGCGTGCGCGGCGACGTGATCGCGGCGCTCATCGACGGCTACGAGTCTTGCGCGCAAATGCTGCGCGGCTACGGCATCGAGATCGAGCTTACGGGTGGTGAAACGGCGGACGTGGGTGATCTGGTGCGCACCGTGATCGCTGATTCCACGGTATTTGCGCGAGTCCCACGGGCCGCGGTCGGTGACTTCTCCCGTGTTCAGCCGGGTGACTTGATCGTCGGCTTATCCTCCACCGGCAAGGCCAACTACGAGTCCGAAGAGAACTCCGGCATCGGCTCGAACGGGCTCACGTTGGCGCGGCACGCGCTGCTCGCGCATTCCTACGCCGAGCGTTTCCCGGAAAGCTTCTCCGAGACGATCCCCAAGGACAAAGTTTATTGCGGGCGCTTCCAGCTCCAAGACACGCTGCCCGGCACTCAGCACACGATTGCGTGGGGCCTGCTCTCCCCGACGCGCACTTACTTGCCGATCGCACGAGCGCTCCTGGCCTCGGAGTTGGCGCCGCAGATCGCCGGCATCTTGCATTGCAGCGGCGGGGGCCAGACCAAATGCCGCGGCTTCGGCCGCGGGCTGCACTACATCAAGGACTCGCTGTTTCCCACGCCGCCGCTGTTCCAAGCCATCCAGGACTCGGGCATCGAGCACAAGCAGATGTACCAGGTGTTCAACATGGGCCACCGCATGGAACTCTACGTTCGCCCGTCCGCTGCGGCCAAAATCATCGAGGTCGCCGCGGGTTTTGGGGTTCTTGCGCAGGTCGTGGGGCGCATCGAAGCAAACTCAGGCTCCGGCGCCAATCGCGTGAGCATTGCCGCGTCCGGGCAAAGCCACGAGTACATCTGAGCCGCCGAAACCCATGGCCCGCACTCGCTTCACCTATGCCACTCGGAAGAGCCCGCTTGCGCTGGCACAGTGCCGCGCCTTCGTCGCGGTGCTCGCCGCGGCGCATCCGGAGTTCACCTTCGAAGAGCTGCAGGTCGTCACTACGGGTGACCGCGTGCAGGACCGCGCGCTCAGTGAAATTGGCGGCAAGGGTTTGTTCATCAAGGAGATCGAGGAAGCTCTGCTGGAGGGTAAGGCCGACTTCGCCGTCCACTCGTCGAAAGACGTGCCGCCCGATCTCGCCCCGTCATTGCTGGTGGATTGCTTCCCTGAGCGTGAAGACGCGCGTGATGTGCTCGTGACCCGCTCGGGCGCGGGCTTCGACGCGCTCCCGCCTGGCGCGAGCATCGGTACTTCCTCGCTGCGTCGGCGCATTCAGCTGAGCGCGCTGCGCCCGGATCTGCAGTTCACCGTGCTGCGCGGCAACGTGGACACGCGCATCCGCAAATGCCGCGCCGGTGAAGTGGACGCGATTGTGCTCGCGCGCGCCGGCATGGTGCGGCTGGGCATCGCGGCCGAGGTCAGTGAGGTGCTGTCCCCCGAGCGCTCGCTACCCGCCGTGGGGCAAGGCGCGCTCGCCGTCGAGCAGCGCGCGGACGACCATGAGGTGCGCGCGCTGCTCGCCCAGGCCTCGCACCAGCAAACGAAAATTGCCGTGCTAGCCGAGCGGGGCGTGATGCGCGCCGTCGAGGGCAACTGCCAAACGCCGGTCGCCGCTTACGCCGTGCACGAGGGCTCGCAAATCTGGCTCCGCGCGCTGCTCGCCGAGCCGGACGGCTCGAACGTGCGCAAAGACGAAATCCGCGCGCCCTGGCCTGCGGACAGCGAAGCAGCGAGCGCTCTGGGCGAACGGCTCGGCGGAGCGCTGCGCGCACGCGGCTAAACCGTCGTCGCTTCTCTCCGAGACCACACACGGAGCCGCTTCGGAACACCAGGGCGGGGTGGAGCCGGCGCAACCGGGGGATTACTGTCTCAACCGCCCACGAAAGGGCGCGGGCTGGCGTGCGCAGCTCCCTCCCTCAGTCCAGCTTTTCAGAGCGCGCGGAGGACTCTGATTGAAGCCCTTCCAACCGAAAAAACTCATGCTACCCTCCGCGCCATGTTCGTCCGGAACCTCGTCAAACTTTCGTTGCTAGGCGCGCTCGCGATTCCGAGCGCTTTTTCCCTGACTGCCTGCGGTAACGGCAGTGAAGTCAAGCATGCCACCGTCAAGGCGGGAGAGATGCCGGCGGGCGGGGAGTGGCAGGGCGTTTTCTACAGCCCCGTCTACGGCTACTTGCACGTCTTGGCCGACGGCAAAACCGTGCAGGGCGCGTGGCGCACCGGCGGTGGTGATGCCTACGGCGAGCTGCAGGGTGAGGCGGACGGTAACCTGATGAAGTACACCTGGACGCAGCACAAGATCGGCATGGTCGGCGCCGAGGCGAACAGCAGCGGCAAGGGCTACTTCGTGTACAGCATCCCCAAGGCTGGAGAGGCGCACAAGATCAGCGGTGAGTGGGGCCTGGGTGACAGTGACGCGGGCAACACCTGGGAAGCCATCAAGCAGACCAACATGCAGCCCAACTTGGACTCCGTGAAGCCCGACGAGATCGAAGGCAAAGTGAACAACGCCGGCGGTTGGGACGACGACAACAAGGGCGGCGACGACAAGGGTTCCAAGAAGAAGTCCGACGGCGACGCGCCGTCGGAGCCGTGATCCCGTGCCCGGCGACGCAGCAAAAGGGCTCCAATTCAAGGAGTCACCGATTTTCGAGCGCGGTTCACCCGGCCGCAGCGGCGTGTCCTTGGGCGCGCTGGATGTGCCCGAAGTCGATCTGACTACGGCCCTCGCAGGCTTGCAGCGCAAAGCGCCGGCCGCCCTGCCGGAGGTCAGCGAGCCCGAAGCAATTCGTCACTTCGTGCGCTTGAGCCAGTGGAACTTCAGCATCGACACCCAGTTCTACCCGCTCGGGTCGTGCACCATGAAGCACAACCCGAAGGTGAATGAGTGGGCGGCGCGCTTGGATGGCTTTGCGAATTTGCACCCACTCACTCCGCCGCACCTGGCTCAAGGCGCGTTGGAGGTCATGGTGCGCCTGCAAGCGCTCCTGGCCGAGATCGTCGGTATGGACGGCGTCAGCTTGCAGCCGGCTGCCGGCGCGCAAGGTGAGCTCACGGGTCTGATGATGATCCGCGCGTATCACCAGAGCCAAGGTCGCTCGCCGCGCAAGATCCTGATCCCGGACAGCGCGCACGGCACCAACCCCGCCAGCTGCGCGTTGAACGGCTTCGAAGCCGTGCCCTTTGCGTCCGGCCCGCAAGGCATCGTCGAGCCGGAAACGCTGGCCCGCGCGCTGGAAGCCGCCGGCAATGACGTCGCCGGGCTGATGATGACCAACCCGAACACGATCGGCCTGTACGAGAGCGCGATGCCCAAGCTCGTGCAGCTCGTGCACGAAAAGGGCGGCCAAGTGTATGGCGACGGCGCCAACATGAACGCCGTGCTCGGCCGCGCGCGCCCCGGTGACGCGGGCGTGGATGTGATGCAGTACAACCTGCACAAGACCTTCACCACGCCGCACGGCGGCGGTGGTCCGGGCTCTGGCCCCGTCGCGTTCAAGCGCCACTTGGAGGCGTTCCAACCGACGCCCGTCGTGCGCCGTTTGGAAGACTCATTCATCGTGGACGACCAGCGCCCGCTCAGCGTCGGCCGCGTGCGCTCTTTCCTGGGTAACTTCGGGATGATGGTGCGTGCTTACACGTACATCCGCGAGCTCGGAGCCGAAGGCCTGCGCAGCGTGAGTGACCTCGCCGTCTTGAACGCAAACTACGTTGCTGCCGCCCTGCGCGGCGTGCTGCCGCTCGCCTTCGAAACGCCCATGCTGCACGAAGCCGTGTTCACGGACAAAGCGCTGGAAGCGAAAACCGGCGTAAAAACGCTGGATCTCGCCAAGCGCCTGATCGACTACGGCTACCACCCGCCGACGGTTTACTTCCCGCTCGTGGTGCGTGGCGCGTTGATGGTCGAACCGACCGAAACCGAGACCAAGCAGACGATCGACTCCTTCGTCGAAGCATTGAAGGCGATCGTGAAGGAAGCCGAAGATTCCCCGGAGTTGGTCAAGGGTGCGCCGCACCTGACGCGCCTGGGCCGGTTGGATGAAGCTCGCGCCGCGCGCAAGCCGCGCCTGCGCTGGTCGCCCCTCTCGGAATCCCCCGAAGGCATCTGACGCGCTGGGACGTGCTCTGACGTGCATGGTCCCTTCGTGGCTCACGCCGTGACCACACGCAGCGCCGATCTCGGCATTGCAGAGCTCTTGCGCATACAGCGCAAGAGCCACGGCTCGGCGCGCCTGCTGCAGAACCTGGGTGACGGCTTCCTGTATCGCCAGAACCCGTTCTTCAAACGCATGCGTGACGCCGCGCTGAAGCGTTCGATTCGCTTCACGCTCACCGATCCGGGGGATTACTTCGCGTTTCCGTTGGTTGCGCTCGATACGGTGCTGCGCACGCGTCGCGTGCCATACCGCGCGAATTACGCGGCGTTGATCGCCTTCGAACGCACCCGCCCCGCGTTTTTCACGCTTGCGGATTTGCGGCTGAATCGGCCTTTGCCGAACTATGTGCTGCACGAGTCGGCGCATGCAGTCGCGTTTCACGAGTTGTTTGGGCGCCCGCGTGACGTGGCGGCGGCAATCGCCGAGCCCGCCGCGTTGCTGCGCGTGGTGCTCGGCGAGGCGTACGCGATGACGACCGAGTATTTGGCCGCGTGTGCGGTCTCGGGCCCGCTGCACGATTGGCTATTTTCGATCAACTCTTACCGTCACCACACGCCTGGAAAAAAGGCTGTGGGTGAGTTCGTGGCGCGGCTCGGGTTGCCGCTGATGGTGTGGCTGATTTTGGTCGCCTTCTTGGAGAACAACTTCTTCGTGGAGCGCTTTCCGCGGAGCGCGCTCGAGCGCGCGCTCGAGCTCTCACCGCTCGGCGTTGCACCGCGCTTGTCCAGCGCCGAGAAAACACGGCTGTGTCGCGCACTCTCGCTATTGATGGTGATGAACCCCGAATTTCGCGAAGACACCGCGCGCCTGTTCCTGACCATGCACGGCTACGGTCGCAACATTCGGCGTACCTTGAGTGGCGATCCGCTCGAGCTGATCGCCACCGACGCGACGCTCGCGCCGCGCCTCGCGACGCTGGTTCGTATTTTAAGCGCCTAGGCTCGGAGCTGTTTCTCAGATCGCGTGTTCGGCGAGACCCAAAATCATCCCGTTCGTCAGCTCGAACCAGACCTCGTGCGCGCCGTAGAAGGTTTTGCGCCGCGCTACCAGCACTGTCGCGCCGCCCGCGAGGACCGCTTTTGCGGCGCTCTCCAAGGATGCGACGTCCCCGTATAGCAGGTGGCTCGGCAGCTTCGCGTGCACCGCGGGCATATCCTCGGCCAGGCTAGCGCGGGTTTGCAGCATGAGTTCGCCGGCAGGGCCCGACAGGATCGTGAAGCCGAGTGGCCCTTCCTCCGGGACGCGCACGGTGATGGTGTAGCCGAGCGCTTGCCAGGTATTGAGGCAGGGTTCGATCGCGTCGACAACGAGGAGCGTGGTCAGTTTGGTGAGCTTCATGGCTGACCGTTGACTAGCCCAACACGAGCTCCGGGCCTTGGACGAATCCGACATCACGTTCCCGGCCCAGCGCTTTTAGCGTCAGACCGGCGAGCGCCCGGCATTCCCGCAGCAGGTGCGCCTCGTCGCTGTAGCCGGCCTGCGCGGCCACTTGGGCTTGGGAATAGCGTGTATTGTGCGCGATGCGCAGCGCGTGCTGCAGCCGCGTGATGCGCATGAAGCGTTTTGGGCCGATGCCCACGCTTTCCTCGAAGCGGCGCTCGAATTGACGCTCGCTGAGATCGACGCTTGCCGCGAGCGCTGCCACCGACAGCGAGCTGGGTGCATCGCGGATGGCGTCGAGCGCGCGCTCTACACGCGTGTCGGCGGCTCGGGTGCGAGCGCTTCCGCCAAGCAGCGCTCGCGTCGCGAGCGCGATGCGAGTTGAGTGATCGGGCGCTTCGGCGATGCTTGCCGCGAGGCCGCGCAGTCGGCTCAAATCCGCGAGTGTGGCCTCGCTATCGAGCAGCTCGCCGGGCGCGGCGTCGAGGAAACGGGCGGCTTGCCCGGGGCGGAAGCGCACCCCGAACGCCCGAGAGCCGACAGGTATCGGAATGACCTGCGCGACGCTCATTGCGCCCACGACCATCGCGCCGCCGGCATTGAGCTCGAAAATGAAATCGAGACAGCCGTCCGGCAGGATGCGGTGCTGCTGCCCTTCGCCCTCGAAGCTCCAGAAGGCATCGACGACGCCCGTCAGGGGCTTGGGCACGGGCAACTCCGAAAGCATCCACCCAAGATAGCGCGGCCAGTGGCCAAGCCAATCAGTCTTGCCGCAGGACTGGATCTGGACCGCCACTGAACGCCGCTGTTTCGTCACGCGAACCCCCGAAACAATTGAAAAATTGCGCTCTGAGCGCCGTTCGACCTGACACGCGCGAGCTCGGGACATACAATCTGGTTCGCTCATGGCACCTCGCACCTCGCTCGTTACGGACGGTCTGCTCGACACGCATCGCAAAGCGCTCGCAATCAACCTGGACCCGAGGCGCTATGGCACCTTCGCCGAGATCGGCGCCGGACAGGAGGTGGTGCGTTGGTTCTTCCGCGTGGGCGGCGCGGCGGGCACTATTGCCAAGAGCATTTCCGCGTATGACATGGCCGTCAGTGACGCGATCTACGGGCACACCGAGCGCTATGTGGCTCGCAAGCGGCTGCAGGCGATGCTGGATCACGAACACCAGCTGAACCTGGAGCGCTTGCGCGATGCCCGTGGCGACACCACGGCGTTTTTCGCGTTCTCCGACACCGTTTCCGCACGCAATTTTGCGGGTACGAATGATTGCCACGGCTGGATAGGCGTCAAGTTCCAGGCGCACCCCCGTGATCAGGACAGCCAGATCATCATTCACGTGCGTATGCTGGATAACGAGAACCAACTGCAGCAAGAAGCGCTCGGGGTCGTGGGCGTGAACCTGCTGTACGGCGCGTTTTTCCTACACCATGACCCGGAGCGCCTGGTCGAATCTTTGATTCACAACCTGACCACGGAGCGCATCGAGATCGACATGATCGAGTTCTCGGGCATCGAGTTCCGCAGCGTGGACAACCGCGTGATGAGCCTGAAGCTGGTGCAGCTCGGGTTATCCGGCGCCGCTATGTTCGGCGCGCATGGGGAGGTGCTCCAGCCTTCCGAGGTGCTGCACCGTCACCCAGTGCTGGTGGAGCGCGGCAGCTTCCGCCCCGTCACGCGCGTGAACATGGATATGCTGAGCTCCGCGAACGAAGCGTTCAGCAAATCTTTGGCCGCAACTCCGGATAGCGAGGGCGCAAAAGAGCCAGTGCAGCTGCTCGAAATCACGATGCGCAACCTGATGGCGAGCGGCGAAATCGACTATCGGGATTTTCTGGCCCGCGCCGACATGATGGCCGCGACCGGGAAAATTGTGCTTATTTCCGACTATTTTGAGTATTACCGGCTGGCTTCGTACCTGCGCCGCTACACCAATCAACGCATCGGTATCGCGATGGGCGCCGGCAGCTTGCTGGAGCTGTTCGACGAAAAATATTACGCGCACCTGGAAGGAGGCATCCTCGAATCCTTCGGCCGCCTGTTCAAGAATGACCTCAAGGTTTACGTGTACCCACTGCTAGATGCCGCGACGAACACCCTGACCACGGTCGAGAACCTGGCCGTTGCTGCTGACTTGCGGAAATTGTTCGGTCACCTCGTGGACCGCGAATGCATCGTGCAGCTGGAGAATTTCGATCGTTCGATCTTGCATATCTTTTCGCGTGACGCGCTGAAGCGCATCAAGGCCGGTGACCCGACGTGGCAAGACATGGTGCCGCCGCCAATTGCGGAGGTGATCCGCAAGCGCGGCTTGTTCGGCTACCACCCGCAGAATGAAGCGCGCAACGCCGCTGCACGCACCGCGAACTGAGCCCGCGCGGTCGCGCGCTCAGTTCTTCTGCCAGATGATGTAGTGCAACTCGGGCCGGCGGATTGCGGCGTGATAGTGCTCTAGGTACTTCTGCCAGTAGTGGCGCGCGCCGTCGTCTACGTGGATGGCGAGCACCAAATCAGGGACATTTGCTCGGTTGCCGAAGGTCTGCTTCACGACCTGCTTGGTGTAGGCGGGCTTCATCATCCAGAGCACCCAGGTTGTGAACGTGCGCGGTTGCAGGCGTGTCGACAAGTAGCCGGTGGCGAAAGCGTCGAAGACGGTAATGGTCTTGGCGTGTGGCGCCAGGCTCTTCAGGTCCTTGTCGACCGTTTCCAAAACCCTGGCGTCGAACGGGGAGGCAATGCAGCCGCGCATCGGGCCGTGGTGCACGCGTGTGGTGTGTGTTGCGAACGAAGGGCTATCGTCGTACACGCCAAGAAACATGCTGTAGCACTCGTGATAAAGCATGCAGCAAAACAGCGACGCGAACACCAGCCCCGCGCAGAACCAGTGCGCTCGACCCTGGCGCCGAACGTCGGCGAGCAGCGCAGAGAGTCCGAGGACGCCGGCCAGTAGCGCGCCCAGCACGCCCAATGAGCTGGCCGAGATGCCGTTCGCACTCGAGCAGGCGATACACACCATCGATAGCACCGAAGGCAGCCACAGCATTTGAAGCACGAGCCCCGCGTGCTCCCAGCGCCTATTTAGCGCGAGGCATGCTGGCGCGAGCACGGGCAGCGCCGTCAGACAAATGGTCGCGGCGGTGGGCTTGCTCATGTTCACGCCCATCGAATAAGCGTACAGATACGCGGGCACGAGTAGCGGTGCAGCGAGCCAGAGCCAGCGCCCGGCGACACGAATCGCCAGCGGGATGGCCACGAACAGCGCTCCGAACGCGAGCAGCGCCCAACGCCAAGGCCAGACGTCGGAGTGCACGAAGTCCAGCTTCGAGAGCGTGTTCTGCGCGTAGCCCATGCTCTGCGAGAATGCGCGCAGCCGCTCGATGCCAGCTTTGCCGAGCCAGCTCAGCAACCCGCACACGGTGCTCAACGTGACTACCATGCCAGCGCCGAGGCCGAGTAACCCGTGCCAAAGTGTGGCGCGCGGTGTCTTCCGCACCAACCAGAGCACGACCACGCACAGGTACACGCCGACCGCGGGCGCCATGCCCGGATAGCTAAACATTGCCGCTAGAAACAGCAGGCTCGCGCCGAACAGGCGAAAGCCGGGCCGCGCGCGCAGCAACGCGCTTGCGGTGCACACGACCCCGCAAAAGAAGCTAAATGCGCCGATCGTGTTGTAGCTCAGTGCGAACAGGTTGCAGTACGCGAACGCGACGATGAGCGCGGCCGCGCAGCACGCGGTGGCCGGGCCCGTTACACGGCGCGCCAGCCGGTACGCGACGACCGAGCAAATGCTCACGTACGCGAAGTACAAGTAGCGATTGAATAGAATGATGCCGTCCGCCGAGCCGACGATGGCCAAGTACACGCGGAAGAACGGCAACATGAGGATGCCCGCGTTTTGATGCAGTGCGAGTTCATCCACGTAGGGTCGGTTACCCAGCAGGAACGAGTACGGCATCGCGCTGTAGAAGGCTTCGTCTCGGTTACCTGCGCCGTACGGCAGGCGGTAGCGCAACACTCCGAGCGCGGTCAGCCAGGCGCAGGCCGCCGCGATCGTCGCGGCTTTGCGTGCCCACTCCGGTGCCGCGCCCCCCGTGCTCCGCCAACTCAGCATGCGAAAAACCGACCCATATCTCGTGTCCTGGGGCGAGTTTGCGCATGCGCGGGCCCTGGGCGCCAGCTCGAGTAGCAGGGCTCTCGCCCCTGCACGCGAACCGTCTGGCGCACGACGTGGGCTTCAGGGCCGTGCTAGCTTGTGCGCCGATGATTCGACATTTCGCGGTAATTTCTGGGGTTATCTGGGCATTCGGCTGCAGTCGCGTGGCGAACGAGTCGAACCCCGCGCCGGTTTCGACGGGCTCCGCGCCCGCAGCTTCGGTGGCCGCGCCGACAGCAGCCGCGCCGCTGAGTGCTACCGCGGCTGACGGTGCTGGCGCGCTGCTCGCCGAAGGCGCAGACGTGCCGGACGTTTCGGCGCTCGCGCAAGACGGCAAGACCGTCAAGCTACGCGCGCTGAAGGGCAAACCCGTGGTCGTGTACTTCTACCCGAAGGATGACACACCGGGCTGCACCATCGAAGCCAAGGGGATCCGCGATCAGTACGCGGAGCTGAACAAGCTCGCTGTCGTGCTCGGTGTGTCGACAGACACTTCGGAGTCCCACAAGGCGTTCGCGGATAAGTTCAATCTGCCGTTCGAACTGCTGGATGATAGTAGCCACGCGCTGGTGACTGCGTTCGGGGTACCGGTCAATTCGGGCCACGCCAAGCGCGTGACCTTCGTCATCGACGGCGCGGGCAAAGTGCGTAAGGTGTTCCGGAACGTGAACCCGGATGGTCACGCCGCCGAGCTCATCGAGGCATTGAAGGCGCTGGGCTGAAGCTGCGCGTTCAGGGCTCCGTGAGGAAGCGGCGTAGCGCGGGCACGTGCGGGCTCTCGGGGTGCGCGGCGATGAACGCCCGCGCGCCGCGGGCGGCGGCGGCAGCATCGCCTTCCGCGGCGAGCGCCTGGATGTTCAGCACGGCGCGCTCCTGGCCGAGGCCGCCGTTGCCGAACGCGCGTTGCATGCGCGTGAGCGTGGCCTGGGCGGCGCGCGCATTGCCGCCGCGTAGCTCAGCGCGGGCACGCGTGAGCAGCGCGCTCTCCTGGCGCAGGCGCTCACCGAGCGCCGCCCGGCGAGGTGCAGACGGCTCGGTCGCCTCCGTTGGGGCGGTGACTTCTGCTTCCGGCGCGGCTTCGGCCGGCGCCAGGGCGGGCTCGGTAGCCGGAAGCGTGGCGGCGACCACCGCTCGGGCGACCGTGGGCGGTGTTGGCTGATGCGCGCGCTGCCGGACGACCACCCCGGCGCCAAGCGCGGCGACCAGCACGGGCACCGCAAACAGCGCCTTTTGTGAAACCAGCAGCTTGAACGCGCCGTGCCACAGCGGCGCTGCGCCGGCCGGGGCCGCTACCTCGGCGAACGCGCCGCTGAGGGAATCCCAAACCAGCCCGCGAGCCTGAGCTGGAACCGTGAGCACACGCAGAGTGCCGAGCAACGAGCGCTCGAGCTCATGCTGCCCGCTGGCGCCCGTCAGCAACCGCTCCGGGTCAGACATTGCCTGCGTACCTCACGACGAAGAAGCCCATTTACCCTGTTGGTGGGTGAGAGGGCCCGTGGAGATCAGTTTGTTCGCGCCTCAATCGCAGGCGTGGTTGCAGGGTACCTGGAATATGGCTGATTCTGGCCGCCGTAAGCCCCAAGACGGTGGTAGGAACTGCCCCTGCTAGCTATGCGCGCTTTTCTTACCCTTCAGGGGATTGCCCGATGACGATGACCGGAGTCGAGACCGTGAACCACGGGGGGTTGGCGTACGCCATGATTATTCGTGGCGATGCCGCTAGTGACGCCAAGTACAACTTCCTCACCGGGGAGCAGAACCCGCTGCAGCTGGGCATGAACTTCTACAAGGCGGGGGAAGTCATCAAGGCCCATTACCACCTGGAGAAGAAGGTCGAGAGCACCGGGGTGGTGCAGGAGTTCCTGTTGATTGGTGCGGGCCGCGCGTTCCTGCGTTTGTACGACGCTTCCGACCAAAGTGAATTCACGGGGCGGCAGCTGGAGACTGGCGACATGGTGCTGCTGCTCGCGGGCGGCCATAGCCTGGATGTCCAAGCGGACACGAAGATCGTGGAGATCAAGCTCGGCCCGTACGACGGAAAGACCAAAGACAAGGTGGTGTTCGGGTCATGAGCGCTGATTTCATTCCAGTCTGTGAGCCGCTCTTGGGGGGGCGTGAGCTAGAGTACGTGACGAAGGCCGTCTCCGGCGGTTGGATCTCGTCGGGTGGCAGTTACGTGGGTGAGTTCGAGCGCGCGTTCGCCAAGTACTTGGATGTGCCGTACGCGGTGACCACCACCAACGGCACGACGGCGCTGCATTTGGCGTTGGTCGCGGCGGGCATTGGCCCGGGTGATGAAGTGATCATTCCGGCGTTCACCATGATCGCCTCTGCGTTCGCCGTCTGTTACACAGGCGCAAAGCCGGTGTTCGTGGATGCGGACGTCACGAATTGGAACATCGACCCGGCGTTGGTCGAAGCCAAGATCACGTCGCGCACCAAGGCCATCATGCCCGTGCACGTGTACGGCCACTCGTGCGATATGGACGCGCTGCAGAAGATCGCGGACAAGCACGGCCTGCTCGTCATCGAAGATGCGGCCGAGGCGCTGGGCTCGCTGTACAAGGGCCGTAAATGCGGCGCGATTGGCGACGTGAATTGCTTCAGCTTATTCGCCAACAAGCTGATCACGACGGGCGAAGGCGGCATGGTCATCGCGCGCGACGACCGTTTCATCGAGAAGCTGCGCTACTACAAGAACTTGTGCTTCCCGCTGGATGGCTCGCGCCGCTACGTGCACGACGAAATCGGCTTCAATTTCCGTATGCCGAACGTGCTTGCCGCCATCGGGCTCGCGCAAATCGAGCGTGTGGACGTGTACTTGGAGGCGCGCCGCGCGAACGCGCTCCGCTACAACAAGCTGCTCGGCGGCCAACGCGGCATCACCATCCCGCCGGAGCTGCCGTGGACGGTGAGCTCGTATTGGATGTACAGCATCCTGATCGGCGACGACTTCGGCATCAGCCGAGATGACGTGATGTTGGGCCTCAAGGCTGCCGGCATCGAAACGCGCTCGTTCTTCGTGTCCATGCACCGCCAGCCGGCGCTCGCGAAGTACGGCTGTGACGTCTCCGGCGTTTACCCCGTGACGGATGAGCTGGCGCGCACCGGTTTGTATCTGCCCTCAGGCTCGGGCCTGACGGATGAGCAAATCGCGCGTATCAGCAACGCGCTCTTGTCGCTCCGCAAGTGAGGCGGGAACAGCTCCGCGTCGCGAGCTGCGATGCGGGGCTGTGAGCGCCCAATTCCTCGGCGCCGCGAGCCAACAAACGCGAAATCGACGTTTGAATTCGAACTAGATCTTCGGCTTTTTCTACCGGTACAAGGTGAGCCGAGGGAATTCGCGGGTCGGGTGGCGTTGTACTTGGTCGCGTCGGCCGGACGCGCTCCGTTACTAAGCGGCTCAGCGTGTAGATCGGGCGACTTCGCTCAGTTGCCGATGCTCAGCGAATCGCGTCCTTCGAGTTCACGCTTGCAGTCAGCGGACAAGAAGAAACGCACGAGCGGGCGTTGCGTTTCGAAGCGCCACGCGGGCCCGGCATTGGCTCGGTAGTATTCAATGCGCGCTCGCTGATCCGGGGGCACGCCCTGGCCAACCGCATGGGCCCAGACTTCAGCGAGGCCGCAGCCCGGATCCGGCAACGGATCGGTTGGATGGCGGTTACACACAGCTTCGGCCGCGTCCTTCTCGGCGACGATCCCCTCAACGCGTACTGCGACACTCTGCCGTCCACACGAAGGGCGACGTGCGAGAGTTCCTGGCTCTCGCACTGGTTGGGGGCCCTCGCCTTGCGCGCTTGCGAAGCTGTAGCGAACACGAGAAGTGTCATCCGTGAGGTCTACAGTCCCGTCACTACGGACGTTTTCGGCGACGATGCCGCGTAGCTGATCGCGTGGGGTCACTGTGCGCGCGCGGGCGAGTGTCTTTACGACGTCTACGTGATTCGGAAAGCCGACCACGCCCTCCCTTGAGGGGGCGGCGGGCGCGGTGCTGAAGACCGGGGTGGCGAGGCGCCGCGCCGAGACCGAAACGCCCAAACACAGCACGAAGGTTAGACCCACGATCAGCAGACCGCGTACGCGGTCTGCTTTGCGTACGCGGTCTGCTTTGCGTACGCGGTCGGCGGGGTCGTTGGATGCGCTCATGGTCGGTGTTCGATTCGGAAAGCGCTTCGTATACACCATTTTGGCCCTACCCAGGTCTCCTCAGCGCCGCGTTCCCGGTACGTCGCGGTCGGCTGGGGTGCAGCGCGGATCCCAATGCGCGAGCCCTGTCACTCCTGGTGCTCCGAGCAGCGCGGCGCGGAGGCGCACGCGCTCACGTGCGCAAGCCACGGCGGGTTGACCCTACCGGACCGCTGGAGGTTTGCGGAAATAGCATCGTCGATAGGGGGCGCATCGCCGCACGCAACGCTTGATCTCGGGAGTCGTCGAGGTTGACGACTTCGGGACCTCGTGAGAGCGTCCGTCCTCTTGGAAGCACGTGTGCAGGGCGAGGAAACGCTCCAAGCGAGCAGTGCACGCACGCCGTTGCGCCAAGTTCGCGACGGTCTCAAAGCTGCCGTGACCACTCGCCCCGGGATGCCAGCGGTCGTCGGTGGTGTCTGGTTCGTGCTCACGTTCGGCTTGGTGCTGTGGATGTGGGGCCTGAACCCGCTCGTCTTTCCATCGCCGGATGAGGCCGTGGTTCGCTACTCCGCGCAGCTCATCGGCGAGCGCGGGGCCCCTATCTTGCCGTTGCACTTCGACGATCCGGAGGACCTCGCTCATCCGCGTAGCTGGGTCACGCTCGGTGGCAACGCGCTGCCCACTTACGCCCCGGTATCCCTGTATGCCTTTGGATATCTGATGCGGCTGGGGCGATTCGGCCTGTTCTTGATCATGCTGTTGCCGGCAACGGCGGTGGGGGCCTTTGCGGCGGGCACTGCGCACCTGCTGCCACCTGGGCGCCGTTGGCTGGCGTTCTTTGCGCCGCTGCTGGCATTCCCGGCTCTCTATTGGTTGGTTCGCCCCTGGGCGAACCACTCACCGATGTTGGCGGGGGTGACGTGGTCGTTCTTCTTTTGGGCGCGTTGGCGTCGCTTCGACGGCTCACGTGCGCTTTCCTTGTCCGCGTTGTGCATCGGCCTGGCCGCCGCCGTGCGCCCGGATTATGCGGGGTTTCTGCTGCTCGCGGCCGTGCTCGCCAGCCTGGCTGCCAGCCCTCGCCAGTGGAAGCGCACGTTCATCTTGTTTTCAGTGGCCGGCGTGCTCGCGCTCGGCAGCAACCTGTTCTTGAACAAACTGCTGACCGGGCACCCGCTGCAAGCCGCGTATCAAGTGGCCTTGGATCGCCAGTGGGGTCCGCAGGATGCGGACGGCAGCAAGATCCCCGGGCTAGGCATCTTGAAGATGCTGCTCGTGCCCATGGGCTGGCCCATCCCGCATGTCGCCGTCACAGTGTTCCTCAAATACTGGGTGAGAATGGGCCCGATCGCTGCGGTGCTTGTCGGCCAGCTCGCGATTATCCCGCTCTTACGCAACAAATCCTGGTTCGCGCGCATCTTGTACGGCGCGCTCTTTTTTTGGTGCGCATTCTTCATCTTCACGCGTCTTCATGACGACGTGTTTGGCGGCAAGGTACGCTTCGGCTGGGCCGAACACAGTGTGCCTCGCTACCTCACGCCCGCGTACTTGATTGCTGCACTTCCCCCGCTCTTGTTCCTAGGCAGTTGTCGCCGCGCGCTCCTCTACCCCGGCTTGCTCGCCACCCTGCTCGTGGCAAGCGCCGCCCTGTACGAGATTGGCGTGCACCAGCCGTCCTCATTTCAGTACTTGCACGACTACGTACCTGAAAATCAAGAGCTGCTGGACGAGCTCAGAACTGAGATCCCCGAACACGCGATGGTGTACACCATCACCTCGGACAAGATCATTTGGTCAGCGTGGCCGCTCGGGACGATTGATGATTTGCGTCTGAGCGCGTCTTCCATGGTCCGTGCTTTCGACGCCGGCTTCAACGTGTTCATGCTGGACCCGAAGTTCCAGAGTCCGTCGCACCGCCGTTTGAACGCAATGCTCGCCCGAAAGCAGTTCTTGTTGATCCCGGTGAACGCGCGCCACGGCGTGTACCGCATGCAGCGGGGCGTCACGCTCTGGCCTGAAGGCTCAAGGGACTGAGCTGCTTCTACGAACGGATGTTGCTCGGTGGACTTCCAACGGCGTCCAGTTGGTCAAGTTGCAGTGCAGGGCTGTCCAGAACAGCAGTCCCCCGGTCGACAGGGCGCTCAGCGCTAGGGAGTAGCGCTGCAGGCGCGAGCGAACTCGGTCGCTCAATAGAACATTTTGGGCGTCTTGGCGTCGTCGCGGATGGCTTCGAAGTCGGCGATGGCCATCATGCTGACGAGCTCCTTGAACGTAGTCTTGGGGACCCAGCCGAGCTTTTCTTTGGCTTTGGTGGCGTCACCGAGCAGCAAGTCCACCTCCGTCGGGCGGTAGTACGCGGGGTCAACGGCGACGCGCACGATGCCGGTTTTGACGTCGATACCGCGCTCGTTTTCGGCTTTACCTTCCCAGCGCAGCTCGATGTCCAGCGCCTTGAACGTGAGCTCACAGAACTCACGCACCGTGTGGCACTCACCGGTGGCGAGCACGTAGTCGTCAGGCTCCGGCTGTTGCAGAGCCAGCCACATGCCTTCGACGTACTCGGCGGCGTAACCCCAGTCACGCTGGGCGTCCAAATTGCCTAGCTCCACTTTGTCCAGCAGGCCGAGCTTCACGCGGGCGGCACTGAGCGTGATCTTGCGGGTCACGAAGCTTTCACCGCGGCGCGGGGACTCGTGATTGAACAAGATGCCATTCACTGCGTACAGGTTGTACGCCTCACGGTAGTTCACGGTCAGCCAGTAGGAGTACAGCTTGGCTACGCCGTAAGGGCTGCGCGGGTAGAACGGCGTCGTTTCATTTTGTGGCACGGCTTGCACCTTGCCGAACAGCTCGCTCGTGGACGCTTGGTAGAAGCGTGAATTCACGCCGCTCTCGCGAACGGCATCAAGCAGGCGCAGGGTGCCGACCGCATCCACCTGGGCGGTGTACTCCGGCATTTCGAAGGACACCTTGACGTGGCTCTGCGCCGCCAAGTTGTACACCTCCGTTGGCTGGATCTTGGCCACGAGCCGGTTCAGATTGTTGGTGTCGAGCATGTCGCCGTAGTGCAAAAAGAAGCGATCCTTGTACTCCGGTTTAGAGTGCACGGCGTCGATGCGGCCACGGTTGAACGAGCTGGAACGGCGCACCACACCGTGCACCTCGTAACCCTTCTTCACTAGGAGCTCGAGCAAGTAAGAGCCGTCCTGACCCGTGATCCCCGTGATGAGCGCGCGCTTGGCCGCTTCTGCTGACATTTCGATGCGGGTATCATGCGCCTCCGGGAGCGTCAAACGCCTTGAGGAGCCCATTCCTCGCTCCTGGGTGGTAGGGTGCGGGAGTGCCCTCAGTGCGCGCGGTGAGTCCAACGGGTGAGACCCCCAGGAAAACAGTTCCGTTGTTCGATGAATAGCCGTCGCCTAGTAAAATCCTTGCTCTCGGCGGCTATCGTTCTCGCCACAGGCTACTTCTTTTTTCGGGCTTTTCACCGCAATTGGGCAGAGGTCAAGGCGCACGAGTTCCACATCGCGCCGCTGTTTTTGGCGGGCGCGGTGCTGGCCGCGGTCGCCACGTGCTTACTCGGGACGTTCGCGTGGTACAGCGCGATGAACGCGCTTTCACGCGGCAAGGGGCAGATCGATTTTCGGCAGAGCGTAGCCGCTGTCAACGCGAGCGGTTTGACCAAATACATTCCCGGGAAAATCTGGTCCTACGCGCTGCAGATGTATTGGTTGGACGGGCTCGGTTTCTCGAAAGCGTTGATCGTGTACGTGAACCTGATCAATCTGCTGATCTCGCTCGGTACCTCGCTGATCCTGGGGCTTTTGTGCCTGCTGTTCGCGCACGGTAACTTCCCGCTGGCGCCCGTGCTGTTCGCGCTGCTCGGTTTATTGGTCTTGGACGCATGCAGCGTGCTCTTCAACCACGCCTTGTTGAACGGCTTGATCTTGCTGATCAACAAGCTGCTGAAGCGGAACTTTTCGTACTTCGACGTCAAGAAGTCGCTGCTCGCCAAACTGCACCTGATTCACTTCGGGGCAGGGGTTTGTTCGGGGCTCAGCGCCTACCTGTTCAGTTTTGCAATTGGCTACCGAATCGATTTCGCGCGCGCGCTGCTCGTGATCGGGTCTTCACTGGTTGCGGACGTCGTGGGCTTCTTGGCGATCATCGTGCCGGGCGGGTTGGGTGTGCGCGAAGCGCTGATGTACGAGCTGCTCGGTGGCGCGAGTACCGGCGCGGGCTCGTTGGCCCTAGTGCTGCCAGTGGCCTCGCGCATGATGAACATGTTCGTCGACATCGCGCTGGGCGCGGTCGCTCTCAAGTTGTTGCGGTCGCTAGCTGCCGCCAAGCGCGCTCAGGTCTAACGACGCCGCTTCGCGACTTGCTCACACACCGCGACGTTCTCGCGCGCGGTCCGCGCCCACGAGAACAGCGCTGCGCGTTCGACGGATTTCTTCGCCTGTTCGCGCTGAACGTCTTCGGAAACGAGCACCCGGGTCAGACACGCGGCCAAATCTTCTTCGTTGTCCGGCTCGGCCAAAATGCCGGCATCCGCAAAGAACTCCGGGGCATCGAGGGCGCGTACACCAACGACGGGCGTGGCACAGGCCATTGCTTCCAGTGTCGACAGGCCAAAGCCGTAGTGAGACGGAAATACCATCACCGTCGCCTTGGCGTAGTGATCGGCGAGATCCGCCTCGGCGATGAAGCCCTCGAAGCTGAGGCCGCTCAGCCCGAGGCTCTGGCCCAGGCTTTCCAGCATGGGCTGATCCACCGTGCTCTTGCCACCGATGATGAGCTTCGCGTCCGGCACCGTGGCTTTGATGCGTGCGAAGGCGCGAATCAGTACCTCCACGCCTTTCGAGCGGCTGACCGCGCCAACGTACAGAATGGTTCGCGGCGCGCGCGCGATGTGCGGTCGTGGAAAATAGCTATCATGGTCGACGCCGTAGTTGACGACGTGGATCTTCGCCGGGTCCGCGTGCAGGCGTGACACCAGCTCGTCCTTCGTTACCTGATAGGGGACGATGAGGGCGTCAGCGAGCTTGATACAGATATGGAAACATTGCCGCATCAGGCGATGTTTTAAGCCGCTTTCGTAGCCGGACACCTGGAACGGCACCAAGTCATGAATGGTCACGACGAGTGGCCTGCGGCCGAGCAGCGCGGCTGGCGCGCCGCCCACGGGTGAGATCGCGTGGTACACGTCGGCCTTGCTGCGGAGCATATCGACTGCCTGCCGTGGCAGCCTTAGCAGCCCATGAAGAGTGTTCTTCGCGAAGCCGGTGTCCACCACAGTCAACGCAACGTTCGTGCACTCGCGGATGGTGTTGTCGACCACCTCGGCGACGTAGCGGTCATGCCCCCTGCCGGTGTGTTTCGACGCGTGGTAGGGGTAGCTCAATAGGGACAGCCGAAGAGCGTCGTTCACGCGGAAAAACTCCAAGGTTAAAGGTCGAGCGAGGCCGCGACGGCGACCAGCTAGCATCGCGCAGCTACGCTGGCAATCGGCCAAAATTGATGTGCTGGGCCCGGCTGGAGCGTGCTATGGCTCCGTTTCCCGCAATGGTTGAGCGACAACTTAACTGGCGGCGTAACTGGATTGGGGTCGCGGCGCTCATCACAGGCACGCTCCTCTTCTGGATCGCCCTCCACAGTGACGGCGGTGACTGGTACATCAGCCAGACCCACGGCGACATCATGTACACGGCGTTGAGCCGGTTCAGGGAGTGGCCGTACTTCTCTTGGGTCTTCAACGGCGGGACCTACTTCCTCCAGGATCCTCAGAGCA
>JBDTJC010000319.1:0-2910 GCA_039936055.1 Polyangiaceae bacterium | reverse complement strand
GGCTTTCGGGAGCACCGCAGCGGAGCGTAGGCTGCTACGTGAGCAGCGGAGCGCAGCGAAAACGACGCGCTTCGTGATACCCGACGGGGTGAAGCCAAAACCAAAAATCGGCGGGCGTCGCTGCGGCCTAAGATACCGGTGATGGGATTGGGGCAGGCGACCGATACCGCTCAACGAGCGCGTCAGTGCACCAAGTGGGGCGGGCGGAAGTGAAACCCCCAAGGGTTATCAGGATTGGTGAGCGTGCTAGAAAAAGCCACGCCTTGGGCCCCAGCTCCGCGACCGTGGCGCGCGGGAGCGGCGGAAGCGGCAAGGCCGGATGGCATGCCGAGGAGTTGCAGGTATTGCAGCATCACTAACGGCTGCGGCTGAATCACGTACACGTCCCCTTGGCGCACGTTGCTAACGTACGTGTTCTGATTCACGTCACCGATATGGACTTCAGACGGGCGCAAGTCCTCCTGGGCCACGAACGCGGGCGCCGCGGGGATTGCTGGTGGTGCTGAGGTTGCCTCAACAGACGCGACAGCAACAGGCAGAGCAGCAGCGGGCGCGACGGGGGCCAGCGCGGCGACTGGGGCGGGCACGGCGACTGGGGCCAGCGCTGCGACTGCTTGCGGGGGAGCCTCCGGTGGGGATCCTGTCGGAGGGAGAGCGTTCTGCGACGGGACGGCGGCGACTGCGCGCTCCTCCGGTGGCGCGGCCGGCGCCGGCGCTGCTGCGGCGACACGCGCACGATAGGCCGCTTCGAGACCCATGAGGACGTCAGAAACGGCGCTGCCCGCTGGCGCAGGCCCAGCGCTGTCTGGGACCTGACTCGGCTGCGAAGCGGGTTGCTCGGCCGGCGTCGGCGCGTGCTCCTGTGCAACGGCGGCAGCGAGCTCAGGCTGCGGCTCGCCACTCCGCACAGCGATCGATGCGCTCGCGACAGCACTCCCGCTCTCGACAATGAGCGGTCGTTGTTGAGTGGCTGCTGGGGCTGCCGCGCCGGCTTGCGCCCGCCACAGGCCGAACAAAACGGCGCTGCTCAGGCAGCCGCCCACGAACGCGCTGAGCAGGGGTACGCGGATCGGGCTCATTGCTTGGAACCCTAGCACGACCTCACCACACAGGCCGGCGCTGCTCAGGCGTTCTGCTCGAAGAGCGCCTGAACTGTTTCAATCTGTGAATACCGCGCCGTGCGTCAAGGGGGGGATAGATCCGAGCGGCTCAATTGCAGCCGATTGGTTCACTGCCGACGACAATGTCGTCGTACCAGACTTGCCCGATGTCGCCGGAGTAATTTTGGGCGCCGATTTTCAGGAACTTGAACGACGGTGCCCACGCCACGCGCGCTGGGTCAGTGGTCCGCGCAGCGAAATTCGTCACGTGCATGTTGGTGACTTCGCTGCCGCCGACCCAGAGCCGAAATTCATTGTGCCCACCGTCGAACAACGCTTCCACGCAAGTCCAGGTATCCGCGGCGAAGGTCGTGCCGCTCATGTTCAGCGGATCGGCGCCAGTAGTGAAGCCGTTCGAGAAGCGCGTGACTTCACCGGGGCCATCCGTCGGGTTTTGCAAGTTCAGATCAACCATCGCCGTGGCGAAGCCAGGCGGAATCGAGACGCCGAGCCTGAGCTCCGTTCCTGATTGATCGCTCGTCGACCCGGCGACCAGAAAAGCGGCGTGCCCCGCCACCGTGCTGGTCGCCTTTGCGAAATTGACCCAAACACGTACGTAGAAATGATTGTCCGGCGTCGGCAAACCTGAGACCGGAATCAACGCTGCGCCTTGGCCGCTCGACGTGCCGGTGGAGCTCGCCGAGTTTGGCGCGCTGTGAAATTTGGCACTGACGATCGTCGGGCCATTCATCGAACCCGTCGGGGGCGGCAACCATTTGAGCGGGTCGGGAGGTCCGTTGGCTGGCGTCGTATCGAAATTGTCGCTCACCACGATGACGCCGCCAGGCGCGCCAGCAGCGCCAGATGTCGCGCCGCCAGATGTCGCGCCGCCAGACGACGCGCCGCCGGATGTCGCGCTGCCGCCAGCCCCGCCAAGCGATCCACTGCTTCCGCCGCTGGCGCTGCCGGCGGTTGCACTGCCGCCAGTCGCGACGCCCCCGCCCGCAACACCGCTGCCACCGCTCGCCAGTGTTCCGCCAACGCCAGCAGTTCCGCTTCCGCCCTGAGCACTCGACCCCGCCGTTGCGGAGCCCGGCGGAGCTACGGTTGAACCCGAACTCGAACAGCCGAGCATCGGAACGCCAAACAAGGCGACGCATGCCAAGGAGCGATACATTCACCTCCCGTAGCACGACAGAAGCTGCTCCGAGATCTCCCAAGCCCCGGAAACGAAAAAAACGCTGCCTGTCGAATGCGAGGACCCTCATCGCTAGGCCGTACATTTCCTGAACTCGCGCTCGCGCCATGACTAAGCTCGGCCCGGTCATGGCCCGGTAGCGGGCCCGCTCGCCAACCATGCCTCACGCACTCGAAAATCCGGCTCTGGTCGCTGCTCTGGCAATGTTTGCGGGGGTGTTCGCGCAGGTCGTCGCGCGCCACGTCAATGTCCCAGGCATCGTATTGCTACTGGTCGCCGGCGTCCTCTTGGGTCCGGACGTCTCGAACGTGATTCGCCCGCAAGCGCTAGGGCGCGGGCTGGAAGGGATCGTCGGATTCGCAGTGGCGATCATCCTGTTCGAAGGCGGCTTGAACCTCAATTGGCGTGTGCTCAGAACGCAGCAGAAGCCCATTCAACGCTTGGTCATCTTGGGCGGGATCATTACTTCCCTCGGCGGTGCATTTTTCGCCCATGTGTTCCTTGGCTGGGAGTGGCGAAAAGCGTTTCTGTTCGGCACGCTGGTGATCGTTACCGGCCCCACCGTCATCACGCCGCTCTTGAGACGCATCCACGCGCGCCAGAGCGTGGAAA
>JBDTJC010000318.1:0-12779 GCA_039936055.1 Polyangiaceae bacterium | reverse complement strand
AGTGGGCTTCAAAGTGACTTTGATTCGTGACGTTACGCCGATCCCGCACAACGGTTGTCGGCCCCCCAAGCGTCGTCGCGTGTGACGGAGAGATTATGGCGCGTTATTTAGGTGCTGTTTGCAAGTTATGCCGTCGCGAAGGCGGAAAACTCTATTTGAAAGGCGAGCGCTGCTTCACTGAAAAGTGTGCGGTGACCCGTCGTCCTTACCCGCCAGGCCAGCACGGCCAGGCTCGTATCAAGCTAAGCGAGTACGGTCTCCGCCTGCGCGAGAAGCAGAAGATGCGCCGCATCTACGGTCTGCTGGAGATGCAGTTCGCCGGGTACTACGTGCAGGCGACTCACCTCAAGGGCCGTACCGGTGAAGAGATGCTCGGTCTGATCGAGCGTCGCTTGGACAACGTCGTCCTGCGCATCGGGTTCGCTTCGAGCCGTGCTCAGGGGCGTCAGCTCGTTCGCCACAACCATATTCTGGTCAATGGTAAGCGCGTCAACATCCCGAGCTTCCGCGTGAAGCCGAACGACAAGATCGAGATCCGCGAGACCAGCCGTAAGATTGGTTACATCGCGGCCGCGCTTACCGCCGCCGACAGCCGTCAGCGTCCGAGCTGGATCGAAGTCGACAAGGGTAACTTTGCGGGCACGTTCAAGTCGATGCCGGTTCGCGACGAACTGAACGAGCCCAGTGTTCGTGAGCAGTACGTCGTCGAATATTACTCTCGCTGATCGTGTTGGGGGGCTCGCCCCTCTGTCTCGTTGGGGGTTCACCCCAAACCGCGCGTTTGGGGCCCCGACCCTCTGTCTCGTTGGGGCCTCCGCTCCAAACCTACGACTACCAACGATTCTCTGATTCTAGCGAAGGCACCCGCCTTCGCGAACGCGGGCTGACCGCGGAGTACGTAGTGGGAGTTGGTTCCTCTACTGCTCGTGACGGTCGCGCGAACCCCCAATAAGGAGCAGCTCGAATGGTTACACAAATGATGAGCCGTAACTGGCGCGACCTGATTCGCCCCAAGGCAATCACGCTCGACCCGGAATCGAATTCGGAGTCCTACGGCAAGTTCACCTGCGAGCCGCTCGAACGGGGTTTCGGCATCACGATCGGCAATTCGCTACGGCGCGTGCTGCTCGCGTCGTTGCAGGGCGCTGCCATCACAGCCGTCCGCTTGGAGACCGCTCTCCACGAGTTCACGACCATCCCGGACGTCGTCGAAGACGTCACGGATATCATCCTCAATCTCAAAGAGGTGGTGTTCAAGGTCGACTCCCCGAAGACGTTCACCGTTCGTCTCGAGAAGGAGGGCGCCGGCCCGATCCTCGCGAGCGATATCAAAACGGTCGACGGCCTCACCATCTTGAACCCGACTCACCAAATCGCGACCCTCGATAAGAAGGGCCCGTTTTCGATCGAACTCACGGTTGCTTGCGGCCGCGGCTACGTCTCGGCGGAGCGCAACAAGAGTCCGACGATGCCGCTCGGCACCATCCCGATCGACGCTCTGTTCAGCCCGATCCGCAAGGTGAACTACACCGTGCAGAACGCGCGCGTCGGTCAGGTCACTGACTACGACAAGCTGGTGCTTGAGGTCTGGACCAACGGCGCCGTGCGCCCGGTGGACGCCGTCGCCTTCGCCGCCAAGATCCTGAAAGAACAGCTCTCGATCTGGATCAACTTCGAGGAATCGGAAGAGACCTCGTATCAGGTGACCGGCAGCGACGAAGAGCCGCTGAACGAGAACCTGTTCCGCTCGGTGGACGAGCTTGAGCTGTCAGTGCGTTCGGCGAACTGCTTGCAGAACGCCAACATTACGCTGATCGGCGAGCTAGTTCAGAAGACCGAGCAGGACATGCTCAAGACCAAGAACTTCGGTCGCAAGTCGTTGAAGGAGATCAAAGAGATCCTGTCCACGATGGGCCTCGGGCTCGGCATGAAGTTCGACAATTGGCCCGCGATGGTTGACCGCTGGAAGCAGCAGCAATCCGCGTCCTAGTCGTCGGGGGCGCCGCGTCGGTCTCCGGGAGCTCCGCTCCCGCCCCGTTGAAGTGAATTCAACGGGGCCCCACCCTCGGTTTTGGGCCCCTACCCAAAACGCACAGGCTCTGCAGTCAAAGTTAGTTAAAGTCAGGTAGTCCCATGAGGCACGGAAATTCAGGTCGACAGTTCGGCCGCAACACCAGTCACCGCCGCGCAATGCTGCGCGCGTTGACCGCAAATCTCGTGGCGCACGAGCGCATCGAGACCACGGACGCGAAGGCCAAAGAGCTTCGCCGTGTCGCGGAACGCCTGATCACCAAGGCGGTTCGCCTAGGTGAGGTTGCGTATACCCCGCACGATAAGCTGAGCATTGCTGACCGCGCGCGCCGTCAGGCCGCGCAGCAGCAGGTCGGCACGTTCCTGCGTCGCTTCCAGGTGACGCAAGACGGCGAAGAGAGCACCAAGGTCGACTTGATCGAGAAGGTGTTCGTGGACCTTGCGAAGCGTTTCAAGGCGCGCCCGGGTGGCTACACGCGTATCATCAAGCTCGGTCGTCGCCGCGGTGACAACGCGCCGATGAGCATGATCGAGTTCGTCGACAAGGGCGAGCCGCGCGCTGCTGCGGAGCCGGTTGCTGCCGAGAAGGCGCCCAAGGCGAAGAAGGACAAGGCCGCTCCGGCCGCGGCCAAGAAGGCTGCCAAAGCCGAAGCCGCAGGCTGAGTCGTTCGGGTAGGGCGCTGAGCGCTTTACCCGGCTACCCCGCTCACGACTGGTTCTTCTCGGACTCATTCGCTGCCACAGAGCTCACGTCGCCTTCGGGCGGTGTGGGCTCTTCGGCTTTTTGTGCTTCGTGCTTCGTTGCTTCAGTGGGCGCAAGGACGGGCTCTGCCGGTTCTGCGACCTCTGCCGACGCGGTGACGCGCTGACCCGCTGTGCTCGGTTCTTTTGTGGGTACGTTGGGCTCTGCGGGGTCGGGCCCAGGCGCGGGCGGCGCGCCGCTCGCGTGATCCGCGGCGGCACTTGGTTTGTCGGTGGCACCGGGCGTTTCACGGCGCAGCAGCACGAAGGCAATGCCGCCCAGGGCGACGAAGGCAATCGCCCCCGCGGCCACGTAGCGCGAGGAGTCGTCGGCGCGTACTTCGGCGGTTTGAAAGCGCGACAGTTCTCGTTGAGCGTGGCTGTTCGTCGGGTCCGCTTCGAGCGCACGGCTGAGCAAGGTGCGGTCGGCGATCCCTCTCTTGGAGAGCTCGTCCGCTTCCATCGTCAAGCGCAGGCTGGTTGCGGTCTTCTCGACGCCTGTCCCTTTGCCCAAGCGTTCGGCGCGGCGGAGCGCCGAGAGCACTTCAGGCCCGGCTTTTTCGGCATTTTTCTGGGCGTATTGCAGGTATGCGGCGGCGATCTCTTCGCGCCTCGGGTAGTCTGGGCTGCGCGTCAGCACTTGGTCGAAGGCTTGGCGCATGCCTTCCAGATCCCCGTGCTCACGGGCGGCTGCACCGGCGTCGTACAGCTTGGAGACTTCGGCGGAGCGCAGGCGATCGAACTCGGCGAACAATTCGCGCGCGGTGCGTTCCCAGTTCCAATCGCGCGGCGGCTTCTTGCCGACCACGTCTTCGTACGTATCGCGCAATTGCCAGGCGCCCACTTCACCGAACATCGCGATCGCTTGTCGCGAGGCTTCACGGATCTGTGCGCGCTCGCTATTCGCGAACGACACGACGATGCGCGCCGAATCCGGATCGCGCACTCGGCCGTAAGCGCGGAGCACGTCCGCCAAGACCTGCAGGTCCGTCGTTTGGACGGTCTCGCTGGGGATTGCTTTGCCCAACGTATCCAGCTCACGAGCGGACCACTTGGCGATCTTCTCGGCGGGGTGCCGGCGCGTTTCAATCAGCGCAGGTACGGCGCGGTCGCCGAGAGCTTCGAGCTGTAGTTGCGTGTCGACGCGCAGGAATTCGCCGTAGCGCACGTACACGTCAATCAAGCCGCGCACGGCTTCCACCGTGCCGACTTGCGTGAGCATGCGGCTCTCCGCCAACACCGTGACCAAGCTGCACCACAGCTTGGACTTTGGGTCCGCGTGCTCGGACGCCATTTGCAGGTAGTCCGGAGTTTTGACTTTGCCGTGTTTGCCGCTGTCCGCGTCTTCATCGCGCGCGTCATCACGGCCTTTGCGGCGGATCTTGAGCAACAGCTCCTTGAGGTCGTCGTGATTCGTGCTCTCGGCCGTCGAGGCCAAGCGAAAGCGAATCGCGGGCACGGCTTTGGCGTCCACTTCGAGCGCTTCGCGGCGCGCGGCCTCGCGTTCGGCTTCGTCGGCCGAGCACAACTTGGCAAGGCGCGCGTCGAGCTCTTCCAGGTCTGCCGGCGCGGGACGCGGCACCTCGATGCTGGGAATCGCGGGGAGCTCCGGCAACTGCGCGCCCTTGTTCGAAGCTTCGGCGCGCGCGGGCGTCAGCGCGAACAGCGCGCTGCCGGTCAGCGCGAGGCAGTACGCGAGCCAACGAGCAGCATACCGAGCTCGGTGTGCCAGTGGGCGGCGCGCCAAGTCACTCGGTGATGCGAAAATCGGGGAAGTCACCGGTAAAGCTGCGCCAGCGTGTATCGACGCGATCCACGCGCGCCGCGCTGGGCCCTTTTTGCGCCCAACCATAGAGCTCGCGAATCGCGACCTCCTCACCCTCGGCCACGATCTCCACTGAGCCGTCGGCGCGGTTTTTCACCCAACCGGTGACCCCGAGGCGGCGCGCTTCACGCTGCGTGGACGCGCGGAAAAAGACGCCTTGCACGCGACCACGCACCATCAACTGAAGCTGCTTCAAGGCCATCTCGTCTTCCCGACCTGTGGCAACCCCGTGTGGCGACCCGGCCGAGCTCCACTGAGTCTAGCCGAGACCCAGTCTCACCGCGACATTCGCGTCCACACAGCGACGTCCCTCTCAAA
The DNA here is from genome assembly GCA_039936055.1 of Polyangiaceae bacterium. Classification (GTDB taxonomy): domain Bacteria; phylum Myxococcota_A; class Polyangia; order Polyangiales; family Polyangiaceae; genus PMG-095. The sequence continues at coordinate 7,864 of JBDTJC010000318.1, read as the reverse complement.
CGTGCCCGTGCCCGTGCCCGTGCCCGTGCCCGTGCCCGTGCCCGGTCCCTCCAGGGAGCCGTTTGTCAGCTGAATGTGAATGAGGAGGGGGAGCGGGGTGCGGGAGCGGGGTGCGGGAGCGGGAAGAGTCGGGCACGGGCACGGGCACGTTGGGGAGAGAGGCGCGCGGTGGTGCGAGTTTGTGGGCTGTGAGGTGCTTTTTGGGGATCGCGATCGCCCTCACTCTTGGGCTCGGTTTGGTCCTGGGGATGATTCGGTAGATCTGGGCGAGCGTTCGTGGTTCGATCGCGACGTGACCACGGGGAGCGAAACTGTCGAAAACGCCCCCGAAGGGCGGTCTTTAGACCCGGTCGAGGCGCTGCGCCATGAGCGGCGTGTTTCGGCGGCCTTGCGTGAGGTCGGGGTAGCCCTGGGCACGACGTTCGACTTGGACGACCTGCTCGAACTCATCCTGAGTAAGCTGACCGAACTGGTCGAGGCCGACCGGGCGACCTTGTACCTGCTGGACGAGGTCAAGAAGGAGCTCGTAAGCCGGCTGGTGGTCGGCGACAAGGTGCGCTCGATTCGCATGAAGTTGGGGCACGGCATCCCCGGCATGGTGGCGCAGACGGGCAAATCGATTCGCATCCGGGATGCCTACAGCGACCCGCAGTTCGAGCGTGATTGGGACGTGCTGACCGGCTACCGCACGAAGAGCATGCTGGTGGCACCGCTCAAGAATCATCTGGGTCGTACGATCGGCGTGATTCAAGTCCTGAACAAGCAGGGCGGCCACGAGTTCACCAGCGAAGACGAGTCGATCTTGTCGGCGCTGAGCACGCAGGCGGCGGTCGCGATCGATAACTCACGCTTGTTCTTGTCGCTGATTCAGAAGAACAAGCAGCTCGTCGACACGACCGAGCAGCTGGAGCGCAAACTGCAGGACCTTTCGCTTTTGTTCGAACTGGAACGGCGCACTGCGCGCGCGACCACGATCGAGGAATTGGCGCTCGCGGTGCTCGGGCAATGCGCGGCGGCGTGTGAAGCGCGCGGCGCGGGCATGCTGCTTTCCGAGGAAGAATCGGGGGATTTGGTCGAGTACGTGCTCGACGGTAAGCATCCCGAAGAATTGCGGCGCATTCCCGTAAAATCTCGGGAGGGTTTTTTGGGCGCGGCCATGGCCGAGGCAGACATCCTGACCGTTGCCAAAGCGGAGGCCGACGGCCGCTTCAGTGTGCACATCGAGGGCAGCTTCGGTTTTCCGGTGACCTCCGTGCTGGCGGTGCCGCTCGAGGGCGAGAGTTCGCCGCTCGGTGCGATCGGTTTGTTCACGCACGAGGGCGGCGGCGCGTTTGACGAGGCCGACGTCTCACTGCTGCGCTTGGTGAGCGCGAACGTATCCACCGCAGTGCGCTTGTTCAACGCCAACAAGAGCCGCGAGCGCAGTGATCGCCTCACGTCAATCGGTCGGCTTTTGTCGCAAGTGATTCACGACTTCAAATCGCCGATGAGCGTAATCAGTGGCTACTCGCAGTTGATGGCCGATGCGGACGACCGCCAAGTGCGCGCCGAATACTCGGAAGAGATCCTGAAGCAATTCGACGTGCTCACCGCCATGCAGCGGGAAGTACTGGAGTTTGCCCGCGGAGAACGCGCGATTTTCGTGCGCAAAGTGTACCTGAACAAGTTTTTCTCGGACGTGCGGCGGCAGCTCGCGCTCGAAGTCACGGGCCAGCCGGTGGAACTCGAGTTCAACGTGGACGCCAAGCTCACCGCGCGCTTCGACGAAGGCCGCGTCGCGCGCGTGGTGCACAATCTAGCGCGCAATGCCCTCGAGGCCATGGGGGAAGCCGGCGGTGTGCTCAGCATTGGTGCCTGCATGAATGGACAGGATCTGCTCATCTCGGTGAAAGACACCGGGCCCGGCATTCCTCAAGCGATCGAGGGCCAACTGTTTCAGTCGTTCGTGACCATGGGTAAGGCCGGCGGCACCGGGCTCGGCCTCGCCATCGTGAAGAAGATCGTCGAGGAGCATGGTGGTTCGGTCTCGGTCAGCTCGTCGAGTGCGGGCGCTACTTTCGAGATCCGCCTGCCCCAGCCGGTGCGCGAAGCGACTCCTGGCACGGCCAAGAAGTCGAGCTCTGGGCGCAAAGCATCGGTGCGCCCGGGCAAGGGCACGCAGCTCAAGAGCCCGCACCGATGAGTCGTGACGTGCGCTTGCCGCTGCTGCACGGCTCGAAGAAAGCCCTGGAAACCTGCGGCTATTGCCCGAAATTGTGTCGCGGCTCGTGCCCGGTTTCGAATGTCGAGGCGCGCGAGGCGTTGATCCCGTGGGCGAAAATGTCGTCCGCGTGGCTGGACGCGCGTGGTGATGCGCCGGCCGACGCGAGCATCGCGGCGACGAGCTGGGGCTGTAGCGGCTGTCACCAGTGCACTGATTTTTGTGTCCATAAGAATCCCGTGGCGGACACATTGTACGGCGCGCGTGCGGCGTATCGTGCCGTCGGACTTTCGCCTGAGCCCGTGCTTGAAAGCGAGCGACGCCATGGCCTACGCATTGCGGAGGCGGGCCTGACGTTGGCCGAGCTTGCGCGTGAACCGGGTGTGCGTTCGGACGCGAAGGTAGCGCTGCTGGTGGGTTGCGCGTACTTGCGCAAGGCGCGGGCCGAGGCGCGGGCCATCGTGCGCTCGGTGATCGCGCTAGCGGGCCCCGTGCGCCTGGTGCCGGGGTGTTGCGGCGCGCCGTTGTTGCACGCCGGCGACCGCGCGGGCTTCGACGTGGCGCATGCGCGAATGGCGGAGCAAACGCGGGGCGCGCGCAGCTTTGTGGTCGGTGACCCGGGTTGTGCGCTCGTGTTGCGTGATGTAGGGGCGGTGCCATTCGTGCGTTTGGCGGCGGACCAGAGCGCAAAATTGGCGGCAATACCGGGATTTGGCGCGGGCGCTGCGGTGCGCTTCCACGACCCGTGTGCGCTCGGGCGCGGCTTGTCCGAATACGAAGCGCCGCGCGCTGTGCTCGGGCGCGCGCTCGGGCGCAAGCCCGATGAGTTCGACGCGCAGCGTGCTGGCGCCGAGTGTTCAGGCGGCGGCGGCATGCTACCGGTTTCGATGCCGGACACCTCGGCGCGCATCGCAGACTTGCGCTTAGCCGCTCACGCAGATGCCGGCGGCGGAGTGCTGGTCACGGCGTGCGCCTCGAGCCTGCGCCGGTTTCGGGCGCAAGGGACGGACGCCGTGGACATCGCGAGCGTCGTCGAGCGTAGCCTCGGCCTCTCGCATGACTGACGCAGCGAGTGAGCGACGCGCAGAGTTGCGGCCGAGCAAGCGTACCGTCGCGACGCGCGTGCTCGGTTCGTACGCGGTGATCATGCTCGCATTCGCCTTGGCGGCGGGCTGGAGCGTGCTGGCCCAGCGTAACGCAGCTCGTGAAGCGCGCCTGATGCGCAGCGGTTACTTCCCGTTGGCGCTTTCCGTGCGGGATTTGGTGGCGAAGCAGGATACCTGGAACACCCAGCTCAACCACATTACCGCCGCGCGAAACCCGGCGGATATTCGAATTTGGTTCGATTTGGCGCTGCACATTGGACGGCCGCGCATGTTCGGCGAAGTGCGGGCCGCGATCGCACGCGCGTTCCTCGCTTCGAGTGACGCGAACGCGCGCGAAGTCGGCAAAAAGCTCTCCGCCGACACCGGCACCATCGAGACGTTCTTATCCGGCGATGCCGACCGCCTGAGCCGCCTGTTCGAGGCCTTGGACCGGCGCGACGATGCCACTGCGGAGCGCCTACGCGATGAACTCGTGGCGCGCGGCTCGCAAGGCTCGAAGTCACTCAATCAGCTCGAGCAGACCGCGCTGCGCAATGTGGATTTGCTCTTGGACCGAGCGCACGAACGCGAAGTGCTGGCGATTCGACTGCTCGTTGCGCTGGCTGCGCTCACGGCGTTGGTCGGCGGGGCCATGGCGCTGTACGCCCGGCGCGTGCTCCGTCCGTTGGCGCAGGTTACTGAGCGCGCCAAGGCTGTGGCCAGCGGGGATTTGAAGCCGCGTACGGCTGTTACCTCGAACGATGAAATCGGCGAGTTGGCGGCCACCTTCGAAGGCATGGTTTCGGCCATCGCGCGTGCCAACGAAGAGCTGCTCGCGACGGAACGCTTGGCGACCATCGGCAAAATGGCAGCGCACGTCACGCACGAGATCCGAAATCCGCTCTCGTCGATCGCGCTGAACGTCGAGCTGCTGGAGGACGATCTCGCGCACGCCAGCGAGGAATCGCGCGAGCTCTTGCGCGCCATTCGACGCGAAGTCGAGCGACTGACAGCGCTGAGTGGGCAGTATTTGTCGTTCGCGCGGCGCGGCGCGCAGCGTTTGGAAGTCGAAGATTTGCGTGAAGTCGTCAGTGAGGCCGCGGAGTTCATGCGCCGCGAGCTGGAGACGCAGGGTGTGTCGCTGAAGGTGAATAGCGTCGAAACGCCGATCCCCGCGCGCGTTGACGAGGCGCAGATCAAGCAGGCCTTGTACAACTTGATGCGCAACGCGCGCGAAGCCATGCCCAACGGCGGCGGTATCACCGTTGCCGTGTCGGCTGGCGCGGGCGGCGGGTCGGACATCGTCGTCGAAGACGAGGGTGTCGGCTTGGACGAGGCCACGCGCGCCCGCCTGTTCGAGCCGTTCTTCACCACCAAGAGTAACGGCACGGGTTTAGGCCTCGCGATCACCCGTCAGATCATCGAAGCGCATGGCGGCAGCATCGCGTTCGAACCGCGCGAGCCGCGTGGGACGCGGATTTGGATTCACTTGGCGTCAGGAGACGTCGCTCCCGGGCCGCGCGAGACGGGCGCTTAGCTCTCAGCCCGCGATGCGCTCCGCTTCGTCCAGGCGCTCGTTCACGAGCTTCACCAGGATGCCGCGTAGGGCTTGGACGGCGCGTGCCCGGTGACTGACGCGGTTTTTCTCGACTTCGGAGAGCTCGGCCATGGCTTTGCCATGGTGACCAGCGACGACGAACAGCGGATCGTAACCGAAGCCACCGTTGCCGCGCGGGGCTCGCGCGATGCTGCCTTCGCACGAGCCTTCGGCCACGTGCACGTCCGAATCCCGCCAGGGATTGAGCAGCGCGAGCACACAACGGAAGCGCGCACCGCGGGCGCCCTCTTCGATGTTCTCCAACTCGCGCAGCAGGGCGGCGTTGTTTTCGGCGTCGGTGGCGCGCTCGTGAGCGAAACGCGCCGAGCGCACCCCAGGTCGCCCGCCCAGCGCGTCCACCTCCAGCCCGCTGTCATCCGCCAAGGCGAACGTGCGCGTGGCTTTCGCAATCGCACGCGCCTTGAGCAGCGCATTGGCCTCGAACGTCGCGCCGTCTTCGACGATGCTGGGCTGCTCGCCGAGCACATCCGCGGCCGATAAAAACTGAATCGGTAAGTCCGCGAGCAGCGCGCGAAGCTCCTGGATTTTCCCGTGATTGGAGGTCGCCAGGACGATGGTCAGGAGTTCGTGCATCGGCGTGGCTGTGAGTATAACTCGTCTATCGCTTGCTGCCGAACAGGTCGAAACTGCCGCCGATGGTGAAGGTCGCCCAGGCGTGGCCGTCGGCCTGGTCGTCGCGCTGCATCTGGTCTGCGACGCCGTTCTTGCTGGCGCGCTGGATCTTCCCGAAAGAGCCGACGCCCAGCGTGAACATCGGCGAGAGCGAGGCGTAGCGATTCAGGCGGAACTCGGCACCCAGGCCGAGGCGCGCTTCGAACGGCGCGTCCGTGAATTGGATTTCGCTTCCTTCGTACTTGGCGCGCGCGCGGCGATATCCAACCGCAAGTTCGGTGACGAAACCGATGTTGTCCGCGTTGGACGTGGCGCGGATACCGCCGCCCCAAAAATCGGTCTCGCCGCGCATCGATTTGCCGATGGAAGCGTCGTCCGGGTCGCCGTTGCCCGAGCTGAGTTGAGCGCGTTCCCAAAGCGCGAACACGTTGTAGCTGCGCGATAGGCGTGCTCCTGCGTCGAGCTCGAACATGGGTCCGGTGCCGACGTAGTTGGTCCACGGCACGCCCTTCAAGTTGACGTTGCCCGCGCCGTCGGCTGTGCCGCGCGCGAAGGCGCTGCCAAACGGCACGAAGAGGCCAACGCGCGCGCCGAGCCAGAGCGCGGTGCGCGGCGCAACGTGGTGCGGCTCTGGTGGCGCTGGCGGTTCGAACACGGGCTCACCGGGTGGATAGAACCCGGGCGGTAGTGGCTCGAAGATCGGCACCGCACTGGGATCGCTCGGTGGCGGCGGTGGCGGACCGGGTGGTCCCGACTGCGGCGCGCCGCTCGGTGGCGGCGGTGCACCGGGCGGAACGCCTGGCGCAGTAGGCACCGCCGCTTGCGGTACCGGCGCTGGTGCGACGTCGCTCGGGGGCCCGGACGGTTCGACGTAATACTCCGGCGGCGGCGCAGCGCCGGCCTTCGGCACAACTGGCGCGGGCGTCAGCTCGGGCGCTTTTGAGGCTGCCGGCGTAGTGCCCTCGGCAGGGGGACTCGCGGTCCCAGGTTCCGCCGCTGCGGCGTGACCAACAACCAGAAAAAGCACTCCGAACGCACAGCTCCCGCGACGCATTGGTCCACGATAGCACGCACTTTGCCCCACAGATTGACCCCCAACCGAACGCCATGCTAAGCGACCGCCGCTCTCAAGCAACTGGGAGCATTTGTGCAGCAACACTGGAAAGGTACTGGCCGATACGCAACTGTCGGCCTTGAGCTAGCGGCCAGCGTTCTGATCGGCCTGTTCCTCGGACAGTGGCTCGATAAGAAGTTCGGCACGCACGGCATCCTCACTCTGGTTGGGCTCTCATACGGTGTGGCAGCGGCAGCGCGAGTGGTGTGGCGAGCGTTGAAGAACGCGAACCGCGAAGCAGAAGCAGCGGAGCTCGCAGACCGCGAAGCTCGAAAGAAGTACAACGAAGATGGCACGAGAAAGCACTGACCAAAACGGCACCACGACCGCGTTGTGGTCGGTGGCCGTGGTCGGCGCGCTGCTCGCCATGGGGGCTCCGTTCGCGTTGGGTTCTGCCAGTCGCTTGAGCGTGCTGCTCGGCGCTGCCCTCGCCGTGTTCAATTTTTGGTCCGTCGTTCGCGTTGTGCGCGCGTTCCTGTACCCCGCTGGCGTGCGCGCCCCGTGGATCCTGCTCGCGCTGTTCAAGCTCAGTGTGTTGTTCGTGGGCGTTTGGTTTTTGGTTCGCAGTGGCTCAGCGCAGGTGCTGCCGCTCTTGATTGGTTATGCCGCCCTGCCGCTGGGCATCGTGGTTTCGCAGCTGAAAACCGCGGCCCCGGCGCCTGGACAAGGTTAAGAAATGCCCGAGCATACATCCTGGTTGACCCTTCTTTTCAGCTACATGCACGAGACGCTGAGTGCCAACGCCCACGCGTTCGGCACATCCGTGGTCCAGCACGAGGCTCCGACCTGGCGTAGCTTCGAGCCCATCGGCGCCGCGCTGCTCGTCGCGCTGATCTTGCTGTGCATCGCTGCCAACGTGAGCTCGCAGCTGAAGAAGACGGACGAAGCCGTGATTCCGGAAGACCGGCTCACCCTGCGCACATTCGTCGAGGCGTTCCTCAGCTACTTCTACGACCTGGCGAAGAGCGTGATGGATGCCGAGCGCGCCAAGAAGTACTTCCCGGTCGTGGCCACCTCGGCCATGTTCGTCTTCTTCTCGAACGTGCTGGCGTTGGTGCCGGGTTTCCCGATCGCAACCAGCAGCCTGAGCATCACGCTCGGTTGCGCCCTCGTCGTGTTCGTGTGCTTCAACGCCTACGGTTTGGCTACGAACGGCTGGGGCTACATCGCCCACCTGGCGGGCCCCGCCTGGTACCTCTGGATTCTGATCTTCCCGATCGAGGTCATCGGCCTGT
>JBDTJC010000317.1:0-12861 GCA_039936055.1 Polyangiaceae bacterium | reverse complement strand
ACTTGCGCCAAGCGGCGACCACGTTGAACTTCCGCACTGGTTTCCTTGGGCGGTTCATGTGCTCGGGACTCGAGTACCAGATCGAGCATCACTTCTTCCCAACGGTCAGCTACGTGCACCTGCGGGCCATGCAGCCGCTCGTGCAGGCCTGGTGTGAAGAGCAGGGCATCCCGTATCGCCAACTCGGCTGGGGCGAGGCCATCTGGAAGAGCTGGCTCGCGTTCGTGAGCCCGAAACCCGTGGTCGAAGAAGTCGAAGCGCTGCGGCAGGTTCCGGCCGCTCGCGAAGCGGCCGAATAGCCGCGCGTTTCGCGCTGAAAAACGCGCAGAAGTCGCGCTGGCGCATGTGCGAATGTGTCGACGTATTGCGTTCGCGTGTGAGTCCGGCAGTCTCTCCGCCGGAGAAAACCATGCGAAAATACCGCCTATTCCCAGACACCTCACCCCTGTTTGCCGTGCTCGCTGGGGCTTTGCTCTTGCCCGCTTGTGCGAGCGCCCCGCCTGCGCCGCCGGAAGCGCCGCCCGCGCCGCCGCCGCCGGCACTCAGCACCGCCGCGCCGGCACCCGCTGCACCGCCGCCCGCTCCCGTTACTGAAGCGCCAGCGCCCGAAGCGCCCAAGCCGCACATGGGTCATCACCATGGAATGCTGGAGCTGTTCACCATGGGCCTCGACTCTTTGGAGCTGACGCCTGAGCAGAAGACGACCGTGGACGGCATCAAGGCCGACATGGCGACACACAGCGAAGCACCCAAGGAGCCGCGCGAGCAGCTCGAGGCCGATGTGTCTGTGGGCGTCGCCGCCGGCAAGATCGATCGCGCCAAGACGGACGCCGATATCAAGGCGATGAGCGCTGCCGTCACCGCAACGCAGCCCGCGATGCAAGACGACATGAACCGCCTGTACAAAGCCCTCACCCCCGAACAGCGCAAGAAGCTGATCGAGACCATGCGCGAAAAGGGCAAGCAGATGCACGAGCACGAGGCCATGGATCACGGCGGCATGGCCCACCCTGGCGGCATGGACCACGGCCCTGGGCACCTGGGCACCAAGGACAAGGGCGACACCGGACCGGGCGCACCGATGCACGAGAAAGATCATGAAAACAAGGGCGCCGGCCACATGGAGCACGAGCACGAAGGGCCGGGACCTGAGGGTGTGCTGGGCAAACTGACCGAGGACCTCGGGCTCACGCCGGAGCAAAAGGACAAGCTGCGCACCAAGCTCAGCGCGCAGATGGAGAGCCAGCACGCCGCCATGAAAGGCAAAATGCTGACCATCATGAAGCACATGGACGCCGTGGGCACCGCGTTCGAAGGCGACAAGTTCGACGCCAAGAAAGCCGGCGTCGGCAGCGACGCGCCAGACATGCTCAAAGCCATCGCTACCGCGAAGGTGCAGTTCGTCGAAACCGTGCTGAGCGTGCTCACGCCGGAGCAACGCCCGAAGTTGGTGGCGCACCTGCAAGCGCACGCCGGCGAAATGGACTGATCAGCGGAGCCCACGATGTAGCTTGCACCGCAACGACTTCGGCGACGCTGGATCCGGGGCGGTGCAGCGCAGTAGTGAGGCGAAGCCAAAGCGTAGGAGCGCTTCGTCCGCGACGCCGAAGGCTGAGTGGTCACCGAAGTGTTCGGTGACCATCAACCCAATTCCGAAGGAAGCAGCGACGCGCCGTTAAATACGAGCGAGCCGTAGCCGTCTTTGCGGACATTGAGCGCGCTGATTTCGCCTTCGTTCGTGTCGCCGGGCGCAAAGTAGATCTCGAGCATCCCGATCCCTTTTGAGACCGGCAGTGACCTGAAACGCTCGGCAGGCTGGGCTCGCAGCGCCAACCTGCCGACTGCTTCGAATTACTGCACGACCGGTGGAATCACGCCCTTGGCGCGGGCCGTCTCGCAACCGCGTTCCACACCCGTCATGCCGTCCTCGGTCTTCACGACCTTGAATTCGACGCGGCGGTTCTTTTCCCAAGCGGTGGGATTCGAGGCGGGATCGAGCGGGCAGTATTCACCGTAGCCTTGCGAGACCAAGCGACTGCTGGCGACGCCGCGGGACTTGAGCGCTTCCATCACCGCGGCCGCGCGCAGACGGGTGAGGTTCAGGTTGTACTCGTCCGTGGAGCGTTCGTCGGCGTGACCGGCGACTTCCAACACCGTGAACTCCGGATGGCCCTTTAGGGTGGAGGCGACTGCATCCAAGATGCTGTCCGACGCCGGCAAGATCTTCGCGCTGCCCGTCTCGAACTGGACCTTGTCCAAAATCACGATGTCGTTGCCTTCGATGATCACCTTGCCCTTGTCGGGGCAGCCGTCTTCGTCCTGGAAGCCGTTGTACGTTTCCGGGTCGTTCGGGCACTTGTCCTTCACGTCCGGGATCTGATCCTTGTCGTTGTCCGGATCTGGGCAGCCGTCTTGGTCTTCGAAGCCGTCTTTGTCTTCGGCGTCGTTCGGGCAGGAATCCTGCTTGTCGGGGATGCCATCCTGATCGTTGTCCGGATCCGGGCAGCCGTCCTGGTCTTGGAAGCCGTCTTTGTCTTCCGGGTCGTCCGGGCACTTGTCCTTGGAATCCGGGATGCCGTCACCGTCGCGATCACCGTCACGCGAGATGTCCGGGCAGCCGTCTTCGTCGTGATCGCCGTCGAAATCTTCCGGGACGTTCGGGCAGCGGTCGTTCACGTCCAAGATGCCGTCGTTGTCGTTGTCCGGATCAGGACAGCCGTCTTCGTCTTTGAAGCCGTCGAAATCTTCCGGCTCGTCCGGGCATTGGTCTTGGTCGTCTTTGTAGCCGTCGCCATCGCGATCGCCGATCGACGGCTCGTACACGAAGCCGAGCACCATGCGTAGGTTGGCCGCTTCGAAACCTGTGCTGAAGGCACGGCTGCCAGCGCCCATCATCAAGTAGCTGTTGCTCTCGATGAACAGCTTGATGCCGCCCACGAACTCTTCGCTTAGCTTCTGCTTGCTGTCGGATTCACCGCCGAGTTGATAGCTGCCGTACGTTTCGCCAACGAGGTCCAGCGCGTCCAACACGCGGTACGACAGGCCCAAGCCGTACGTGCCGAGATTGGAGGCCTCGAAGATGCCTTCTTTGAGTTGCGGCTTACCGTCAGCGCCATTCTCGAAACGCGGGTTCTTGCCGCCATGGAAGCGGCCACCGACATTGAGGCCGGCCTTGAAGCGACGCTCGGAGCCGAACTGATTCTCGACAATGAACTGCGGATAGACCCACGCCGTTGGGTCGGCGCCGAGGTCACGCGGCGCGCTGGTGAGCGGAATGCCGGCCTGCACCAAGACGGCCAAGCCAATGCCGCGGTCCACGCGCGTGAGGCGTAGCTTGCCGTGCAGCGCGAGGAAGCTGAGCGTCTGCGAATCAAGCTGGGCAGAGCTGTACCGGGCGTTGTTCGCGCCGATGCCGTACGCTTCATCACCGGTCATCAAGTTGACGGGGATACTGACGCCGACGACCGCTTTGTTGGCGACGCCGTAGTTGAAGCCGAACGTGCCTTGGAAGGAGTTCTGAACGAGTGCGTTGACGCCCGTTCCGCTTTGAGCCCTTCCGACCGCGCAGGAGTCGTCCGCGCACTCTTGGCCGTTCACATCTAGCGGCTTGCGGTCAGATGCCGTGCGCATAATGCCGCGCCCGTAATCGAGCACGAGGCCGAAGCTGATGTTGCCGGCACCCAGAATGTCCGAGCCATTGACCGAGAAGAAGCCCTTGGAATCAATGGCAGGGCGGAACAGGTGGGTGTCCATGCCGTCCCCGTTGACGCCCTCGACGCGGGGATTGCCGGTGGATTGGGCCCGGGCGACGCTCGGGATGGCGGCAAGCACCAAGGTGGCAGCGACGGTTCCGCACACGGTCCCGGGCTTGAATCCCGCGCGCCCGAGCCTACCCAGCCGAGTGAACCGCATCCGCATGCTTCGTCGCCCTTTCGTCTCGCTGAAAGCCCTGGAATTATTGGAGCTTTAGCGAGGCTCGACCGTAGCACCCTGGAATTTGCCGTGTCAACGTGAGACCGACGCAAAAAGCCCAGAAAAGGAACGTTAAAACGGCATCCGCATGCGCGTCATTTCCACCTACTCGCTCCCACCCCCAAGGCATGGCGCGGTCACGGACCAGGGCCCGTCAGCCGGCGCGCAGCGAAGCGCTAGCCCACACTCGACTAGTGACGCTACTGTGGCCAGGCCCTCGGCAAGCCGTGCCCTCGATGCACTCCTTCCAGGCGAACTCGCGATGCGCCGACTGCTGCTGTTTCCGTTCTTGATCGCGCTCACGCTTTGCGTCTTGAGCAGCGAAGCACGTGCGGCCCCACCGACACTGGCTGGCCGTTGGAGCGCGACGCCCATGCGATCCGATTGGAGCATCGGCGAGTGGGGCCAAGCGTGCGGTCCAGCGCCGAGCGGCGGCGGCGCTGCCGGAGGCACGCTGACCATCGCCAGCACCGGCAGTGAGTTGCACATGAGTGGCGCCGGGCGCGACTACTCGACGACCGAGTGTTGGGAGCAATTCCCCGGGCTCGCGCGCACGAGCCACAGCGCCGGGCTGCGCCGGTGGCAGAACACCTGTAAAACCAAAGTAGGTGACCCGCGCCAAGCCACACTGATCACGACCATCAGCGCCACCGACAACGCGATTTCGTTCGACGAAACCGGACAATATCAGTTCGTCATCGCAGGCCAGAACTGCACCGCGAGCGTGCGCCGCTCGCGCGGCCTGTCGCTGCTGCAACGTGACGGGGACCCCACACCCGCTGCCCCTCCCGCTGCGACTCCAGCCGCAATAGCCACTTCAACCCCCGCGCCTGCTGCAACACCCGCAGCGAAAGTTTGCAAGGCTTCTGGAGCGCCCGAGCGTCTCGAAGTGAGACCGTCACAGAAGCTCATGCGCCCAGGTGAGAGCTTCGAGTTCCACTCGGTGGTCCTCGACAGTGCAGGTTGTGCGCTCGGCGTGTCACCCACCTGGAAAGTGCTGACCGATCACGCCGCGCTTGAGCTATCCGGGCCGGGGAAGATTCACGTTCCAGACGACGCGGCCGAAGCCACGGTGGAGCTGCAGGCGACGGTCTCCGGACACTCCGCGCGCGTCGTCGTCGACATCGCTTCACAGCAACGTTACGACGCATTGCTCGCCCAAAAAGGGCTGAATGCGGAGGGTGAGTCGAGCGACGCGGCCGTCGCGCGCATCGCCACCACTTCGCTCGGCGGCGGCAGCGTGGTCACGAGCGACGACTCGCAGCGTCGCCGCGTGCTGTTCGTCGGCGTAGTCGGCGGGACGGCGCTGTTCCTCGGATTACTCGGCTTCGTGCTCGTGCAACGCAGTCGGAGCAAGGCCGCCCCTCCGTCCTCGGAAAGCCGGGTAGCGCGCGTCCGCCTATCGCCAGCGCTGACGCCAAACGGGATCGCGCCTTTGGGCAAGATCTGCCCTACTTGCCGCGAGGACTATCCGCCGGAAGCCGCGTTTTGCCCCAACGACGGCAATCGACTGGTCGCCGCGCGTGGCAACGCGGAGCCGACGGGCCCCAGTGGCGGCGTGTGCCCGATCTGCGGGCAGGGCTACGATCCAGGCGTTTTGACCTGTCCTAAGCACGGTGAAGAGCTGCTACCGGCCGCAATGCAAGCCGCTGTCCGCAATGAAGGCGCCCTGATCGCCAAAAAGATTTGCCCAGTGTGCGGCAAACAATACGGCGGAGACAGCCAATTCTGCGGCGGGTGCGGCGCGTCGCTCGTGCCTGTGAATTGAGGGTCGCGCCACAGACGCTTCATTAAGCAGACGGCCGTTGTAGCGTCAGCGGAGTAGAGTTTGCTAAGGTGATAGCGCGATGAAGATAGCCTGCGAAGCGTGTGGTGCGAAGTACACGATCGCCGACGACAAAGTCCGGGGCAGGAAGGTCAAGATCCGCTGCAAAGGCTGCGGCACCCCGATCGTGGTGGACGGACAGCACGGCGGTGGGCCGAGCATTTCCGACGCCGAAACCGACGCCACACTAGAGCCCGCGGAGGCCCCTGTGATTTGGTCCGTGAATTTGAGCGACACCGACTCGCGCACGATGAGCGTCGAGGAGATAGTGCAAGGTTACGCGACGGGCCTCGTCACTGCCGATGCGTTCGTCTGGAAAGATGGCATGGGGGATTGGGTCCCCGTGCTCGAATCGGAGCTCGCCCCGCAACTCGGCGGCGATGCTGCGGGCAGCGCTGCGAAGCGCGCGAACGCGCCCCTTCAAGCCGGCGCGCTCGGGCGCCCCGCTGCGCGCTCGCCGTCGCAACCGGACAACACGCAGGATTTGTTCGGCGGCGTCGATACCGCCGGCGCGGAGGAAGAACTCGCAACGAGCGCGCACGTCGTTCCGCAAGCAGGAAGCGCCGCTTACGGTGATGGCAACATGACCGGCGCGCGCAACGAGAACTCCGTGCTGTTCTCGCTCGATGCGCTGAAGGCCGGCTTTTCGCCCAGCGTTCCGGCGCCAAAGTCTTCGCCCAAAGCTCCCAAGGCTCCGCCCACGGGTGGTCGCCAACAACAGATCTCCAACCCGGATGATCCGTTCGGAATGGGCAGCGGCGGCGGGCTAGCGGGCATCGGCGGCAGTGGCAGCAGCGCGCTCTTCGGGACGGACAATCAGGCGCTCTTGGCGGCCCCTGCAGCGCCACCTCCACCTCCACCGCCGACTGCCGTGCAACTTGCAGCCGGCGTCGTGCCCGTCGCGCAGCGGCCAGCCAACAACAAGCTAGTGCTCTTGCTCGGTGTGGGTGGCGGCGTCGTGATCATCGGGCTCTTGCTCGCGCTGCTGCTCGGTCACAAGCACGAAGACAGCTCCGCCAACGCCGAAGGCTCCGCGAGTGCCAGCGCCAGTGCAGCTCCGGAAAACGTGCCCGCAACGGAAGCGAAGAAGGAGGAGGCGCCCGCGCCGTCAGCCGAGCCAGCGCCTGCAGCAAGTGCCAGCGCTGCGCCGAGCGCGAGCGCAGCGCCGGAAACCCCGAAGCCGGCTGACAAGGCCGTGGCCAGCGTCGGGAAGACCAGCAACACGGCGCCTGCCGAGACGAAGAAGAAGGAAGAGCCGATCCCCGCTGGCGCTTCGGACGCCCCGCCCTTCAGCAAGTCGTCGGCGATCTCTGCGCTGACCGCCGCATCCATGTCCGCAAACGCGTGCAAGAAGCCTGGCGGTCCGACCGGCACAGGCAGGGCCACGGTGACGTTCGCGCCGAGCGGTCGTGTCACGACGGCAACGGTTGGCGGGGGCTCATACGCGGGCACTGCCGTCGGTGGCTGCGTGGCGTCGGGCTTCCGCAAGGCCCACGTGCCATCGTTCAGCGGGTCCGCGGTCACAGTCTCTAAGAGCTTTCAGATTAACTAAAGCGAATAGCCAGCAAACCGAGCCGAGTCCGCCGAGGGTGGGCAAAGCGAGCACGGTTGCGTCCGGGCGAACGCGCTCAGTGCGTCACGCTCGTAATGTCGAAGAACAGCCACTGGCCATACTTCCCAGGAGCCGACAAACATTGTGTCGCCCGCAGCTGCGCCGCCGGCACGCCACGTAGCGAGCGTAGCGCGAGCTATCATCGTTTTGCCCGTGTATGGCATTTATCGGCACGGCCGCGCGGTCATCCCGCTCAAGCTCTTCGCCGACTTGTACACGGTCGAAGCCGATTGCAAAGCCCGCGGCCTCGACGCCGACGCTCGCGGCGAGGAACGACGGCGGCGCTCGGTCCCGTTGCTCGATGCACTCGACGACTGAGTTGACAAGTTTCACCCAAATTGCTGCCAAAATCCCCGCTTCGCCGCGCGACTACCTACGCCATCAACCAGCGGGTGTTCTTTAGGCATTGCTTCATCGATGGGCGCTTCGAAATAGACAACGGCCGCGTCGAACGTCGACTCAGAATGTTTGCCGTCGCCAGGCGCAACTTCCTGTTTACTGGCTCCGTGCGTGGCGGCGAGCGCCTCGCCATCGCCTTTACCCTCGTCGACAACTGCCTCGCCCTCAACATCGAGCCCCACCGCTACCTCGTCGACGTCATCGGCAAGATCGAGGCGGGCTGGCCCATGCATCGTCTCTCCGAGCTCATCCCCCAGCGTTGGGCCTTGGAGCATGCCGCCCAGAAGCGCGCCTAGTAGCCCCGAAGCCTTCGCTCCCGCGGCTTGCTGACCGTTTGCGCCCTTCGTGTTCGACAACATCGCCCGAACAGTCTGCGGCCGCGCGCGCTGAACGCCATCACGCTGCCTGTAAGGGGCTTACTCTGTGCCGCGCATCGTCGAACCACGAGTTGCGGTCGCGTTGTCGCACTTCCCCGCGTCGCCGGGCTCCACAACCGCTACGCCTGCGGCACCTGCTCAAGGAGTTCGTCGCCCACTACGATGCCGAGCGCTACCACCAAGGCATCAGAGGTCAGCTCGTTTCACCCCGGCTATCGCCCAGCAACGACAATGGCCAGACGGACGCCGTCCGATGCCGCTCGCGGCTCGGAGGGTTGCTCAACTTCTATCATCGAGCCGCCGCATGACTCCCCCAGTCCGGGTTTTCGGACACTACGAGGGCCAAACTTCGGAAGCAATCCGTCGACGATGCCCGCCCGTTGGTCTCAGTGACACGCGCTGGCGCATCCGTTGCTTAGACATGCGATCAAAATCTGGGCATTCGTTATTTGGGTGACGTTGTAAACGTGAGACGGGTTGCAGCTATCAAAACAGTCGGGCGTCGTGCCGGGGGCTACCCCCGCATCTGGATTGCCCACGACGCAATCGCTCACGCAGGAAGCGAGCTTCGCGCACCCGCTCTCCCCCGCTGCACCGCCCGCACCATTGTCCGCCATATCGCAGCCGGTTGCTTCATCGCAGCAAGATGTCGACGCGCACGTGCTGCACGCGGCGCTTCCCAATTGCACGGGGATTGTGCAACTGCTACCGCCCGAGTCATTCGGCATTCCTCCGCCAGCCCCGCCCGCGGCCGTGCCGCCGCTCGCCGTGCCACCCGCGGCCGTGCCGCCGCTTGCCGTGCCACCCGCGGCCGTGCCACCCGCGGCCGTGCCGCCGCTCGTCGTGCCGCCGCTCGTCGTGCCGCCGGTCACGCCGGTTGCCGCGTTGTTCGTGCAAGCCGAGATGGCGGCCACCCAACCGATGACAGCAAGCGAAGCAAAAGTCTTCATGTTATCCACCTTGGTTCAATCGTATTAGCGCCTGAACGGCGGGCCCGATCGTAGATCTTCGGGCCGCATTTGGCGAGTCTTGGGACCGTTCATGTCGAGGAAGAAGCGAAACGGGAGGTCGTAGTCCAACCGTTCGCAGAAATTGTCGCTCGGATCTCACCGAGTAAAACGTGATCAGGAGCTGGCCTTCATAAGCCGCCTCGGGCGAATCGACGGCCGGACAATCGACGCGTACGTCGCGTCGAACGTGGGGTCGAACGCGGCCAGGGCCCTGATCGGCAAGACGCGTGTTCTCGGAAAATCGGGTGCGTCGCCGGCACCCGATTTCCCGGCGAGGTCGTCCTCAGAAGCTCTACCCGGAAATCCTGCCCTCCGCGCGTGTGGAGAAAGATCACACTGGAGGTCGTCTGTCGATTCCCTGGCCGTTCCTTTTTCAGCAGCCTTACGGCCCGCGAATGGCTAAGTCGGTCGATGACCGCGGTCGAGGCGCCCGGCTGGCGAGGCGCGACGAAGGCGCATACTGTTGGTGGGTAACTGAGAAGCAACGAAGCTTGCCGCGATGCATCGGCAGCGAGAGCGATCGACTTAGCCATTCTCGGGCCCCTAGCTGAGCTAGGGCCTCGGATATGGCCGCGTGTCCGCCGGGGGAGTCTGGCCCGGCACGTATGCCGGGCTACCCTGCGATGTGATGGTCACGGTGCCGGAGGTCAGGCCCGGAGAGCTGGCCGTGATCACGCTGGTGCCCGATGAGTAGGTCCGAAAGTCGATCGCAGCCTGACCGTCACGAATCGCAATATCGTTTGCGGGACTGCCCGTCCCGGGCGTGAATGTTATCGTCGGGCCGGTCGGGAACTCTCCGGGCCCCGAGGTTACCGTGAGCGTCACCGCGACATTGTTGTTAATGGGCTTACGGCTCGAGTCCACGACCGTGACCAGCAGCCAGACATCCTGCGTTCCATCGACCGCTGTCAGCGTCGTCGCGCTCGACGTGAGCATCAGCGCGGCCGCCGTCCCGGAGGTCGGCCACGTTGGCGGCGCGACCTTCGCAAAGGTGTTGCGATACCAGTAGTAGGACCGCTTCGGAATACGGAAGTAGTCGACCATGCCTGTATTCATATAGGTACTTCCGTCTTGGCTCGCGTAGTCAAACATGCACCATTTGGATACTCCCGCGCGCGCCGGGTATTGCGTGGGCATGCCGCCCGTGACCGCCAGGTTTGCCCAGCCGGGATCGTAGGTGCCCGGACGGTCCGCGTTTGTGATGCCGTACTCGGAGACCACGTGCGGGATCGTGGAATTGTTGTATCCCGTTGCATCGCCGTTATAGCCGGCCACGTCGCCAAGCGTGTCACCTTGGGTGCTTCCGATGGGCGCTTGCACGCCGCCAAGAGCTGCCGGGCGCCCCACCGGCAACGGGTCGAGCTTATGGATCAAGGCGACCTCACTCTTGAGCAGGGCGACAACGTTGGCGGCTGGGCCACCGGTGAAGAAGTCCTCGTTGCCGGTGCTCCACGCGATGATGCTGGGGTGATTGCGATGGATGCGGATCATGTCCGTGAGGCTCGCTAGAACGTTTGTCTCGAACGCGGACTGGTCGGCCGAGGTGCTCGGGTACGCGCCCGAGTACGAGTTCCACGTCCCCCCAAGGCCGCCCCAAAAGTCGTTCTCCGACCAGAATAGGACTCCGAGCTGGTCGCAGGCATCCGCAAAGGCCGGCGCCTTCGGATAGTGAGAGCCCCGGATGAAGTTGAGCCCTGCGTCCTTGACCATCTTGACGTCGCGGTAGAGGGCCGAGTCGGCCACGCCAACTCCCCAGCCCGCGTGGTCCTGATGCACGTTCGCGCCTTGGAGCCAATAACGGGAACCGTTCAGGGTGAAGCCTTGCGTTGACGTCCAACTGAACCAGCGGAACCCGAACGGCGTCGTGAAAGTGTCGACGGTGCCCGTGGTATCCGACAGCGAGGAGAGCGCCTTGTACATCGTCGGGTGGTCGGGGTGCCACAGCGAAGGACTGCTGATCGCGGGCGTCGTCTGGTCGAACATCACCGTCGCGCCCGCGGCGATCTGCTGCTGCGACGAGACGGTGGCGACTACCTGGCCCGCACTGTCAACGATATCTGTCTTCAGCGTGGCACTGACGGCATCCGTGCGGCTGTTCTGGACCTCGGTCTTGATTTCCGCGGTGCTCGACGAGCCGGTGTTCGTGGCCAGAGTCGGCGTCGTGACCCAGGTGCCATACCAGGTGACGTGCAGGGGATCTGTGATGACTAAGTTTACGTCGCGGTAGAGGCCGCCCTGGAAGGTGTGATCGCCCGTCAGCGGCGGGATTTGCGCATTCCAGTTGTTGTTCAGTCGAACCGCCACAACGTTGTCGCCCGTCGTGATTGCGGAGCTGATGTCCAGCGAGAATCCGTTGTATCCTCCGATGTGCTGGCCGGCCTTCGTGCCATTCAGAAAGATTTCCGCCTGATCGAACGCCCCCTGGAACTCGAGAAACACGCGCTTCCCCGACCAGGACGCCGGGACCGTGAAATGCTTTCTGTACCAGCCGTAGCCGACGTATTGCTTCGACGTTAAAAAGTGGGGCAGGTCGAAGGCATGGGGCAGGCCGATGTTGCTCCATGAAGAGTCGTCGAAGGTGGTCGCCTGCGCGCCCGAGACATCGGCGAGCTTGAACTTCCAAGATTGGTTGAAGTTGACGTCCTGACGCGCCGCGGTCCCTGCGCCGTCAGTCCCTGTGCCGCCAGTTCCTGTGCCGCCAGTCCCTGTGCCGCCAGTCCCTGTGCCGCCGCTGCTGACGGGACCAACGCCACCGCTGCCCGCGGCCCTTCCGCCGGAGTCGCTCGACCCACCGCTCGAACTTGACGAGCCGCCGGAGGCACTGCTCCCGCCCGAGGCGGTGGACCCGCCGACTCCACCGTCGGGATGGCCGCCCGTCGAGCACGCAAGAGGGAGAAAAGCAACCAGGAAAAACGAAAACGGGAATGCCGGCACTCGACGCGGCTTCATCTTTTTCAAGTCTATTTCTCCATGGCCCCCCACCAATGCACGTAGTGGGGACGTAGGGGCGCCTGCTATCTACTGTTCCTCACCAGCCATCAGTGTACCGTCATCTTCGCGCGTGAGCACTTTTTCCGGTGGGAGAACAGGGCGTTCCACGAAGTCTGGGGGCTAGGTTGGAGACACCTCGTTCGCGCCCGTATTCGTGCCCGTAGTGTCCGGAAACACATCCGGATGGATTTTGGCATAAACCGCGGCAGGAACACAGTATGGAACTGTCCGTTCAGGGCAGGCATCCTGAGCGGTCCGAATGCTCCCGGTGACTTTCCAGTTCATCATCGCCCTGGTCGTCGTTGCGCTCCTTGGCATCTCCCGTCGCGCTCGAAGCGCGCGGACGCCCCGAGGGGCCTTCCGTGCCAGAGCGCGCGACGGGGGCACCGCCGCCCCTGGCGGCGGCCAGACGGATCCACTTCAGACGGCGCTGCGGCGGTCGGCCCTCACGGTTGGAGCGTCCACTGCGCCAGCCTCCCGTGGTGGCCGCCGCGGTGGCCGCGCCAGCGCCGGCCTAACAACCAAGCGCTCCCGCCGCTGTTCCGGGCTGTCTTGGCTACATCGCTGATCCGCGCGGTCACGCGGCAGCCCGGTAGTCGTTGTGGAGTCCGCCGAGTATCGGGATAGCGACCACGTTGGCGCCTGCGCTGTACGAGGTGCTATTTGACGGAATCG
>JBDTJC010000316.1:0-35821 GCA_039936055.1 Polyangiaceae bacterium | reverse complement strand
CGGTGACGGCTTCGTAGTCCTGACGCTTCAGCATCATCTGAAGCAAGTCACACGTGGCTTCGTCATCATCTACGACCAGGATTTTGCGACCGTTACTCATGTGACCTACTCAGGGTAGAAAGGCTTGGGACTTGAGAACTTGAGTTCGCGAGAGCGGCCAAAGCAAGCGTGGCAGCTCATCGTTGTGCGAGCCTCCAAGCAAGCGACGTGCCTAGCCGCCACACCCAGCGAGCGCACGCTTTTTGGGCAGGTGTGCACACTTTCGAGAGGGTGTTTTTGGCTGAATTCGTGAGGTGAGCGTGACACGTTTGCCCGGCATGTGACAATCCGTCACAGCGCCTGGGTGCTCCTCGTAGACGGCTCGATGAGCGCCACGCACAGTCACCCGCGTGGCGCCAGGTGCTGAGCGGCTGTGGCTCCGGCGGACGCGGCGCTCCGCCCCGTGGCACTAAACATTGTGACATTTTGCGGCTTTCGTGGGCGCACGCGGCGAGGGGCGCCACGCAAAACCACTCGCAAATGAGGCCTATCTGTCGGCATGAGCCTTGCAGCCAGAGGGCTCGTGCTCGTTGGGCGCTTGTTCCCCGTGAAAACCGACAGGGTTTAACCATGAGAAATTCGATTCTGCTGGTCGATGACGACCAAGACCATTGTGAGCTGTTGCGGGCGATGCTCGTTCGCCTCGGCTGGACGGTTACCGCGACTACCTCAGCAGAAGAAGCGCTCGACCATGCAACGCGAGAACGCTTTTCGGTGGTTATCACCGATCTCAGCATGTCCCCTATGGACGGCTTCGAGCTGTGTGGTCGCTTGATTCGTCAAGGCTGCGACGCGCCTATCATCGCGGTTACCGGGCACGCAAATATGGAGTTTGCGGTGAACGCGCTGCGTGCGGGAGCGTACGACTTCCTCGCCAAACCAGTGGACGAGAAGCTGCTCGGACTGTGCGTTGCGCGAGCGGCTCAACACCAACGGCTGCAGCACGAGGTGAAAAAGCTGCACACGGACAAGGACCTGTCCGCGGACAAACAACTCATCGGCGACAGCATTGCCATGCGCCGCGTGTACGAGACTATCCGGCGAGTGGCCGCGAGTGACGCTTCGGTGCTCATTCAAGGCGAAACCGGCACCGGGAAAGAGCGGGTTGCGCAGGCGCTGCATGCCGCGGGCCCGCATCCTGATGGGCCGTTCGTGGCAATCAACTGCGCCGCGTTGCCCGCGGGGCTGCTGGAGAGCGAACTGTTCGGTCACGCCAAGTCGGCTTTCACTGATGCCAAGTCGGCTAAGGATGGCCTATTCGTGCGTGCTTCCGGCGGCACACTCTTCTTGGATGAGGTGGGGGACATGCCCCTCGAGATGCAGGCCAAGCTGCTGCGCGCGCTGGAGGAACGCACGGTGCGCCCGGTGGGGTCGAACGAGGAAATTCCGTTCAAGGCCCGCGTCGTCGCGGCGACTCACCGCGACCTGCAAGAGGAGGTGGGTGCGCGCCGCTTCCGTGAAGATCTGTTGAACCGCATCAATGTGGTGCAAATCGATGTGCCGCCCCTGCGCGAACGCACTGGTGATGTTTTGAAGCTCGCCAGCTTCTTCCTGCGGCGTTCTGCGGAACGCAGTCACAAAGGCGAGATGTTCTTGCCGTCCGTAGTGGCAGAGCGGCTCTTGGCCTATGACTGGCCGGGCAACGTGCGCGAGCTGGAGAACTGCATGGAGCACGCGGTCGCGCTTGCCCGTTTCAGTCACCTCGGCATCGATGACTTGCCGCCGCGCTTGCGGGCGCAGCGCAGCGGGAAGCTGATGCTCCCTGCTGACGAACCGGGTGAGATTGTCCCGCTGGACGAACTTGAACGGCGCTACATCGTGCGCGTCGTGAAGTTGCTCGAAGGCAACAAGTCACGCGCGGCCCACGCGCTCGGTTTGGACCGCCGCACCCTGCACCGTAAACTTGAGCGCTACGCCTCCGATGAAATTAGACCTGACTCGGACCACCCCACCAACGGGGCGCTATCGTGATGGCCTCCGCCTCTCGTGCTTCGGTTCTCGATATTCCGTTTTTGGAAACCGAGCCCGTGACGGCAGAGGCGGCCGCCCAAGACGCTTGCGGCGAGGCGACCCTCGCGCCCGGATCGCGTATCGCCGACCGCTACCGCGCGAGGCGCGGCTCGCCGCCCAACTCCATAGTCACGTCGCGCAGGTCTTCGATTGCGGGACTCTGGACAGCGGTGAGCCGTACATCGTGATGGAACTGCTGTCCGGTCGCGATCTGTACGCAACGCTGCGCGACTCGGGCCCGTTGTCGCCGGAGACGCTGTGCTCCGTCATGCAGCAGGCTCCCGTATCTTCGTTTGTAAGCGACGGGAGATAAGAGCCGGTTGTCGCACGCGGACCGACACGCGTTGGACACAACGCCGGATCCGGATTGCAATCTATCGACTTCCTACCCAGGTAATCCCCAGCCTGTGTATTACTGGGCATTGCTCCCGGCTCAGCCGAATTCGTCAAAGGAAAAGCCGCTGTCAGACTCCGTCACAGGACGCGCCGGCGCGACGTGTCGGATCCCGGAACGCTGCTCCGACTCACAGTTTTGATGATTCATCGCGATTTGCCGTTCTGCGAGCGCGGGCGCGAATTCCGCCAGAATGTCAGTCAATTCTGCGTCGGTGTGGGCGTCGTCGCTGGCTGACCAAAGTGTCAGCCGGCCGCCAGCTGCCAGCTGACCGCCCAACGCCTCAATCACGTCTCGGCGTGCCGAGGAGTCTCGCTCATCCAAGCGAGAGGCGGTGTACACGTCTACGGACTCGATGCGCGCGTCTTCCTTGGTCAGGCGGCGGGCGCGCTGGCGCACGCGCTCGGTGAATTCCGGTGCCGCCTCGTCGCGCTGTTGAGCGACGACGACCCAGTCATCCGTCCCCAGGCCGCGGCACGAGGCCCAGGCCGTCGGGGAGGCTCCAAGTTCCAGAACAGTGAGGCGTGCGCGTCGTGACATGATGAGCCTTCGGGGCGGCTCTCAGCACGGTTCGTGCCAGCGCCGCGGGTCAGGTCGCGCGGCGCGGATCGCCCGGATTATGCCCCGCGCTCGATCGCATCAGAGCCTTTCACCTGTGACACATTGCCCCTGGAGGGCGGGGGCGTGATGCTCGTTGACCCGCGCGGTTGCGGTAACAAGGAATCACGCGCTGCCGAGTCGGAGGGGTCTGACGGACGAGTCGTGGCGCGGGGGGTTGGACCGAGCAACACCGCAACCCAATGCAGGTCGCTCGTATTCCAAAGTACGATTTTCGCGATCAAAGTGAGCGGGACGGACAGCAAAGCGCCGATAGGTCCGAGTAACCAACCCCACGCGAACATCGACACCAGCACGATCAACGGCGAGACGCTGAGCGAACGTCCCAGCGCGTTCGGCTCGATCAAATTGCCGATCACCGTGCTGATCAACGCCAGCCCCGCAGCCACCGCGCATGCCCGACCAACCCCAAATGCTGTCAGCGCGATGAAGACCGGTGGCATCGCCGCCATTAAACTGCCGACAGTAGGGATATAGTGGAGGGCAAAAGTCACCAGCCCCCATAATGCGGGGTTCGGCACTCCCCAGGCGGCACACCACAGACCGCAGCCCAGGCCAGTGGCTGCGCTAGTCGCGGTTTTGACGCTTAAATAGCGCTGAATTTCAGACATTGTCCGCGAAAAGTCACGGAACGTGCTGGGGGACCAGCCGAGGGCCGCGTGCACCCGTTTGGGCATCGTAGTGACTTCCAGCAGCATGAATACAATGAGCAATAGTACCGTCAGCATCGTGGACAGTACTGTCGGAACGCCCATGACCACGTAAGTCGTGGCTTGTTGCGTCAGAGCATCTAGCTGCGACCCGTACAGTGATTGCGCGAGCGCATGCTGGTGGTGCGCTTCCAGCCACACCGTCGCCTCCATTTGAACTTGGTGCAGCGAATTCACGTATTGAGCCGCTGAGCGGCTTACGTTCGCTAGCGCCACAATCAACAGCGCACCCACCCCGGTCAACAGGCCGATCACCACCAAGAGAGAGATGACGATTGCGCCGAAATCTGGGATGCGCGAGCTGTGCACCCAGCGGAAGATCGGCTGCACCGCGATGGCGATGCAGGCGGCCACCAGGAACGGCGCGATGAACACCGCAGACAGCTTGATCGCCCCCGCCACGACCGCGGCGGCCGCCAAAACGATCAGCGCTTGCGCGCCCTTCCCGGCTTCGTTACCAGCCATCGGATGCAGTGACGCCGAGCGGCGCTCAGCCAACTCCAGGTGAGTAGCTGGGCGGGTCGCTGGCTGGGAACGAATCAAACGACGCCGCGTCCACGACGTCGTACTTGCCATCCTTGAAACGCCGTTCGAGATCCTTCCGCTGCGTGAACAAGTTCGTCACGAACGCACTCATCTGACGCAAGCTGAGGCCGCTGGCGCCCTGCGCAACTAGCGCCGCGCCAGCGGCGCCCAGCAACGTGCGCGTGACGGAGCGTCCGCTGAGCGCAGCCGCCCCGCCCAGGATCAAGCCAGCCGCGACGCTGGCGATGCGTTCGTGGCGTTGACGTGTGCCTGCGCGATCGTGCAGGGCCAGGATGTCGACGGTGTCAGCTTGTTGCTCAGGCATGATTCAATCTTTCTCTTGGGTCGAGCACTGAGGGGCGCTGTCCGGTTTAGGAAACCGCGTGTCGCGAACTCTTGCTGGTGGGCCTAGAGTCGAGGTGGCTATTGCGATCACTCAAGCGGTGTTTGGCGCCGTCCAACTCCTCGGAGAGCTTGGCGCGCAGCTTCGTGCCCGAGGTCGGAGCGAGCAACAGCGCGATGCCCGCACCAACCGCGGCGCTCACCGCGACGAGGCCCATGGCGGGGAGAGCGCCCTCCAGGGCGCTCGGTCTGCGTTCCAAGCCGATCATTCCGAGTACCTCTTTGAGACTGAGCGCCGAGGCCGCTTCGATTAGGTCGGTAACACCGATCGCCGAGCCCACTTCTTGGGCTGTTTTGCTGAAGTCCATGTTGCCTTCCTTCCTTCGCGTTGCGTGCACCGCGCCCCTGCGCCGACCACGGCCAAGTGCGCTTGGGGTTCGGTACGCAAGCGCGATGCCAACTCGTGCGGCGCCTGAAAGCGCGACGCTTTTCGAGTTTCGCGAGACATCTCGCCTCGCCGTGAGGCGACCCGCCACGAATGGCGCCCTGGACTCGGTCAGAGGAGGCCAAATTCACCAACCCTTTGCACAAAGGCGCGACAACCGAGCTGGCACGACGAGTGCACTACTCCTGATGATGTCCGAATCGCTGAGACCGCACGCCCCCGAGCCCACTCAGCCGAAATTAGGGGACTTGGTTGAAGATGCGCTCCATCAAGCCAAGACTTTGGTGCAAGCCGAGCTGTCGCTAGCTCGCCGCGAGCTCGTGAGCGAAGTGGCGAGCACGTTCGATTCGTTGATTTGGCTCGCGTTCGGGGCCCTGTTTGCACAGGCTGCGCTGACCACTCTCGGGGTACTCGCGGTGCTCGCGCTCGGTGTCGGTGTCGCATCGCTGGCTGTCGTTCTAGTCTCGGCAGCCGTAAGTACGGCTCTCTTCAGTGTCGGAATTCGCGTCCTGAAACAGCGAAGTCTACCGAAAATGACAGCCCGACTAGCCATGGACGCGAAGCAGGTACTGGAGACGGCCAAGTGACTGACGCCGGGGTGGCGGCGGACACTCAGCGTGCTGAAGAAGCACGCGCACAACTGATTCGCGACATTCGCCAAATAAAGAAAATGGGTGATCAGATGATCCAGAAGACTGAAACCGCAATTCACAAAGCGCCAGTGCTGCTCGGACTCGGAGCCGTTGGAATAGCGCTCGTGGGCGCCGCTGTGTACGCGGGCCGAGCGGGCTCCGGCCGCGCTCTTCATCCACGCATTGCTCGCGAACGCTCGTTCTTGGCTGAAGCGGCGCGCAGCGCGGCGCTGTCCGCGCTCGGGATCTTGGCTGGGCGCATCACTCAGCGTTTGCTCACCGCGGCAATGAACGATGCGACGCAGCCACAAGCCGCTGAGTGAGCGAGCGAGCCGCGGGTGACAGGAACGACCCCGAGGCAGATCGCGAGCGGCCGTGGTCGGCGTCGTTGCGTCAGGGCGTTTCGGCTTTCGCCGGCACTGGCCGTTCCCCGCTGAGCCGCAAAGCGCGAGCGATGCCGTGCGTCTCGGCCTGTGCGGGCAAGACGCGGGTTTGGATGAAGTCTTGCGTGTCCGCGTCTAGCCCGCTGAGGCGGGAGCGGTATTCGTTCAGCCCGTGATCTTCACCTTCCTCTAGCGCCGAAATGGCGGCTTTTTCGCCGATGACGGTAGCCGCCCCTTCGAACGCCTTCGCGAACACGCCCCACGCGCCCGACGACTCTGGCGGGGTGCCGCCGAGCAGGTGAATGCGCCAGCCCAGCAGGTGGACGCGATTCTGATGCGAGCGCTGGCATTGCATGAGCTGCGTGCGAAAGTGCCCGAGCGATGCCGAGGACAGCGCAGTATTGTATGTCTCCACTGCAGCCAATTCGCCTCGGCAGAGCGCGGCGAGGTTGTCGAGTGCTTTCTCAGTTCCCACAACGTCGGTCATGATTGTCGTCTCCTTTTCGTGATGTTCTGACTCAAAGCATTCCCCGTACCAACGCGCGTCCGGCACGCAATGTGCTCTGCATCGAGACTCGGTCACTCACCGATAAAGGAGAGGCACACCATGGACAAGGACCAATCCAAGAAATCCGATCTGGAAGGCGAGGGGAGTTACACAGCCACTCGTAACTACAACAAGCACCTGGCTGAGGCGCTCGATAGCGGTGACATCGAGGCTGCTGCCGACGCAGCGCGTCGCGCCGTCGAGGGCCCAGAGGGTGAGGAGCTGGCACGAGCGGCAGAGGAAGCCAAGCACGGCCCGAAGCACCCACCGGCCATTCCCCACCGTGCTCGTCCCATTCGCCCCGTTTGAGCGCACAAAAATGTCACGCCCGCGCGGTGCTGGCGGCCTGTCGGGGCGCGAGGCGATTTGCCGCAGTGTGGCAGCTGCGCTTGCCTGCGCGGCGTGACTAACCCTCGAATCTGGGGCGTTTTCGCGCTGGTTTCCGGCGGCGCACGCTTTGCATTCTGCCGCGGCACCGGAGGCCGCCTTGTCAGAGACTTCATCGCTCGACGCTCCTAGCAAACCCACCGCGACCCGCACCGACAAAGTCAGCAGCAAAGCTAGCAATGGCGTCAAACGAAAACCCGCAGTGCCCAAGAGCCAGCGGCTGATTGAGGGGCTCGCGGCGCTCACGCGCGGCGACTTCGCCACACGCCTCAGTGGGCAAGACGGCATGCCCCCCCATGTGGCGGAAGCCTTCAACGCCTTGGCGTCGCAGTTGGACGCTTCAACGCGAGAGTTCTCGCGCGTTGCGCGCGTCGTGGGGCGCGACGGTGACATGACAGCGCGTGTCGAGACTCATGATTGGGGCGGGGGCTGGGCGGTGACCGGGGACTCGTTTAACGCGCTGATCGGTGACCTGGTGCGTCCATCGACGGAAGTCGCGCGCGTGATCACGGCGGTAGCATCTGGGGATCTGTCCCAGAAAATGGCCCTCGAAATCGAGGGCAAGCCGGTGCGCGGTGAATTCCTGCGCATCGGTGCGACCGTAAATACCATGGTCGATCAGCTCAACGCCTTCGCGAACGAAGTGACTCGCGTGGCGCGCGAAGTCGGCACCGAAGGCAAACTCGGTGGCCAAGCGCACGTGCCCGGCGTGGCTGGTACGTGGAAGGATTTGACGGACAGCGTGAACGGCATGGCCACGAACCTCACCACGCAGGTGCGTGGCATTGCAGGCGTCGTGACCGCGGTCGCCAATGGCGACTTGTCCAAGAAGCTCGTGGTGGAAACCAAGGGCGAGATTTTGGAGCTGAAAAACACCGTGAACACCATGGTAGATCAGCTCAACGCCTTTGCCGGTGAAGTGACTCGCGTGGCGCGTGAAGTCGGCACGGAAGGGAAGCTCGGCGTGCAAGCCGAGGTGAAGGGCGTGAGCGGCACCTGGAAGGGCCTCACCGACAGCGTGAACGCGATGGCCGGCAACCTTACCGTCCAGCTGCGCGACGTGTCCAAGGTCGCGACGGCGATCGCCAACGGCGATCTGACGCAGAAAATCACGGTCGATACGCAAGGCGAGATCCTGCAGATCAAGAACGTGATCAATCAGATGGTCGACAGTCTCGGCACCTTCGCTGCAGAGGTGACTCGCGTGGCGCGCGAAGTAGGTACCGAAGGCAAACTCGGCGGGCAGGCGCACGTGCCCGCCGTCGCTGGCACGTGGAAGGACCTGACGGACAACGTGAACTACATGGCCGGTAACCTGACCGGCCAGGTGCGCAACATCGCCCTGGTGACCACGGCCGTCGCCAACGGCGACTTGTCCAAGAAGATCACGGTCGACGTCAAAGGCGAGTTGCTCGAACTCAAAAACACCATCAACACCATGGTGGAGCAGCTGCGCAGCTTCGCCGCAGAAGTGACGCGCGTAGCCAAAGAGGTGGGGACCGAAGGCAATTTGGGCGGTCAAGCCAATGTGCCCGGCGTCGCAGGTACCTGGAAGGACCTGACTGACAACGTGAACTACATGGCCTCCAACTTGACGGGGCAGGTTCGGAATATCGCGCTCGTGACGACGGCAGTCGCGAATGGCGATCTGTCCAAGAAGATCACGGTCGACGTAGAAGGCGAGATCCTGGAGTTGAAGAACACTATCAACACGATGGTGGACCAGCTGCGTAGCTTCTCCGGTGAAGTGACGCGCGTCGCGCGCGAAGTCGGTGGTGAAGGCAAGCTGGGCGTGCAAGCGGCCGTGCCCGGCGTTGCTGGGACGTGGAAGGACCTAACGGACAGCGTGAATTACATGGCGAACAACCTGACCGACCAGGTTCGTAACATCGCCTTAGTGACCACTGCCGTGGCCAATGGAGACCTTTCCCAGAAGATCACCGTGGATGTGCGCGGTGAGGTGTTGCAGCTGAAAAACACCATCAATACGATGGTGGACCAGCTTCGTAGTTTCTCCGCAGAAGTGACGCGCGTGGCCCGCGAAGTAGGCACGGACGGCAAGCTCGGCGGTCAGGCCTACGTGCCGGGCGTCGCCGGTACGTGGAAAGATCTGACGGACAACGTGAATAGCATGGCGTCGAACCTGACCACTCAGGTGCGCGGCATCGCCAAAGTCGTGACCGCCGTCGCGAATGGCGACTTGTCCAAGAAGCTGGTCGTGGAAGCCAAAGGCGAAATCGCCGAGCTGGCGGAAACGATCAACGACATGACCGAGACGCTGGGCATCTTCGCCGAGCAGGTGACCACGGTGGCGCGTGAAGTAGGCACCGAGGGCAAGCTCGGTGGCCAGGCGCGCGTGCCCGGCGTCGCCGGAACGTGGAAGGATTTGACGGACAGCGTGAACAGCATGGCGTCGAACCTGACCACTCAGGTGCGCGGCATCGTCAAAGTCGTCACCGCGGTCGCCAATGGTGATCTGACCCTGAAATTCCTGATGGAATCGCAGGGCGAAATCGCGGCCCTCGCCGACACCATCAACACCATGACGGACACCTTGCGCGTGTTCGCTGAACAGGTGACCACGGTGGCACGCGAGGTAGGCACGGAGGGCAAGCTGGGCGGTCAGGCCAAGGTGCCCGGCGCCGCCGGTACCTGGCGTGACTTGACGGATAACGTGAATCAGCTCGCGAACAACCTCACCGGTCAGGTGCGCGCCATCGCGGACGTGGCCACCGCCGTGACGGAAGGTGATCTGACGCGCTCGATCACTGTGGTCGCGCAGGGTGAACTGTTGGCTCTGAAAGAGCGCGTGAATCAAATGATTGCCAATCTCCGTGAAACCACGGAGAAGAATCGCGAGCAGGATTGGCTCAAGACAAATCTCGCAAAATTCAGCGCCATGATGCAGGGGCAGAAGACGCTCGAGTCCGTGTCGCGCTTGATCATGAGTGAGCTCACGCCGCTAGTCGGTGCCAGCCACGGGGCGTTCTTCATCTCGGCCGAACCGGATTCTACGCTGCGCTTGACGTCCAGCTACGCGTACAAAGAACGCAAGCACGTGTCCAACCTCTTCTCCCGCGGCGAGGGCTTGATTGGCCAGTGCGCGCTGGAAAAGAAGCCGATTTTGCTGACAAGCGTGCCCTCCGACTACATCCAGGTCAATTCCGGGCTCGGCGAGGCACCGCCGCTCAACATCCTAGTGCTGCCCATCTTGTTCGAAGGGGAAGTGCGCGCGGTAACGGAGCTGGCGAGCTTCGAGCCGTTTAGCCCAATTCATCGCATCTTCCTGGATCAGCTGTCGGAGAGCATCGGCGTGGTGCTCAACATGATCGCCGCTAACATGCGCACTCAAGAGCTCCTCGACCAGTCGCAGTCACTCGCGCAAGAGTTGCAGTCGCAGTCGCTTGAGCTGCAGTCCCAGCAGGACGAGCTGAGGCGCTCCAACTCCGAACTCGCGCAACAGACCAAAACGCTCAAAGCCTCCGAGGAAATGCTGAAAGAGCAGCAAGAAGAGCTGCAGCAGGTGAACGAGGAGCTGGAGGAGAAGGCCGCGCTGCTCGCCGAGCAGAACAAGGCGGTAGAGCAGAAGAACCGCGAGGTCGAAATGACCCGCATGGCCATCGAAGAGAAGGCCGAGCAGCTCGCTGTGTCATCGCGCTACAAGAGCGAGTTCTTGGCCAACATGAGCCATGAGCTGCGCACCCCGTTGAACAGCCTGCTCATTCTGGCGCGTCTCTTGAGCGACAATAGGGAGGGCAAACTCTCGGACAAACAAGTCGAATACGCCAAGACTATTCAGGCCGCCGGCACGGACCTCCTGAACCTGATCAACGAGGTTTTGGACTTGTCTAAGGTGGAAGCCGGCAAGATCGAAATCTACCCGAGCGACGTGCGCATCGACGAGGTCACGGAGTACCTGGAGCGCACCTTCCGCCCGATGGCTCAACAAAAGAACGTGGGCTTCCAGCTCAGCGCGGACCGCGCCACGCTCGATACGTTCCGCACGGACGGGCAGCGCCTGCAACAGGTGCTGCGCAACCTGTTGAGCAACGCGTTCAAGTTTACGGACACGGGTTCCGTCTCCGTGCGCGTTGGCCTGCCGGACCCGGGGGTCGTGCTGCGCTCGGACTTGCTGCGCGCCGTGCCTGAGAACGTGATCGCGTTCAGCGTCGCGGACACCGGCATTGGCATCCCGGCCGACAAACAGCAACTCATCTTCGAGGCCTTTCAGCAGGCGGATGGCACCACTAGCCGCAAGTACGGTGGTACGGGGCTCGGCTTGTCGATCAGTCGTGAGTTGTCGCGGCTCCTGGGCGGCGAAATCCACGTCAAGAGTCAGCCGGGCAAGGGCAGCACGTTCACGCTGTACTTGCCGCGAGAGTACACGAGCCTGGAGCTTCCCGGCACGACGGAAATACGTGAAGCGCCCGCGCTCGAAGAGGAAGCCGGCACCTTCCAGGGCGTGCTTGCGGCAGAAATCCCGGACGATCGTCAATCAGTGCGGCCGGGCGATCGCGTGCTGCTGATCGTGGAGGATGACGTGCCGTTCGCGACGTTGCTGTTGGACGCGGCGCGCGAGCGCGGCTTCAAAGGCATCGTATCTCTGCGTGGCGACAGCGGGTTCGCGTTGGCGCGCCGCGTTCGCCCAGACGCCATCTTGCTCGATATTGGGCTGCCCGCGATGGACGGTCTGAGCATTCTGGACCGGCTCAAACAGAACCCGGACACGCGCCACATCCCGGTGCACATCGTATCGGGGACGGATCGCCGTCGGGACGGCTTGCGCCTGGGCGCGATAGGCTATGCGCAGAAACCGCTCAGCAAAGAAGCGCTGGACGAGGGCTTGTCCAGCTTGCTGAGCTTCATTTCGCGCAAGCAGAAGAGCCTGCTAATCGTCGAAGACGACGACGTGCAGCGTTCCAGCATCGTTGAGTTGATCGGCAACGGAGATGTGACCTCGACGGCGGTTGGCTCGGCGGAGGAAGCCCTGTCGCTGCTCGCGGCCCAACACTTCGACTGCATGGTGTTGGACCTGGGCTTGCCGGGCGCGAGCGGCTTTCAGCTGCTCGAGCAGGTAAAGACGGAAGACGCGCTGCGCGATCTGCCGGTCATCGTCTACACCGGTCGGGAGCTTTCCGCGGCGGAGGAGACCAAGCTGCGCAAGTACGCCGAATCGATCATCCTGAAAGACGTGCGCTCACCGGAGCGCTTGCTCGATGAGACGGCGCTGTTCCTGCATCGCGTCGAGGCACATTTGCCCGAGGAAAAGCGCCGTATCCTACACATCGCGCACGCCCGCGAGATGGTCTTCGAAGGCGCGAAGGTGCTGGTCGTGGATGACGATCTGCGCAACATCTACGCCGTCACCACTGTGCTCGAAGGGCAGGGGATGAACGTGGTGTTCGCCGAGAATGGTCGCGACGGCATCGAGATGCTCAAGAAGACTCCGGACGTCGCGCTCGTGTTGATGGACGTCATGATGCCAGAGATGGATGGTTACGAGACAATGCGTCAGATTCGGCGCCTGCCGGAATACCGCATGCTGCCGATTCTGGCGCTGACCGCCAAAGCCATGAAGGGCGATCGTGAGAAGTGTCTCGAGGCCGGTGCGTCCGACTACATCACCAAGCCGGTGGATCCTGATCGGTTGCTGTCTTTGATGCGCGTGTGGATGTATGCGCCGAGCGTGGCGGGGTGATGCGAGGCGCGCATGGCGGCTCACCGGAACCCGGACTTGACACTGCCCGCATCCGCGGCTGCCGAGGCTCGGGCTCACCGCTTCGTGACTTCGACCACGGATCTCGAACGCTTGGAGATGGAGCTGCTGCTGCTGGCGATCTATCGTCATCACGGCTTCGACTTCCGCGCCTATGCACCTGCGTCGCTCCACCGGCGTATCCGCCGGCACATGGACAACTCGCACATCGGCACGATCACCGGGTTGACCGAGCTGATTTTGCACGAGCCCGCCGCTTTACAACGCCTACTGCACGAGTTGTCGGTGAACGTCACAGCGATGTTCCGCGATCCCACGTTTTTCGCGGAGTTGCGGCGCGCCGTGGTGCCCTTGCTGCGGACGTACCCGACTGTCCGCATCTGGCATGCGGGCTGCTCGACCGGCGAAGAGGTGTATGCCATGTCGATTCTGCTGGAGGAAGAAGGCCTGTCCGAACGCTGCCGGATCTACGCCACGGATATGGACTCCACGGTGTTGGATCACGCTCGCCAAGGCATCTTCCCGCTCTCGCGAATGAAGGAGTACACGAGCAATTACTTCTTGGGCGGCGGCAAGCGCTCGCTCAGCGACTACTACACGGCGAAGTACGACGGCGCACTGTTTGCCCCACGCCTAGCCAAGAATGTGCTCTTCACGCAGCACAACCTGGCCATGGATCGCAGCTTCAGCGAGTTCAACCTGATCGTCTGCCGCAACGTGCTGATCTACTTCGATCGCGCGCTCAAGGACCACGCGCTTGGGCTCTTCTCGGAAAGCTTGGGCACACTCGGGGTGCTGTGTCTTGGTCGCAAGGAGTCATTGCGCTTCACCGCGTTCGAGGCGGACTTCCACGCGCTTTCGGCGCGCGAGCGCATCTTCCGGCGGAACTGGTGAAAGCGCGCTATGCGGTGGTGGTCGTAGGCACGTCCACGGGCGGCTTACACGCGCTCACGCGCTTGCTTTCCGCGCTGCCCGGCACATTTCGGTTGCCCATCCTGATTGTGCAGCACCGCTCAAAGGATTCCGGCGACCGGCTGTCCGGGCTGCTTCGCGGCGCGTCACAGCTGCCGGTCTCGGAGGCGGAGGATAAAGAGCCCTTGCGCGCTCCGGGCGTGTACCTGTGCCCGCCGGACTATCACCTGCTCGTGGAGTCGGATTCGCTCGCGCTCTCCACTGAGGAACCCGTCGCGTATAGCCGGCCCTCGATCGACGTGCTGTTCGAGTCTGCGGCCTATTCGCATGGCAGCGCCGTGATTGCCGTGCTGCTGACCGGCGCAAACCAAGATGGCACGCGAGGCCTGCAGGAAGTGAAAGAACGAGGCGGCTACGTGATCGTCCAGGATCCGAACTCGGCCGAAAGTGGCTTCATGCCGCGACACGCCGTCCAGCACGTGACCGCTGATCGCGTGCTGGATTTGGAGCAAATTGCTGCCGAGCTGCTGGCGCGCGCCAGTGACGCGAGGCTTTCGTGAGCGCAGAACTCGAAGCGGCAGTGCCCCGTCCCGTTGCGAGTCTGGAGCCTGCCCGAGCAAAGATCCTGCTCGTCGACGACCAGCCCAAGAACCTTCTGGCATTGAACGCCATGCTCGAGCCGCTCGGTCAAGAACTGGTGCAAGCCTGCTCGGGTAAGGAGGCCTTGCGTCACCTGCTGCGGGACGACTTCGCGTTGGTCCTGCTGGATGTGCAAATGCCCGTGCTCGACGGCTACGAGGTAGCGGAGTTGATTCGCGCTCGAGAAAAGTCGCGCGCCGTACCGATCATTTTTCTGACTGCCATCCATCGCGATCAGCGGCTGGTGGCGCGCGCGTACACCGTCGGCGCGGTCGACTACATCTTGAAGCCAATCGATCCGGAGATCTTGCGCAGCAAGGTGGCCGTGTTCATCGAGCTATACCAAAAAGGGCAGATCATCGCGCGTCAGGCTGAGGAACTGCGCCGCGCGACGGAACGTGAACTCGCGGACTTCAAGCGCAGCAGCGAGCAGCGCTACAATACGCTCGCTGAGTCCGTTCCGCAGGTGGTGTGGACGACGGATCAACGCGGCATGCTCCGCTACGGCAATCGCCGTTGGTTCGAATGCGCGGGCTTGCCCGAAGCCGGCTCCATGTCCTGGGAGAGCATCGTGCACCCCGCAGAACTCGGGGACTTCGAGCGTGGCTTGGCCAGCGCAGTGGCGGAAGAGCGCGCCTGGGAGGCCGAGTTCCGCCTAGGCAACCTCACGCAGCGGCGCTTCCGATGGCACCTCGTGCGCATGCTTCCGGAACGGGACGCCGCGGGCAGCATCAGCAGCTGGGTCGGGACCAGCACGGACATCGACGCCAGAAAGCGCGCCGAACAGGCGCTACAAATGTTGGTCGCCCTGACTCGTCACCTGGGCGAGCTCAGCGACAGCAGTCGCGGCGTGGACCGCGTGCTCGCCTCTACCTTACCAGTGCTCGGGGCGTGCGCTGCGCTGTACCTGCGCGTTGATGAACAAATTTCCAAGAGCGCCTCTGCGAGCCTCGTCGCTGACCTGAACTTGGACGACCCGCGTTTCGACCTTGGCCCATCCACGGTGTGCTTTGACGGCAGGCCCGAAATCGTAAAGAACGTGGCGGAGGTGATGGCGCAGTCTGGCCGGCACGCGGGGGAACACGTGTGGTTCCTGCACGAGCTCCGCGTGTCGTCCTATATTTGCGTGCCGCTTTTCGTGCGCGAGCGATTGTTTGGCAGCTTGGTATTCCTGAACCGGGACCCCGAGCGGCACTACCAGGACTCGGATGTAGACTTGGCGAAGGACGTAGCCAGCCGTATGGCGACGGCGCTCGACAACGTCAGCCTGTACGAGCTGGCGCAAAGCGAACGGGCCAAGCTGCAAGAAGCCAATCGTGCCAAGGATATGTTCTTGGCCACGGTGTCGCACGAGCTACGCACGCCGCTCAACGCGATTGTCGGCTGGGGGCAAATGCTGCGCAGCGGTGGCTTGAGTCAAGAAACCGAACAACGCGCCGTCGACACCATTGAGCGCAATGGGCGCGCCCTCGCTCAATTGGTGGCTGATCTGCTGGATGTTTCGCGTGTCGTGTCCGGCAACCTGCACGTGGATGAAGGCCAGGTGGACCTGCGCGCCATCGCCGAAGCAGCCTGGGACGCGGCGCGGCCCGTTGCGCTGGAGGGCGGCGTGGAGCTAGCGGTGGATTTGCCGGGCCACCCGCTCAAAATGCGCGGCGACGGCACGCGCCTGCAGCAAGTCGTTGGCAACATCTTGGGCAATGCGTTGAAGTTCACGCCGCGCGGTGGCCACGTGACGCTGGCGCTCATGGATGAAGCGGGCAGCGCTCGTTTCGAGGTCACCGACGACGGGCCCGGCATCGCGCCGGAATTCTTGCCGTCCGTGTTCGATCGCTTCAAGCAGGGCGCGCAGAACTCGCAGCGGGTGCAGCGCGGCCTCGGTTTGGGTTTGGCCATCGTGAAGCACTTGGTCGAATTGCACGGTGGCGCCGTGACCGCGCACAGCGCTGGTGTCGGCATGGGCGCCCGCTTCGTCGTTACGCTGCCCCTCGGTGCGCGGGGCGCGGACGAGTCCGGGTCCATCGCGGCGAGCCCGGCGGCCTCGGCCGAATCTACCGCGGAGGTTCGCCCGGCCCTCGCCGGCATCTACGCGCTGCTGGTCGAGGACGACCCGGACGGCTGTGATTTGATGCAAATGATGCTGCGCCGCTTCGGAGCCGAAGTGACCGCGGTGTCCACCGCAGCCGCAGCGCTGGAGTCCGTACGCATGCGACGACCGGACGTGCTGGTGTCGGATATCGGTTTGCCGGACGGTGACGGGTACGCGCTGCTCAAGCGCGTACGCGAATCCAACCACGATCTGCCCGCCGTGGCCGTCACCGCCTACGCGTCACGACAAGACGTCGCGAAAGCGCTGGCGGCCGGCTTTCAAGCCCATGTTGCCAAGCCAGTGGAGCCAGCGCAGCTAAGCGCCGCAGTTGCGCAGGCATCGGGTCGCTGACGCACTTTTGAGGCCAACATCCGTTTACGCGCCGCGAACCAGCCGCGACGCGTTCACGCGACGCCTCGTGATTAAGCCGCGCTACGTCGACCGAATAGGAACGACACCAGCGCGAATACCAAGAACACGAAAAACAGGATCTTTGCCACGCCGGCTGCGCTTGCTGCCAGGCCACCAAAACCAAAGATCGCTGCTAACAGCGCGATAATGAAAAATACGGCTGCCCAATACAACATGACGCAATCCTCCGGGTGGAAGTGTGTATGGTGAGCGCCGTTGCAGCGTCTGTGCCAGTTTCCCAGATTCGGTTTTTGGGGTCAAAAAAGCGCGGGCAGCAGCGCAGTTCGGAGCATTCCATGCGACAAAAAGCAGCGCTAGATCACGCGCCGTGTGCGGCACGTGACGAAGCGCCACAGAATCACGGAAAGCACCGTGATGACTGCGCGCGAATCCGACATCAGCGCAGCTTTCGTGCTTGGGAACAGGGCTTGCAGAGGAGCGGGCACCATGAGTGATTTTCGAAAGATCGCCTTCGTCGGCAATTACCTGCCGCGCAAGTGCGGGATTGCCACCTTCACGCACGATCTTCGAAACGCGATTCAGGGCGCGTTACCCACCGGCCAATGCTCCGTGCTGGCCGTGAATGACGGCAAGGATAAGTATGCCTATCCGGACGAAGTGCGCTTCGAACTCTCGGAGCAAGAGCCGGATGACTATTTGCGCGCCGCCGAATACCTGAACCTGCTGAACGTGGACGTCGTGTCCTTGCAGCATGAATTCGGCATCTATGGCGGGCCCAGTGGCGCTCATGTGCTCAATATGCTGCGCCGGCTGCGCATGCCATTCGTCAGCACGTTACACACCATCTTGAAGCAGCCGAGTTCGGAACAACGCCGCGTGATGCAAGAACTCACCAGCCTGTCCTCGCGCGTGGTGGTGATGTCTGATGTGGGGCGCACGATCCTGAACGAGACGTACTCGGTGCCGGATCGAAAGATTGACGTGATTCCTCACGGCATCCCGGACATGCCGTTCGCTGACCCGAATTTCTTCAAGGACCAGTACTCGGTTGAGGGGCGGCGCGTGCTGCTCACGTTCGGCTTGCTGTCGCCCAACAAGGGCATCGAAATGGTGATCGAAGCCCTCCCGGAAATCGTGGCTGAGTTTCCGGACGTCGTTTACATCGTGCTCGGCGCGACCCACCCGAACCTGGTACGGGAGCACGGGGAGGTGTACCGCGAGAGCTTGATCGCGCTGGCGGAGCAATTGGGCGTTGCGGAGCACGTGCGTTTTTTCAATCAGTTCGTGGAGATGGAGGAGCTGAAGAAGTTCCTGGGCGCGGCCGACATCTACGTGACGCCGTATTTGAACGAGGCGCAAATCACCTCCGGCACCCTCGCGTACGCTTTTGGTTGCGGCAAAGCCGTGGTGTCTACGCCTTACTGGCACGCGCAGGAGCTGCTCGCTGATGGCCGCGGGGTGCTCGTGCCGTTCGGTGATTCCGGCGCAATGGCCCGCGAAATTTGCGGGCTGCTACATGACGAAAGCCGTCGTCACGCCATGCGCAAGCGCGCGTACCTATCCAGTCGTGAGATGGTCTGGAGCAAGACCGCCGAGCACTACTTGGCTACGTTCGAAGCTGCCCGCAAGTGTCGTAGCGAGCGTCCGCTAAAAGTTGTGCCGCGCCGCACCGCGGATTCGCGTGAACTGCAACTGCCCGAGCTCGGCTTTCAGCACCTGAAGCGCATGACGGACGCGACTGGAATGCTGCAGCACGCGCGCTTCACCCTACCAAACTATGCTGAAGGCTACTGCATCGACGACAATGCACGCGCGCTGATGCTCACCGTGCAACTTGAGAAGCGTGGCGTGGGCGGTGAGGAGATTGCTGCCCTGGCCACCCGCTATGCGAGCTTCGTCGACTACGCCTTCAATGCAGAACTCGGCAAATTTCGCAATTTCATGAGCTACGACCGTCGTTGGTTGGAGGACGTGGGTTCGGAGGATAGCCAGGCGCGTGCGCTGTGGGCCCTGGGTACCTGTGTCGGGCATACGCAACGCCGCGAGATTCGTGCCTGGGCTGCTGAGCTCTTCATGCAAGCGCTGCCGGGTATCGCCGAGTCGAGGTCTCCGCGCGCGTGGGCCTTCGCGCTGCTCGGCATCAAGGAATACCTGCGCCGGCTGCGCGGTGACCGCCGCGCCGCGACCATGCAGGAGGAACTCGGGGGTCGCTTGGTCTCACTGTATGAACGCGTGAAGACGCCGGACTGGCATTGGTTCGAGGACGTCGTCTCGTACGACAACGCGCGCCTCGCGCAGGCGTTGCTCGCGACAGCTGGCAAAGATACGGAATCGGCGCATCTGCGCGACGTCGGTCTGGAGTCGCTTCGGTGGCTGCTCGAAGCGCAGCGCGCGGAGCGGGGTCACTTCCGCCCCGTCGGCTCGAACGGTTTCTACCGCCGTGGGGAGCCTCGCGCGCGCTTCGATCAACAACCGCTGGAAGCGCACGCCACCGTGTCCGCCTGCAGTGAAGCCTTTCAGGTCACCGGGGACCGCTTTTGGATCGTCGAGGCGCGCCGCGCTTTCGGCTGGTTTTTGGGCCAGAATGACCTGGATACCAGCATTTACAATCCGGATTCGGGCGGCTGTCGCGACGGCCTGCACGTGGACCGCGTCAACTTGAACGAGGGCGCCGAGTCGACCCTCGCCTTCCTAAGCGCGCTGGTCGAGATTCAGGCGCTCGAAACGCGTGCGGTCGGGCTCGACGAAGTTCCGGAATCCGCAGAGCGCGGTCGGCCCACGATTATCAGTGCAGCCAAGCAGAGCGCTACCTGATACGACTCTGACATGATCGTTCGAAGAACGAATATTGTCATCCGCCCGAACGCGGCGCGGGTCCTATTCCGTCCATTCAATCAAGTCGACGAGGCGCGAATCGTGCGCATGGTCGCTCGCGTCCTGTCCTTGCGGGATGACGAAGTCACGCAGCTGCTGGAGCGCGTGATGGCGGAGTTTCGTGGTCGACATCACCGACTGCAGCAGTTCTTTCTGCTTCGCTTCGAGCAACTGCGCCGTCACATGGTGACGGATTTGCCGCTTTCGGAAGAGCGCCGCATGCTCATTGGCTCCTACTTCACCCAGGAATATTCGGTAGAGTCAGCGGCATTATTCAACCCTTCCATGGTCTGGCACCCGGACCAAAGCAACCTGCCAGAGGGTTCACGTCGCTTTGTGCTAAGCCTGCGTTCGACGGGTGAGGGGCATATCTCGTCAATCACGTTCCGCTCCGGCGTAGTGGATGCGAATTGCGACATCGTGCTCGACCCAGTTACGCCCTTCGTCACCACACC
The DNA here is from genome assembly GCA_039936055.1 of Polyangiaceae bacterium. Classification (GTDB taxonomy): domain Bacteria; phylum Myxococcota_A; class Polyangia; order Polyangiales; family Polyangiaceae; genus PMG-095. The sequence goes on along the minus strand of JBDTJC010000316.1, from coordinate 15,732 downwards.
CGAAACGGTGCCGGACCCCTTCTACGACAAGTTCTTGTTCCAGCGCACGTTGTTCGAGCTGGGCACCGCGGATACGTTTTCAGAGCGCGTGCTCGGGCGGCTGGGAGATTCGTTCAACTTGAAAGAGCTACGTGCCGCCGTGCGGGGCGTCGAACTCGAGTACCGAGCCCAATCCAAGAATCTGCCGCCGGCAACTTCGCGTTCCATGCTGGCATTGGCCGAGGCCAACTACGAAGTCATCTACGAGCCGGTTCACCAAATGTCGGAGCGCATCATCTTTCCGAATTCACCCACCGAGGCGAACGGCGTGGAAGACGCGCGCTTCGTGCAGTTCACTGAGGATGATGGCCAGAGCAAGTACTTCGCGACGTACACCGCTTATGATGGTCGCGTTACCTTCCCGCAAATCCTGGAAACCACCGACTTTTTGCGGTTCAAGATCAGCACTCTGAACGGCCCCCAGGTTCAGAACAAGGGAATGGCGCTGTTCCCGCGCAAGATCAACGGCCGCTACGCGATGCTCTCGCGCCAGGACGGCGAGAACATTTTCATCATGTTTTCGGATGACCTGCACTTTTGGCAGACGCGGGAAGTCCTGCTCAAGCCGACGTACGGTTGGGAGTTCGTGCAGCTAGGCAACTGCGGCTCGCCCATCGAGACCGAGGCTGGCTGGTTGGTGCTCAGCCACGGTGTCGGCCCCATGCGCAAGTACTCGATTGGCGCGTTCTTGCTCGACCGCGATGACCCGACCAAGGTCATTGGGCGTCTACGCGAGCCGCTCTTGGCTCCAGAGCACGCCGAGCGTGAAGGCTACGTGCCCAACGTTGTGTACAGCTGCGGCGGCCAGATCCACGGTAAGGATCTGATCATTCCGTACGCCATGAGCGACTACGCGAGCACCTTCGCCACGGTCGGCCTACAGGACTTGCTCGACACGCTGAAAGCCAACCCCTGAGTTACGGCGGTGGCGCTCCACGCTACGGGCGCGCTGATCGGCCGACGCTGGAGGCCCGCTGCCAGTCGAGGCCTTCCTGACCCTAGAAATGACGACGCGGAACTGAAACCGGTCTCGTAATCGACCGGAGCGCCGCTGTCTGCGCGCCGATCGCGGCGCGAAATGCCCTATCATGCATAGGTGGTTCGCAAAATCCTCGTATCGTTTTGCTTGGTGCTCTTGAGCACTGGAGCATGGGCCTGCGATTCGCCGAGCGGCTGCCCCGCAGGCGCGCATTGCGAGTGCTCGGGCGGAGAGCAATGCGTCATCGGGTGCGACGGCAACGGCTGTGATCAGGCCTGTCATGGCTTGAACAATTGCCGGACCGAGTGCGCGGATGCCTGCACCTCGCAGTGCCACGACGTGATGAGCTGCTCGCAAGCCTGCGGGTCGGGCTGCTCTCTGGAATGCTTCTCCACGCCGGACTGTGACCTGACCTGCGGCGACGGCTGCAAGTACCAATGCCACGACGCTTCACAGTGTCGGGCCCGCGTGGGCGACAAGAGTGAGGTGACGTGCGAGCGCTTCGGGTCTTGTACGGTGGAATGCACCGGTTCTTGTGTCGTTCACTGCTCCGGCGACAACTGCTTGATCACCTGTAAAGACGGCTCGGCGGCAACCGCCTGCGAAGCTGGCCGCTTTGCTTGTGGAGGCTGCTGATCGCTGCGAATTGGCGGTGTTCTGTCAGCAAATGCCGCGCGACGCGCGCGAGCCGACCGCTTGCGTTGACCGCGTCGTGGCAGCCAAACGTGCTGACCTCACGAGTCACGGCTGGCTCTTGATCCTCCCTGATTGGAGGACCTTGGAGGTTTGCGGCGTGTTCGTGAGCCTAGCGTCGAGATTGTGCCGACCATCTCGGTCGCGCTGGGCAAACATCGCGTACACGCCCCGCCCAACGCAGCCGAATGGGGCGAGGTACTTCCGTGACGCGCGCGCTCAGGAGCTGGTAGGGGCCAGGATCCCAGAATGAACGAGCAGCAGGCTCTCTTCTGCCGGCACCCCTAGCCGCAGCGGGAAGCCGTAGTGCCCGGTCCCGCGATGCACGTAGAGGCGGTCACTGCCGCGGGCCCAAAAGCCATGGTCCGGCCCGGCCATGAATGCACGCAACATGGTCCAGTTCAGCCCCAAGCTGACTAGGCCGACTTGGCCGCCGTGGGTATGGCCGGACAGCGCGAGGTCCGCCTCACCTTCGGGTAGGTGACGGAACGCGCCCGGGTCGTGCAGCAGCACGATCCGCAAGTACCCGGGCTTCCTAGGGTGCGCCGCGGTGACGCGCGCCAGGTGCTCCTTACGCTCGCGCCACACGAAATCCATCCCGACGATTTGCACGGGGCCCGCTGGCGTTTCGAGTTCGCGCGCGTCGTCCACCAAGAGCGTGACGCCGGCGCGAGCGAGGGCGCTGCGTACGGTGTCCGGCGCTTCGTGATCATGATTGCCGAAGCACGCGAAACAGCGTCCTGGCAAGGCTGAAAGCGGCGCGAGTGAAGCCGCGAGTAGCTCGGAATCACTCTGCGATTCCATGGTCAGAAAGTCACCGGTGAGCAAAACCAAGTCTGGATCTCGCGCGGCGGCGCGCTCGCAAATGGTGCGCAGGCGCGCGACCGACATGAACGGCCCCAAGTGCGGGTCGGTGATCTGGATGATCTTCAGCGGGCGGGTAGGTGCGCCGTTCGCGGCGAGCGCGTGTGCTGGAACGGGCACGTGGTGCCGCCGCAGCTCAGCGACGGATTGCCCGTCCGCCACTACGATCTCTACTTGTTCCTCGCGGCTGTGCAGGGACTGCAACACCCCGAGCAGCGCGACTGCGTAAGGCACCCAAACGCCAGGCAGCTGCACGCCGAACGCGGCGCACAAGACCCAAGGTAAGCTGAGTAGCGTGCCAGCGCCGAAGAACGCTCCGGGAATGCTGATTAACGCGCGGTAGGCGAGCCCACGCATGCGCGGACGCACCAGCGAGAGCGACTGCGCAAAGACGGCCGCGTGCGCGTACACGAACAGCGGCCACACCGCGTGGAAGCGTGGAAACAGCGTGCTGGCGAACAGCACCTGAAGCCCCAATGTGACGCCGCGGAAGATGGCGTAAGTGCGCGAACGCAGGGCCCAGCTGCAGACCACGACCAGCAGCCACGCAACGATTGACCAGACACCAAACGGGCTCACCGCTCATTCGTATGCTGCCGAGCCCGCCGCTCGGCAAGCCGGGCTGCGCTCGAAGCTCGCGGCGCAGCCAATTTCCTCGACGAAAACTAGGACTGTCGCTATGCTCCGCGGCCGTGACCGAGGAAGTGAAGAAGAACAACCTGCGCCGAACCCTGCTCGCCATCTGCGTGGGCGTGATCTTGGGCTTTGCCGGTGCCAGCGCCCGCGGGCCGGAACTAGTGAGCCTGCTGTTCAAGCCCCTTCAGGATTCCTTTTCCTGTTCCGGGAGCGTGAACTTGGCGCTCACGCAGTTCGTGCGCTTGCAGCTCACCTGCGCGGTGCTTGGCGGTCTGGTCGGCGGCGTGATCTTCTTCCTGTGGCGCCGCTTCTTCCGGCGCCGCGCTGAAGCCCGTCAGAGTCGCGGCACGCCGGGCTGAGCCTTAGGTCCTAAACCCCCTCCCATCGCTCGCCGCCGGATACGCTTCGCAATGCTGCGTAGCGCCTCCTCACCGTACGCTTCAAGTACGCGTTGTCGTCGCGCTTTGCCTTGCTCGCGTCTCCTTGGTGCGCTCGGTCCAGGGTTCTAGCACTGGATCTTAGTGCTGAACGCGCGCCATGAAGCGCGCGCGGCAATGCCGACAGCGGTATGGGCGCAGTCCAACGACGCGCGCCAAGCCGTCGAATAACCCGCGCGATTGAGAGCGACGCACTTCCGCGCTGTTGCAGCTGCTGCAGCGCGGGAGTGCTGTGCTGCGCGATACGCGCGGGAAAGAAGGACCAGTGGGGGCAGCGCTGCTCTGCATCGCCGCGTGAGTATTGGGCCCAACGGGCGATGAGCAAGCCGTTTCGCAACAGGGAGAGTGTGGAGAATTTCCCCAGCGTGGCAGCTACCCCAATCAGGGTGAGTTGGGGAACACTCCGATGGCTGGCGTACCCGATGCGCTCGGAACCGCGCTGGGCATCGGAGCGCTCGCTGGCGGCACGCTCGCTGGCGGCACGCTCGCTGGCGGAGCGAGTGGCTGGGGTGCCGGCCGCAATTCCAGTGGGGGAGGCACGCTGCGCAGCGGCTGCGCAGGTTTCAAAGTGAGTTCGACGCTTTCCACGTATCGGGTGCAATCGTGCGCGTGCTCCACGGGCACGGTGGTCACTGCGTCTGGAAAGCCTGGAAGCGTGGCGCGCAGTGTCCAAACGCCGTCAGTCAGCGGGGCATAGTAACACGAGCCGAGCTCGAAATGGTCGCTACCACTGCTGGCAGTGACCGTCGCTGCGCAGGTCTTTCTACCTTGTGCGTCGAACACCGTGACGTCCAAATAGTCATAGCAATGCGAAGTGAGCGCGCCGATCGCGATTACGCCCACCAGGACCGCTCCACCCGCCGCAGGAGCGCACGCGCTCAAGGTTGGAATCATCGCCACACAAGCCACGCCAAGAAGCGCGCTTCGCATTCGTCGCCCCGGGCCCCGTCGGTCACTACACATGCTGGTCGCGGGAGGCTAGCATCGGCCAGCTTTGCGCCCAGTGCGAAACATGGCGGGGCGTCACGAGAGTGAGCCTTTTCGACAGATACTTGCCGGGAAGTGTCTGAAACCGCCGCGCGACGAGCGCACGGGTCCCGCAAATTTGGCAGTGATTTGTCGCGTCTGATACCCCTCTAGCGTGCCCGAAGACCGCCCGACTCGGGGGTACGGGACTTGCCCAACGCCGACCGGAATGCCCAGCAACCACACACGTCGCGCCAAGCTCGGTCCGTCCGCACCTTGCCTGGCGGTATCATTGGCCGTCGCGCTGTTGCTCGGAACCGCGGCGGCGCCCGCCGGTGAGGTACCGGTGCTCCTGGGTGCCATCGGCGTAGGCGAGGCCAAGCCTGAAGTCGGGATTGAGCTGCGCGCGTTGCTGAGTGCGGAGCTGACGTCCGCAGACTTCACACGCGTGAAGAGCAATGAGCGTTACGTGTTGTCGGCGCTGCTCGTGCGTTGGACAGCACGCAGTCGTCGGATTCGGTGCGTGCCACGTGCGTCGTGTCGGTAGCGCTGCTGCGCGAGAACGGCGCAACGCTGTACGCGGTCATCCACGGTCGTGCCACTGCAGAAGACGCGAAGGCCCACGTGGCGGCTGCGCGCAGCGACGCGCTGCGCGCAGCCGTCCACAGCGCGATGGTGCGCGTGCCCCAAACACTGGACTGAACGACCAAAGGGAAAGGGGCGCCGCTCAGCAACGCGACGACGACGCCCAGAATCCACCCTCACGGTCCGGCTGCCGTGTTTCGATTCGTTGCGACGGGTTGCGACGTAACCGCGCCAGCCACCGATCTCACCATTGCTCAACCAGGACGTCGGCCGCCGGAGCTGCATGCGCTTGCTCTTGCGCTGTTAACGGAAAGCGCTGGACCGGCGGGTTTCCAGCCACAAAAGCCCCCAAGTGACCCCGATCCTCGACTGAGCACGCCCAAGATCACCGCTCACGCGCACATCGCGTACTACCCGCGCGCGATACTGCGAGAAAGACGCCCCCTAGTAATTGCTGGTTCTCGGGCATGGCGGCTTGATTTTTGATGAATGTTAAGGTAGGCCTATAAGGCTCCTTGTCGCACATTTGATTACTTGATTTGGGTGCGCGTGGGGAGGGTGAGCAATCGCTCATCGGGCAGACTCAGACCGAACCTCGAGAAGCAGAAAGTCGTGCAAGCAGCCGCCGCTGGCAGCATCATCGCGAACCGGTACAGCCTGCTCCGAAAGCTCGGAGCTGGAGGCATGGGTTCGGTGTGGCTTGCGCACGACCAGTCGTTGGACAGCCGGTGTGCAGTCAAGCTTGTCGATCCCGAGAAGGCGTTGAACGAAGAGGTGCGCGTCCGCTTCGAGCGTGAGGCCAAGGCCGCCGCGCAGATTCGCGGCACGCACGTGGTGGACATCTTCGAGCACGGCGTCTGGGAGGGCACGCCGTTCATCGTGATGGAATACCTGGAGGGTGAAGACCTCGGTGCGCGTCTCGAAAGAGGCGGCCCGCTGAACCCCGAGCAAACGTATCAAATCTTGGCACAGGTCTCGCGCGCGCTCGTGCGCGCTCACGCCGCCGGCATCGTGCATCGGGATTTGAAACCCGAAAACATCTTCCTCGTGCCCGGGGATGACCAAGAAATCGCCAAGGTGCTGGACTTCGGCATCGCGAAGCACGAGCAATATTCGCTCGCCGGCAAGACCACCAAGACCGGCTCGTTCATGGGTACTCCGTACTACATGAGCCCGGAGCAAGCGCGCGGTAAGGACATCGATTGGCGCTCGGATTTGTGGGCTTTGGGCGTCATCGCCTACCAATGCCTGACCGGTCACCCGCCGTTCGAGAGTGAAGCGCTGGGTGAGTTGATGGGCATGATTATCTACGACGCCATACCCAGCTTGACCGCCGGGAACTCGGAGCTGCCGAGCGCGCTCGAGGCTTGGTGGAATCGCGCGGTCGCGCGAGATCGGGAAGAGCGGTTCCAATCTGCGAAAGAGTTTTCGGACGCGTTCGGGTACGCCATCGGCGTGAAGGCGTTGACAGTGCCGAGCATTGCCCCGCGCGCACCGATGCCGAGCTTCCCGGATATGGATGCGGCGGGTAGTGGTCCGCAGCCGCGCGTCTCTCATCCGCAAATCGTTGCGACAACCACGCCGCGCTTCAGTACTCCTCCACTGTTCGGCGACAAGACGCCGGTCACGGAGGCCACGGGCGCGCCAGTCTCGCGCACCCGCCGCTCCATCCTCCCGGAGCTGGCAGCGCTGCCCAAGAGGCAACGGCTGATTGTGTTGTCTGTGGGTGGAGCGCTGCTCGCCGTACTCGGGTTTCTTGTGATCGCCGCGTTGCGCAGCACCCCAGACACGGTCCCGGTTGCAGCTCACCGTGCTGCATCCGCCGGCATTCAAGTAACACCTGATCTATCGGGGCATCTGCAGCCCCCGCCGATCATTTTTGGTCCCTCCCCGCTTCCTCGAGTGGAGGAAGATCCAGACAAGAAAAAGAAGGCTGCTTCAAGCGCGAGCGCGGCGCCCCCCGCGCCGCGCCCGGTTGCGACTGCTCGCGACTATGGCATCTGATCGGAAGCGGTCTGAGAACTAAGCCGAGTTTCTGGGCTGCGCTCGCAGCCAGTTTGCTGTGTACGAGTTCGGTACTGGCCGAATGCAGCGCGGCGGATTGCGCATCGGCACGCCCATGAGCGTGCCGCGGCTCAGCCGTCGTTCGCGCGCCAGCCGTACGCACTGAGCCGCGCGCCGCGCACGTGCACGAACGGCGACTGACTGAGCGGCGCGTGCTGCGCCGCATTCAGGCACGCCGGCGCAGCCGTGGAGAAACGGCCCGCGAAGCCACCCAATAGCTCGGCGCTCGGATCGCCGAGGTAAACGCTGAAGTGGTCGAAGTCCTTGTACGGAGCGCCGTTTGCGTCGTTGCCAGCCAGCAGCCAGAACATCGCCGCGCTGCCGCCTCCTATAAAAATGCGCTGATTCCAGCTCTGATAATTGGCCAACCGGGCTTCTTGCCCTTCGCTGACGTGGCCAAAATCATCGCGCCAAACTTTGAGTCCGTACTCTTCCAACACGGTCGGTTTGGCGAGTTCGCGAGCCACTTGCAGGTGATCCTCGATCCAACGCTCGGGCCACCCAAAGCCAGTGCCCCAGGTGTCCGGGTACATGTGGAACGTGCCGTAGTCGACGTTCGGGAGCGCGGTGAGGGCGCGGTGATCGACGCCGTTGTCCGCGTGGTAGGTCCAGTGAGCGCTCGGGCCAGCGAGGAAGCCCTCGTCACCGACGGCGACCAAGTGCCGCGGATCCAGCGACTTGAGGTAACTCGACATTTCATCCGCCCAACTACTGACCACGGAGTCGGGCGTGCCGGGTGTGCCGCGCGGCTCGTTGCCGAGCTCCCAGGCGAAGATCGTCGGGTCGTCGCGATAGGCGCGGTGCGTGACGGCGTTCACGTGGGTTGTGAGGTGTGAGAGCCACGCCTGGTAGGACTGCTTGACGCGCGGGTCCGTGTAGAAGTCGCGATGCGAGGACAACCCGTACCAGGTCAGGTACTGATCCATACCCCCGAAATCACGCCAATTATTCGTCAAAACCAGCACAATCTTGAGATCCAGCTGAGCCGCTTTGGCGAGCGCGTAGTCCAAGCCCTGTAGGCCGGTTGGGCCGTCGTTGTACACGGCGCGCTGCGCTACCGGGTCCCACGCCTGGAAGTAGAAACCGTCTTTGGTGCCGTTGCCGTCTACGTTGGGCACGCTGCCGTCGAGCGAGCCGCGATCGATGAACGCCCAAGTGCGCACGACCTTTACGCCCATTGCGCGCGCGCTTTCGAGCACGTCGTCCACCATCGACTTGGGTTTGTAGGCCAGGTAATAGTTGTTCGCGCCGACGAAGCACAGCGGCTCCCCGTCGACTTCGAACGTTGCGACTGGCCGCTTGGCGAAGTCGTAGCCTGACTGTGGAGAGCGCGTGCGGGGCGCGGTGCACCCCACAGTCAAACTACAGGCGACGAGCGCGGTAGGGAACGCCCAGCGCACGCTCATCAACCGGCACCGATTGAGCTTCTCGACTCGTCGCGGAGAAAAAAACGGAATATGGCTCCGGGATCAGGGCGAACGGCAACGCGCTGGCTGCCCCCGCTCACGATGCTGTTTGGGTGCCCGCTGAAGGTAATCAAATACTCCCACATACTTACGCGCTAACGAGCCTACAGGACCCAGCACGAAAGCGGCGCCGTAAAGTGGGAGTAGGCCGCTCAGGTTCTGTTGATTTTGAGTGATTTGAGGGCGCGTCGGAAGGCGAAGTGAGCGCTCACGACGGCGATGCTCAGCCAGCACACGAGCACCACGGCGGTGTGCCAAACGAAGTCGGAGTCAGCTCCGATGGCAATTCGGCCGGGCGGAATTTGTCAACGCGTATGAGACAGCCGTTACGAGAATCCTATGAGGGATGTGCTGCCGTCTCGGTAGGTGGCGTCTCGCGTCGCGGCGTCCTGGCCGCGGCGTGAGGTAGAACCCCCACTCATAGTCAGGATCCGTGCTGGCGCCCCACCGCATTCGACTCTGACCGTCGGCGCCGGCACGGAGCGTGCGCGTCGCCCCTGAGTCAGACCAAAACTCCGTCCGCGAGTCGTAGCTCAACTGGGCCCGCTCAGGCCGCCGCTCCCTGGCCCGAATGCCGAAGCGTCCCAAGGGCGGGCAGGCGCGGCCGCTGCCACGACCTGCGAGTTGCTCGGTGGCCGACCGCCGACCAGCTCGGCTAGCGCGCACTTTTCCTCATGGCCCCCAACCTCATCCCCCTTGCCGAGTGCGACTTTGTGTCGCTCCGAACTCGATCCAAAGGCTCTCTCTCCCATCCCCCTACCGATCAGCCGCAGCCGCTCCATGCCCCTTCACCAGTCAAGGCTGTCCCGGACCGGTTCTCCGCTTCGCGGCTCGGAAACCTGCTACGAATCATGCACAAATTAGCGACACGATTCGGAAACACGGCCGAAAGCGTCGCGACGCCCCCGCCGCGTTAGGTCTTGTTCGGTTCCGGTCAATGCTAGGTGCTCGCGGCGAAGCCCTCGAGCGCTACTTCTGGAAGGCTCATGAAGTTCGACGCTTACGATCCTCAAAACGGTCCGTTCTACGACGAAACGTTCGCCGCACGGGGCGTGCCTCGGCTCGGGTTCGAGCCGCTCGTGGCCGGCATCAACGGCTTGGAGAACGGTTCCCTTTTAATGCGGCAAGCGGCCGCCGAGCGCGCCCTGCTGAGCATGGGCATCACCTTCACCCTGTATGGGGATGGCGGCAGCTCGGAGCGCATCTTCCCATTCGACGTGATTCCCCGCGTAGTGGGCGCCAAGGAGTGGGAGCGCATCGACCGCGGCCTGCGCCAACGCATCGAAGCACTGAATTTGTTCCTGTGTGACGTGTACGGCGAGCAGAAAATCCTGAAGGACAAAGTGGTCCCCGAAGCGCTCGTCAAAACCAGCGCGGATTTTCGCCCACAATGCATCGGCCTCAAGCCGCCGCGCGGTATCTGGTGCCACATCGTCGGCACGGATTTGGTGCGCGACAAGAACGGCGAATTTTACGTCTTGGAGGACAACCTGCGCTGTCCGTCCGGTGTGAGCTACGTGCTCGAAAATCGCCAGATCCTCAAGCGTACCTTCCCGCGCGTGTTTGAGCAGATGTCGATCCGCCCGGTGGATGACTACCCGCTGCGCTTGCTCGAGACCCTGCGCTACCTCGCGTCCGACCGCCGTGACGATCCGCAAGTGGTCGTGCTCACGCCAGGACGCTACAACAGCGCGTACTACGAGCACGCATTCCTCGCTCAGCAAATGGGCGTTGAGTTGGTGGAGCCGCCAGATCTGGTGGTGCGCGACGGCTACGTGCAGATGCGCACTACCGAGGGCCTGCAGCGGGTGGATGTCATCTATCGCCGGGTCGGTGATGACTTCTTGGATCCCCTGGTATTCAGGCCCGATTCGCTGCTCGGTGTACCGGGCGTGATGGACGTTTACCTGAACGGCCGGGTGGCACTAGCGAACGCGCCGGGCACAGGCGTTGCGGATGATAAGGCGATCTATCGCTACGCCGAACGCATCATCAAGTACTACTTGGACGAAGACGCGATTATCCCCAACGTGCCCACCTACGTGTGCAGTGATGAGGCGGACCGCAAATACGTGCTCGAACATTTGCCCGAACTGGTCGTCAAAGCAACGGACGGCGCGGGTGGCTATGGCATGCTGATCGGTCCGCACTCCACCGCAGACGAGCAGTTGGATTTCGCCGGGCGCATCAACAAGAACCCGCGCGGCTACATCGCGCAGCCCACGCTTTCTCTCTCTCGCGTCCCGACGATCATCGGCGACCAGTTCGAAAGTCGCCATGTCGACCTTCGCCCGTACGTGCTGTACGGCCAGGACATTTACGTTCAGCCGGGTGGCCTGACGCGCGTCGCGCTCAAGAAGGGCTCACTGGTCGTGAATTCCTCCCAGGGTGGTGGGAGTAAAGACACCTGGGTATTGTCGAATGATATGAACTCGCAGTCGCAGTCGCAGTCGCAGTCCTGACCTCTTTCCGAACTCAAATAAGACGAAGATGCTGAGCCGAGTTGCTGAGGCAATTTACTGGTCGAGCCGCTACGTGGAGCGCGCTGAGAACGTGGCGCGTTTCATCGACGTGAACATGAACCTCTTGCTCGATTCGCAGATCGAGCAAAAGAGCGGTTGGGAAAGCCTGGTGATGATCACCGGGGATCAAGAGCTGTTCAGCAAGCGCTATGGCAAGGCCACACCTCAGGCGGTGACGCAGTTCTTGACCTTCGATCTGGAGTACCCGAGTTCCATCTTGGCCAGCGTCGCTGCGGCGCGCGAGAACGCTCGTACGGTACGCGACATCATCTCGCGGGAGATGTGGCAAGAGCTAAACGAATTCTACCTGATGGTCGTGCAAGCCGCCCGCCCCGACGTATCGCCGGAGGACTTGAACGACTTCTACGGCCGCGTGAAGCGTGCCGGCATCTACTTCGAAGGCGTCACCGACGCCACGCTCACGCGCGGTGAAGCTTGGCACTTTGCGCGGCTCGGGCGCATGTTGGAACGCGCCGACAAGACTTCGCGCATTCTCGACGTGAAGTATTTCCTGCTCTTGCCGGTCGGCAACGGCCCGGGCACCACGGTGGACCAGTTGGGTTGGACCGCACTCCTGAATTCGGCCAGCGCGCTGCAGATGTACCGCCAGCTGTTTCACGTCACCTCACCGTCGAACGTGTCGCAGTTCCTGCTCCTGAATCAGAATTTCCCGCGCGCGATTTCGTATTGCATTCGCTCCGCACAAGAGAGCTTGCACGCCGTCATGCGCTCACCAATTGGCACGTACCGCTGCGAGGCCGAGCGCCTGCTCGGTCAACTGCGGGCCCGGCTAGATTACGTTACGATTGATGACGTTATGGCGGGAGGGTTACACGAATATGTCGATGAACTACAGGGCGCGCTCAACGACATCGGGACCGCTATTCACAAGCACTTTTTCCAGGTCTAAGTAAAACCGTGTCCATTCGCATCGCACTTCGGCACAAGACTCGTTACGACTACGAGCGCCCCGTCACACTCTCTCCGCAGGTCATTCGGCTCCGCCCAGCGCCGCATAACCGCACGCCGATTCACGCCTATTCGCTGGATATTCAGCCGCCGGAGCACTTCATCAACTGGCAGCAAGACCCGCAGGGTAACTACCTGGCGCGCGTCGTGTTCCCCGAAAAGGTGAAGCACTTCAGCGTCACGGTCGATTTGGTCGCTGACCTCGAGTCGTACAACCCGTTCGACTTCTTCTTGGAGCCGAGCGCGGAAGAAACCCCGTTCAAGTACGAGACGGGGCTCGAGCACGAGCTTCAGCCCTATTTCGCCAAAGTGCCAGTCGGGGAAGAGTTCGAGAAGTTGATGCTGCGCATCGACCGAACCCCGCGCCGCACCGTGGATTTTTTGGTCGACGTGAATCGGATTGTGTTCGAAGCCGTCAAATACGTGATTCGCATGGAGCCGGGCGTGCAGTCGCCCGAGCAAACGCTGGAGATCGGCAAGGGTTCGTGCCGTGATTCCAGCTGGCTTCTGGTGCGCGTGCTGCGTGAACTCGGGATCGCCGCGCGCTTCGTGTCCGGCTATTTGATCCAACTCGTCGCTGATGAAAAGCCCGTAGTAGGCCCCACTGGCCCCACTGCGGATTTCACGGATCTGCATGCCTGGTGCGAAGCCTACGTCCCCGGCGCCGGTTGGATAGGCCTCGACGCGACCTCCGGGTTGATGACCGCTGAAGGTCACATCCCCCTCGCCGTCAGCCCCGACCCGCTGTCCGCCGCGCCAATCGAGGGCGGTGTCGAAAAGGCGGAAACCGTCTTCGATTTCGAGATGTCGGTCGAGCGTGTGATTGACGTGCCGCGCGTCACGAAGCCGTACTCGGAACAACAATGGGCAGCCATCCTCAAGCTGGGCGAAGAAGTCGACGTGCAGCTCGAAGCGCAAGACGTTCGGCTGACCATGGGTGGCGAGCCAACGTTCGTGAGCGCGCTGAACCCGGACGACCCGGAGTGGAACATCGCCGCGCTCGGAGGCCAGAAGCTTCCGATTGCCGATCGCTTGTTGCGTCGTTTGCACGCGCTCTGGCAACCCGGTGCCATGCTCCATCATGGCCAAGGCAAGTGGTACCCCGGCGAGCAATTGCCGCGCTGGGCGCTGGGCTGTTTCTTCCGCAAAGATGGCGTGCCGGTTTGGCATGATCCTAAGCTTATCGCCCAGGAATCGGCGCCACCCGGCTCCAAGGGGGAAGATGCCGAACGCTTCGTGAAGCACCTCATGGAGGTGCTGGGCTTGAAGAAGCACGGCCTGATGCCTGCCCACGAAGACGCGTACTATTATATGTGGCGTGAGCGGCGCCTGCCCGCCAACGTGGACCCGCTCAAGAGCAATCTCGCCGATCCGATCGAGCGTGATCGAATTGCGCGAGTGTTCCGCCAGAATCTTGGCAACGTGGTGGGCTACGCGCTGCCGCTTGCGCACAAGGATGGCTGGGTTTCGGGCTCGTGGTTCCTGCGTGAAGAGCACCTCTATTTGATCCCGGGTGACTCTTCCATGGGTCTGCGCTTGCCGTTGGATTCCATGCCTTGGATGGCGGCGGGTGACTCGGACATCGAGCCCCCGCTCGACCCGTTTCAAGAGCGCGGTCCGCTGCCGGAGAGCTTCCTGTTTCCGTCCGCGGCGCCGGAGTTGCGCCCCGCGGTGCTTCGCCCGCAACGTCCTGGTTTTCCGAACGCGCCGGGCACGGCAGCCGACCCGCACCTCAAGCCGTTGGCGCAAGAGTCGGCGACCGGTGTCACGCGCACCGCACTTTGTGTCGAGCCACGAGGTGGCATTCTCCACGTGTTCATGCCGCCGCTCCCGATGCTGGAGCACTACCTGGAGCTCGTCGCGGCGCTCGAGAAGACGGCTAAAGACCTCAATCTACCGATCCAGATCGAAGGCTACGAGCCGCCGAACGACCCGCGCATGGGCGTGTTCCGCCTCACGCCGGACCCGGGCGTGATCGAAGTGAACGTGTCGCCGGTCGAGAACTGGCAACAGCTGGTTGCGCAGACGGAGAGCCTGTACGCGGCAGCTCGTGAAGAGCATCTAACGGCCGAAAAATTCGAACTCGATGGCGCGCACATCGGGTCCGGCGGCGGCAATCACATGGTGATGGGCGCGGCAACGGCCGCGGACAGCCCGTTCTTGCGACGCCCGGATCTGCTGGCGAGCTTGGTCGGGTTCTGGAACAACCACCCCTCGCTGTCATACCTATTTTCTGGCCGCTTCATCGGGCCCACGTCGCAAGCGCCGCGCGTCGATGAGGCTCGCAATGATTCCGTATACGAGCTCGAGGTCGCATTCCGCGAGCTACCCCCAGTCGGCGGCTACACGCCCCCATGGCTGGTAGATCGCATCTTCCGTCACCTGCTGACGGATGTGACCGGGAATACGCACCGCTCCGAGTTCTGCATCGACAAGATGTACTCGCCGGACGGTTCAGCGGGCCGCCTCGGCTTGCTGGAACTGCGCGCGTTCGAGATGCCGCCGCACTACCGCATGTCGAGCGCGCAACAATTGTTGCTGCGCTCGTTGGTGTCCGCATTTTGGGAAAGCCCGTACCGCGCACCCCTCGTAAAGTGGGGAACGCTGCTGCACGATCGCTTTCTTTTGCCGCATTTCGTGCAGCAGGATTTCGCGGACGTGATGACTGATCTGCGCACACGCGGGTATGAATTCGACAACGAGTGGTTCAGTCCACACTACGAGTTCCGGTTCCCGTTCTACGGTCGCCTGGCCAAAGACGGCGTGCTGATGGAGCTACGCGGCGCACTCGAACCATGGAACGTTTTGGGCGAGGAGAGCAGCGGCGGCGGTCAGGCCCGCTACGTGGATTCCTCGCTTGAGCGACTGCAGGTCCGCGCGGTCGGTCTCACCGAGGGACGCCACCTGATCACCGTCAACGGTTACCCGTTGCCGCTTCAGCCGACCGGCGTAAGCGGGGAAGGGGTTGCCGGCGTGCGTTATCGCGCCTGGGCGCCGCCGTCCGGCCTGCACCCGACGATCGGCATTCATGGGCCGCTGCACATCGACCTTTACGATAGCTGGAACCAACGCGCGATTGCGGGCTGCACGTATCACGTGGTGCACCCCGGTGGCCGCGCGAACGAGGCTCGCCCGGTGAACGCCGCGGCCGCAGAAAGCCGCCGAATTGCCCGCTTCGACCACATGGGTCACGTGCCCGGTCGCTTCGCCATCCGAACCCCGCGCATCGACCCGCACTTTCCATTCACTCTCGATTTGCGCCGCATGCCGTGAGTTGCGTGACTTCCGCCCCGAGTCTCGCGTATGACTCCACGTGGTGGCAGTCGATTCCTGGCCGTACATCGGATCACCGAGCGCGCTTGAGCAACCCGTGACTGCGTTCGACGAGTTCCGTGACACGAGTGGCACGCTCCGCCCGCACCAGCATTTGCTGGAGCGGTTTCTGGCAGAGCGCTCGCCTGCGGAGGTCGATCAACTCCAGAAGTCGGTACGTTGGCGCATCACCGAACAAG
>JBDTJC010000315.1:0-20667 GCA_039936055.1 Polyangiaceae bacterium | reverse complement strand
CCCGTACGCCGCGTGCCGCTTCTGAAAAAAGTTAGACAAGAAGCGCGCGCCTGAGCGGGGTCGTGGCACGGTGGAGTGCCGTGCCAGACTCCGCTGTTCCGGCCCTGCGTGTGCGCGCAGTCAACCGACACCCGCCGCGCGCGAACGCCAAGTACGTGTTGTACTGGATGATCGCTGCGCGCCGTACGCACGACAACTACGCCCTCGACCGCGCGCTTGAATACGCAAAACGGCTGCAAAAGCCGCTCGTCGTGCTGGAGGCATTGCGCGTTGCTTACCCGTACGCGAGCGATCGCTTTCATCGTTTCGTGATCGACGGCATGGCGGACAATGCCGCAGCGTTCGCCAAGGCCGGCGTTACCTACTACCCGTATCTGGAACCTGAAGCGGGCGCAGGCAGCGGGCTCTTGGAAGCACTCGCGAAGGACGCCGCGCTCGTCATCACTGATGACTTTCCGTGTTTTTTCTTGCCGCACATGATCGCTGCGGCAGGCAAGCAGCTGCCCGTGCTCTTGGAGGCAGTGGACTCGAACGGCGTGCTGCCGATCCGCGCTCTGGATAAAGCCTGCTTTCGCGCGTTTGATTTCCGGCGCGCGATGCAGAAGAGTTTTGCTGAGCACTGGGCGGCGCGGCCGGCGAGTGCTCCGCTCAGTCGGCTTGCGATGAGCAAGGCGCCGCTCGCGCGTGAAATCCGAGAACGTTGGCCGAGCGCGAGTGCGGATTTGTTGGGCGGGAAGCCTGCGGCGTTGGCAGCGTTGCCCATTGATCACAGCGTGCCAGTCGTGAGCTACCGAGGCGGGTTGCGTGCGGCGCTCGGCACATTGAGGAAGTTCTTGGACACCAAGCTCGAAGGGTACGAGGAAGATCGCAATCACCCGGATAAATCAGCCACCAGCGGGTTGTCACCGTATCTTCACTTCGGGCACCTGTCGGCGCATCGCATCGTGGCCGGCATTGCGGAGCGTGAAGATTGGACGCCGGCTGATCTGGGTGAGCGCGCGCGCGGCGAGCGCACCGGCTTCTGGAAGATGCGTCCGAGCGCTGAAGCATTCCTGGATCAGTTGATCACGTGGCGCGAAATTGGGCTGAACTACTGCGCGCACCAGCGCGATTATGCGAGCTTTGCTGCTTTGCCCACGTGGTCGCAAAAGACGCTCACCGAGCACAAGAGTGATCCGCGGCCTACGCTGTACAGCCGCGCCCAACTCGAAGCCGCACGCACCCACGATCCGACTTGGAACGCCGCGCAACGTGAGCTCCTGCGCGAAGGCCGCATGCACAACTACTTGCGCATGTTGTGGGGCAAGAAAATATTGGAGTGGAGCAAGACGCCCGAGCACGCGCTCGCGACCGCCATCTACCTGAATGACAAATACGCGGTGGACGGCCGCGATCCGAACTCCTACAGCGGCATCTTGTGGTGTTTTGGGCGCTACGACCGCGCCTGGGGCCCGGTGCGCCCCATCTTCGGCACGATTCGCTATATGTCTTCCGAGAACACGGGGAAGAAGTTGTGGCTGGAGCGGTACCTGGCGCGCTACGGGGAGCAGGGGACGTTGCTCGAGTGAGTGTTTGATCCAGGTAGCGCCGCGTCTGAATACTGACGGCTGAGCGAGCGCGTCGGCCGCGGGCCTCGCGTGAGACGCAGTCCTTGTACATGCACGTGCGAGCGCGTCGGCCGCGGGCAGCCTCGCGTGAGACGCAGTCCTTGTTTGTGCACATACAAGGACCGGGCAGAAAAAAGCGACTCCTCGCGCCGCGTCACCCGGGACCAAGGCCAGCCTTGATTGCAGAAGGGGCCGGGATGGGGAGCGGGAGCGGCTGATCGGGAGGGGGAGCGGGAGCGATCGGGGGATCGGAGGCGAGGCGATACAAATTCGCAGCGGCAAGTGGGTTTGGGGGGCCACCAGGAAAAGGGCGCGCGGGCCGAGCGGGTCGGTGGTGGGCCGCCGAGCGACACCCATGTCGTGGCTGCGGCCACGCCTGCCCGGCACAGTGGACGGGTGCACCCCCTTCCGGGGCCGCGCTCGCGCGCTGCCCCTTCTATGGATCAAGATCAAGACTGGGGTCGACCAAGCCTTTCTCGACGCCCTCGAGCTTCTCCCGTAGGTTTGTCGCAACTCCTTCCGACGGAGCGGGCATGCGCCGTTGCCGGCGAGTAGACTTGGAGGCCAGGTATGTGCGGTCGCTACAAACTCAGTGAAAAAGCCGAGAGCGTGTACGAGTTCTTCGACATCCACGGGGAAGTCCCGCTCCTCTTTCGCCCCCGCTACAACATCGCTCCGACTGATCCGATCGCCGTCATGCGCAAGCCACATCAGCTGGAAATGCTGCGCTGGGGTATCAAAATCCCGAACCCCAAAGCCGGGGGCTTCAACGTCCGCGTGGAAAGCCTCGGCGCGCCCTTCTACCGTGACTCAATCCAGGGCCGCCGCTGCGTGATCGTCGCCGACGGCTACTATGAGTGGAAGCCGCTCGTTGAAGCCAAGAAGCCGTACCTGATCAAACGCGAGGACGGGCAATTGTTCACGTTCGCGGGCATGTGGGATCGCGTCATCGTGAAAGGCGTTGAGACGGACGCGGCGACGATCCTCACTACCAAGCCAGTCGGCGTCGCGGCGCAGGCGCATGATCGAATGCCGGTGATTCTGCCTCACGATCGGATCGAGCAGTGGCTGGACCCGAACGCGCGCTACCGCGATTTGCTGGAGCCGGATGCGGAGGGGCTCGAGTTGGTTGCGGTGTCGAGCCACGTGAACTCGGTGAAGAATGATGACCCGCGGTGTGCGGAGCCTCTGCACCAATAGGGTCACCGATACGCCCGCGCCGCGGAGCTCACTGCCAACTCGACCCCGCCTCACTCTGTTGTAGAGCGATAAATCGCTGGGGCTGCCTAGCGCCCGAGCAGCTTCAAGCCGAAAAAGATGAGCACGGCGCCGCCGAGCCCGCCTCCGAAGAGCAGGTACAAGAGCGACCAACCGGCGGCCAAAACGGGTGCTGTGTGGCTTATAGTTTCGAGCATTTTCTTTACTTTCCGGTAGCGGGGATAGGGGGTGACGGCGCGGCGAGCACTTGAACTCGCCGCGCGTCAGCGGCTTCAGAGCGTGGCGTGAGCCGGCTTCGGCACCGACGAATCACTCGTCACGACTACGTCGTGCGCGTGAGCGGCATCGAAGACTCGCTTGGCCGTCTTTTCTGCTTCACTGGTAGTGACGTGGACGGCTACCAGAATGTTGCCGCCTTTGATCTTGCCTTCGTACGTTTTGGCTTCGAGCTCCGGAATGCCGAGGCCGATCAATGCGCCTGCCACGCCACCGACCGCCGCGCCGGCCGCTGCGCCACTCAAGGCAGCCATCAACGGGCCCGCCGCGATCAGCGGACCGACGCCAGGGATCGCCAGCGCTCCGATGCCCGCGAGCAGGCCGATGGTGCCACCCACCACACCGCCCGCGCCAACGCCGGCGATGGCGCCTTCGGGCGCCTTCGTGTTGTGCTCGTGGGCGAAGTCTTTCGTGCCCTGCTTGTCCGGGAAGAGCGCAGAGATGTCCGCGGACGGTAGGCCTGCGGCCTGCAGGTTGGTCACGAGTTGTTCCGCTTGTGCGTGTGTCTCAACGATGCCGACGACTGATTTTTTCATGACTGATGCTCAATTCTTTGCTTCGAGAAGGTTGTCGACTTGATTGACGCCTGCGACATTTTTGGCTGCTGCTTCGATGGTTGAACGCTCTTGATCCGTCTTCACCGGGCCGCGCAACGTGACCTTGCCGTTGATGGTGATGATCTTTACGTTCTTGGCCGTGAACGACAGCGAGCTGTCCTTCATGACGGCCTGCCGAATCTGCTGGGTGATCTTGCGATCCCCCTCGCTCGTGCCCTGGTTCATCGGTGTGAGCGTGCTGCCGTCCTTGTCCCTCTTGTTGACGGCCGAATTGTCAGGCTGCGCGGGCGCGGGCGCGGGCGCGGGCGTAGCTGCGACGTTGTTTGCGGCAACGGCGTTGTTCGTTGGCCCAACCACGGGCATTCCGTTGCTGTCTGTGGCGGCTGCCGTGGTGGGCGTAACCGTGGGCGACGGCGTAGTTGCTACCGCGGCGCCGTCCTCGTTGTGTATGGTGCCGTCCGCCAAGGGCGCGGGCGAGGTGCCCGAGTTTGCGTCGGGAGCCGGATGCGATGCGCATGCCGCCGCCATGGACGCCGCGAGCAAAATTCCAAGTGTTTTCATGCTGTCGGTCCCTTGTGTATCGACCGTCGAACGCGGGCTCTGTTCGCTGTTTGTTGGGAGCACGCTCGACGATCAGGTACCGACCTCACAGCAACAACTGAGCCAACTCTCGGAGCCTCGCGAGTCCTGCAAATCTTTCAAAAAATATTGCGTGTGATGTTGACGAGTTCTTGCTCGGAGCGAGGCAAATTCCGACCTGTGAGACCAGGCACACCACTCAAATTGGTCTCACGCTATTTGGCAGAGAGCCGCGCGATGCACACCGAGGCGGGAATGACAACGCGCGTGAGCATTGGGACGGGGCGGCCGGATGTCTGCTAGTGGGTTCGTCATGTGTGATCCTTTTTCAGCCTGCGGTCCGGCGAACGGTCGCCCATGAGCGCTGAAGATCTCGGCGCGCACGAGCAGCGTTATCGGTTCTTGGCGGAGATCAGCCCGGTTCAGCTTTGGACCGCATTGCCGAACGGCAGCTTGGATTACGTCACCGACCAAACAGCCGAGCGGCTCGGATTGACGCGGGAGCGCCTTCTGGCGGACGGATGGCAGAACGTCGTGCATCCGGATGATCTGCCGTTCGCGATCGAGCGCTGGATCAAAGCGCTCCGTACGGGGGATCCGTACGAGGTGGAGTTTCGTCTCAAACTGGCGAACGGGGAGTACGCTTGGCACTTGGTGCGCGCGACCGCACAGCGAGACACTTCGGGGAGCATCGTGCGTTGGTTCGGGACCAACACGAACATCGAAACGGAGCGGGCCCAACAGGCACGGGTTCAGGCGCTGCTGAGTGAAGTCGAACAAAAGGCGAGTCTGCTACGCGAGGAAGCGACTGAACGACGCTTGGCGGAAGAGAAGGCGGATGACGCTCGTCGCAAGGCAGAGCAGGCCAGTCGGGCCAAAGATGAATTCCTCGCCACTGCGTCCCACGAGCTGCGTACGCCACTCAACGCCATTTTGGGTTGGGCTCGCATCCTGCGCTCCGGTGAAGTGGACGCGGCGGCATTCACGCGCGGGCTCGAAACCATTGAGCGGAACGCCAACGCTCAAGTGAAGCTAATCGAAGACATTCTCGATGGCTCGCGCATCATTACCGGCAAATTACACCTCGAAATTCGCGCGATCGACCTAAACGCGGTCATTTACGCAGCGCTGGATGCGGTTCGCCCCGCGGCCGAAGCAAAGAATATCGCCATCGAAGCAGCGTTGGACCCAGACGCCGCGCACGTGACGGGCGATCCAGACCGGCTCCAACAAGTGGTCTGGAATTTGGTCAACAACGCGATCAAGTTCACGCCCAAGGGCGGCCACGTCCAAGTGACCTCGCAGCGCTCGGGCACGCACATCACGGTTCGAGTGGCGGACAACGGCCAAGGTATCGAGCGTGACTTCTTGGCGCATGTTTTCGAGCGCTTTCGGCAAGCAGACGGAAGCACCACGCGCCGCCACGGTGGCCTCGGGTTGGGGCTCGCGTTGGTTCGGCACTTGGTCGAGGCACACGGCGGCGGGGTGCTGGTTGAAAGCGAAGGCGCAAACAAGGGCTCCGCGTTCACGATCACTCTACCCGTGCGCGCCGCTTCGCCATTTGTGGAAGATACACCGGGCATGCACGTCGCGTCGCGGCCTCAGCCCAACGCCACGTCAGACAACCTGCGAGCACTGCGGGTGCTCGTGATTGACGACGAGCCCGACGCCCGCGAGCTCGTCGCGATGGTGCTCCGCCTGAAGGGCGCCGAGGTGCTGGTTGCAAGCTCGGTGGGTCAAGCCATGGAATTACTGGAACAGCGCGCTCCACATGTTCTCATTAGTGACATCGGGATGCCCGGCACCGACGGCTATGGGTTGATTGGGCGCGTTCGCGCGCTCACCAGCGCGCGCGCGCGCATTCCGGCGATTGCGCTCACCGCCTACGCGCGAGAACAGGACAAACAGCGTGCCTTGAACGCGGGCTTTCAGGCTCACCTGGTGAAGCCAGTAGACCCCAATGAGTTGACCCGCATCGTCGCCTTGGTGGCGCGAGGGGAATCGCCGGCCCAATCGGTCCCGAAGAACAGATTGGCTTGAGCGACCGCGGTTGGGAGCGGCTGGGAAAGCCGAGCAGGGACAGGCAGTCTCGATTGGTGAAGGGGCCGGGTGGGGAGAGGAAAGGGCAGCGGAGCAGCGGGATCGGCTGGTCGGGATGGGGATGGGGATCGGCTGCATAAATTCGCAGCGGAGGAGCTGTTTGGTTTGGGATTGGGGCCGCGCTGAAAAGTGCGCGCTTGCCGTAGCGTTCGACTGTGTGGCCTAGGCGGCGGGACGCTTTTTCGGTTCTGCGGCCACGCCGGCCCGCCACTGGGGACGGGTTCAATCCTTCGAGCATCACGAAGCACCTCGGTTTTTGTCAGGCCTGCGCCGCAATCGAGATCGCTGGCGCGCTGGGCATGCTCGGCGGCGGACGTACTGGCTGTCGTTGCGCTCGACAGCCGCACCAAAACATCCTCAGCCGTGCAGCGCCTATCGTGGCATTGAGCTGTTCACGCTCGTCACGTACGACGCGGGCGCCTGTTCGGCTCACAACGCGGCACTCGTGCGCGCCCGAGATTTGCACTACTTATTCGGCCTTACTGCCGGACAGCCCACGCTCCTGCAAGACGCAAAACACTGGCTCGGCTCGCAAGAAGCGGCCGAGGCTGACGCTGTGAGCGAAGACTTTGAGCGCGGACATCGCGTCGTGCGCAGACTCTTCATCGGGCAAGTCACGGTCATGCTCGATGGTTGGGAGCACCTGCGCACCGTGCTGCGCATTCAAACCGAAGCGTTCGGCGGCAAAGCCAGGCCTCCTGACGAGCGCTATCTCATCTCAAGCCTGCCCAGCGTGCGCCTCACTGCTGACCATTGGTTGCTCGTCGCCAGGCGGCATCGGGGCGTCGACGTCGCACCAAATCCTCGACAATGCTTTCGAGGAAGACGATCACCCTTGGAGCGAGACGCTTCGGAACACCCGAAGGGTTGAAGAGACCGATCCCTGGGAGCGCGCGAGCGCGGCCGCGGCTCTGCCTCGCTCGCTGCCCCTCCCGGCCCCCTCCCGCTCCCGGAACCGAACCCCTTCCGGGGCCACGCTCGCGCGCTCCCTCTTCTATGGATCAAGAGTGCAGGGACAGGAGCAAAACTTGCTTAGTCATTTTCCAGTGATACCCTTCAGACTTCAGCACTGGGGTGGCACATAATGCGCGGGAATAGCAGGCGAAATCTGGGTTTCAGTTCTGCGCGGAAGCAACACTGCCGCAACGCGGCGTGGCCGCTCGTTGCCGCAGTGTTGGGGCTGGTTTGGAGCTGCGGAAAAACCGTGGCGGAGCCTGCTGGCAATGCCGGCGCAACCAACCACGCGGGTTCGTCGAGTGATGCAGGCTCGGCAAACACTGCGTCCGGCGACGCAGGTTCGTTGGGCGATGCAGGTGCCGTCAGCGGACCGGGCGGCGCAATGTCCGGTGGCGGCTCGCCCGGGGCAAGCGGTGCCCACCCGTGCACCGGTGTGTCCGGCGCTGACGGCGAGCAGGATCCGCCGGCGCTCGGTTGCACCACGAGCTATGGCTGTACCGGAGCTCAGTGCGCTCCAGTGTGTCCGACACCCATCGGGTATGAGTTCGTGCCCGCGGAACCATCGGTGTCTCTCGTCGGAACGAGCGCTTGGCTACCCGATGGCGCCTCGTCATCGCTCGGCGTGATCGAGTTTCGAAGCTCGTCGGATGCCAACGCGAGTCCATTCGCGAGCCTGAACGGCGCCACGCTCTCCGGTAGCTTCGCCGGCATCGCGGATGGAGCGCACCTTTGGCTTGCTTCGAAAGGAGCCGCGCTGCCGCCCTTTGCAGCCGATCTCGTGTTGCCAGCGGTTCAGCTCACCACCCTGCCGGCAGGGTGGTCCGTGGTTGCCGGCGCCGCGCCGCAAGCTGACGCCGGAGCGCCCACCACGAACGGGTCCACCTTTACTTGGACATCAGCGGATGCCGACGGGTTCGTGGAGCTTTCGTGGTCCTCGCTCTTCATGCCGGACATGCACGGCTCGGTCACGTCCGTGTTCTGTCGAGTCGCTGTGTCGGCGCACGAGTTCTCTCCGCTTCTGGGCGCCTACGGCGGTGGCAGCGCTAGCGGGTCCCTGCGCGTCGTCCGGTTGACCCACGCCGACGCAGGAGCCAGCCGAGTCACCCTTGTCGCGAAACGCCAGCTCGCGAAGTTCCCCTAAGACAGTGCCAACGCTGACAGTTGGAAATGACGGTGGGCCGCTCAGCGCGCGCTCTCAACGAGCGCCTGCCACGCAGGCCATTTCGAAACCGCGTCTGCAATGAGCGCATAGCCGCCGCGGTTCGGGTGCGCGCCGTCGCCGGTTAACGCTTCCTGCTGCCACGCGGGGGAGGCGAGGGTGAGTTGGCAGAGCTCGAGATACGGGACGGCGAGCCGCTCGCACAGGGTGGCGTAGGCCTTCGAGAGCGCGCGGATGCGTTCGTTGACTTCGGGTTCATTGGCGACGCTCGCGGGGCCGAGCATCAAGGTGGGTAGCCAGCTGCGGGCCTCGAGCAGGATTGCTTCCGCGTGGCGCAGGGATTGCGCGTTTTCGAGGCGCGGGCCGTCCCCAGCCTCATTTGCGCTGCAATCATTGGTGCCGAAGGAGAAGACCACACGGCAAGGGTACTCGGCGGGTAGTCGCACTTGGGCTTCGCTCCTCCAACGCGTGGCGATGTCGGCGCTCGTGTTGCGGCGAACGCCGAGGTTGTAGCCCGTGACATCACGGCCGCGCTGGCGGGTTTCCGCGAGTACGCGCCCGACCCAACCCAAAGCGTGGTCATCACCTGTGCCGTGCGTGAAGCTGTCGCCGAAAAAACAGATGCGCATTGCTTGGAAACCCGCGCCTAGGCTAGCGGCGGCTTGTGCTGAATGAAAGGGGGCGCAGCGGCTTCGCGAGCCCGAACCCCGAGTTGGATCGAAGCCGCGAGTGGACAGCTCACCGTGCGCGACGCCAACACCAATGAGCGGCCGGGCATCACGTCCCGGCAGGCTGCAGTGGTTCGCCGTTTGTGTACCGGAACCGTTCCGGACGCCGGGAACTAGCGCGAACCGCTGCGCCAAAGCTCGGAACGCAACATACCGCCCCAGGAGGTCCGGCTTTCGGTCAGCTCGAAGCCTGCGGCCCGCAGCGCGGCTGCGTGCTCGGGTAAGCGCTTGATCCGGGACCCCGTAAATAAGCGTTGCGCGAAATACAGCGTGCTAACCAGACATCGTGCCAGCACTCCCCAGAACGGACGTGTCGGGATCGCGAAGTCGGAAAACAGCCAGTACCCGCCTTCATCGACGGATGGCGCGATTCGTCGCACGATCGCGGCGACCTCAGCGGTCGTGAAGCAATCGAAGAAAAAATGCGTCGCGACCAAGTCGAACTGCGCGCGCTCGGGGCGCCAGGAGCGGACGTCCGTGCAGCGCAACTCTACGTTCGCGTTCGGCGTTTGGCGACGTACCCGACGGTCGAGCGCTCCGAGCATGGCCGCGCTCGCATCTAACGCGGTGACCTCCAGCGTTGGACGCCGCTGGAGGAGTGCGGCGGTGAAACGGCCGTCGCCGTCGCCGAGGACGAGCGCACGGCGCGGCTCCGCTTGCTCTGCTTCGTCCAAAAAGCACGCGCGGCGGCGCTCCAAGGCGTGGCCAAAACTCAGGCGTTCGAGCGCCGCGTACACGCGCGCGAGGCGATCGAAGTCGGCGGCTGGCGCACCAAGAGTCAACGGAGTAGCCGAGGGACGAGCCACCACGCGAGCGGCGTGAGTAGCGCAACGTCCGCAAGGATGCGCAACGCTCCGGCGCTCAGTCGCGCGTGGACCCACTCCAGCACTGCCAAGAGCACGAACGCGACAGCCAAGCACGAAGCCAGAGGCACGTTGCTGTGGCGGTCGTAACCCAGCAGTACGAGCGCGACCGCGGCCAGCGCAGCGCTGCACAGCAACATGGCCAAGTGGCGCGCGGCCCACTGAGTGGACCAATGAGCTTGCGCAGGAATGCTGCCGCGCCCTTCCCAGCGTTCGATGGCCACGCAATTCAGCCAACACGCGACAGCGAACAGCCCGGCCGTCGGCACGAGCTGCGCGCGCGCGGCGGACGCTGCAGCGTCCCAGGCCGGTAGCGCGCAGCCAATCGAAAAAATCACTCCAACCGCGGCCTCTTTGGCCAGAACACGAGCGTGGCGCTCAGCGCCGCCATGCACCCACGCGAAATACGCTAGAGAAACCGCCGTGAGCAGCAGGTAGCCGCGCAGCAAGGACCCGGACAGGCCGAACCATGCCGTGGCCGCGCAGCCAAGCGCTGCAGCGCTCACGACCGTCACGAGCGCCACGCGCTGTGTATTCCACAAAGCTCCGTAAAAGCGATGGCGCGTGCGAACCCCGGGGTGTGTGGCGCGCGCGTCCAAAACGCGGTCGCCCACGTAACAGAGCCAGGTGGCGAGCATCAAAAACAGCGCGGCCCAGCGCGCGGCCTCATGCGGTGCGCCGCTCGCTTGCAAGAACGCGATGCACCACGTGCCCGCCACGGTAGGCGCATCCAGCGATGACAAATGCCAAGCGCGAGGTAGCGCAAGCACGAGCCGGCGCAGCGGCCAACGCCTGGCGTCCGTCGCCGGCGCCCGAGAGAAACCTAGCGCACGCACGAACAACCGCAGGCGCCGGTTTTAGGAAAGAGTGCGCAGTCAGTCACGGGAACGGACGGGGGCCAATGCATGGGCTCCAATGTAACTCGCCCAGCAGCGAAAAGCTCCCCTCGGCGGGAGAGGCCGCCTTGGAGTCGTCTGAGGCCGGTGCCGGCTACGTGCACCCGTAGTGCATACCCGGAAATCGTCATTGAGACGCCCTTTTCCAGCATTCGCGCTGCCTTTTTTCGGCGGGGGGGGCTTCGCTCCCGGTTGGTTTCGGAGTGCAATTGCTCGATGTGCCGTAAAAAGGCGGCGCCGCATTTGATTGTGTCTGAGACCGACTTCACGTTGCTTTCCGGCAGCGAGGTCTTATCGACCTACACGTTCAACACGCGGCTGGCGAAGCACCTGTTTTGCAACTACGTGGCCGTTCACGTGCGTGGGCGCGCCCGCTTCATGAACGATGAAGCACAGCAAGACGCGGCGATGGACGCGCTAGTCGCGGCCTTCGAAGGCGGCGCCGAGCCGTGGAGTCGCGCGCGCTTGACCGAGGAACAATACCGGGGCCGCGTGCAGGCGATATACCGGGGCCGCGTGCAGGCGATTCGCGCGTTCGAGATCGAGATCGAACACCTCGAAGGCGTGTTCAAGCTGAGTCAAGACAAGCCGGTGACCGACCAGCAAGCAGTCATCGCCGGCCTCGAACGCGAGTCAAACGAGCCTGTTTTGGTCGAGTACATGAAGCGCCGCCTTGCCGGCTCGTTGAGCGGCAGCGGTTAGTCTGTTGAGCGGCAGCGGTTAGTCTCAGGGGCATGGCTTTTGGCCGCCGATGAGGCCGCTGCGCATCGCCTGGAAACGACGGCGGCGCCCTGGGGCCGCTCGCGCAGGAGTGGGCGCCCGCGCCCCAGCACTGCACCTCACGGGCCTCCGGGTGCCTCCCGCAGCGCGCCCAATGATTGGAATCACCAATCATTGGTGTCACCAATCATCGCTGATTCCTCGGAGGGCTCTCAGTGGCTGGTCTTTGCAGCCGCGTTGGACGTCGGCGCGCGGTCCGAGCCCGTCGGGCCCAGCTCGAAGTTGATGCGTCGATCCCGCTTCCGGCCGGCTTCGTTGTCACCATGCGCATCAGCTCCACCGCGCGCGATCACGCGCGGGTTCTGGCTAGCGACACCGTGTTCAGCCATGTAGTTGCGAGCTCCCTCAGCACGTTCGGCCGAGAGCTCCTTGTTAGACTCCGTGGAGCCACGCGGGTCGGCGTGGCCGATGAGTACGGCTCCGCCTGCGCCGTCTTGGGCACCTGGCACGCCGTCAGGATCTCGTTCGAAATCTGCACGGTCGTGTTCGCGTCGTTGCGGCCCGTCTTTGAGCGCTCCGCGGTGCGGCACGGACTGTGGCGTAAGTTCCGCGCCCACTCACGCTACTGAATGCGCGCTCGGCGGTTCACTCGGCTGAGACGAATCACCGCCTTGTTTTCGGGCGCGCTTGGCTTCGTACATCAGGCTACCGGCCCTCACGAGCAGGTCGACAGCGGTGAGAGTTCGCGGTCACTGCTCCAATATTGGCCGCGCGGGCCGCTCTTCGATCGGTTCGGGGTTGCAGGGGTCGAAGCCGGTGGCACCGATGCTGGTCGAGAGCTCGTACTTGCGACCCGGCTTGACGTTGCGCCGGGCGGTCTCCAGCTCTCGATGCGACCGACGAAGAGATCGATCTGAGAGGGATCGGCATCCGGCAGCCGCGCTACGAACTCATCGCCACCCAAGCGCGCAAGGATGTCGGAGGCGCGGAAGCTGGCGCGCAGCACGCCTGCCATGTCGCGCAATGCGCGGTCGCCTTCGTCGTGACGGAGCTGGTCGTTGATCGGCTTCAGCGCTCTTGAAAAATTGGCGATGATCATCGACCAGAGAAACCAGAACCACAGGAGCCGGCAGTAACCTGGAGGCCAAGCGCGTGAAGCGATCGAACGCGGCGTCCGCGTCCATCGGCTCGCTGTTCGCGAGTGCGGCCAACCGAGGCGGGTCGGTGAGCCTCGCCACGCGATTCGCTGGTTGCGAATGAGGACCCGACTCGGGGCTCTGCTTCGGCTCCTCGGATCGGAGGTTCGCGGCTTTCGACACGGGTGTTGGTGTCGGATACGGCCGCCCACGGGCGAACTGAAGTCAGCCCGGATTGCTATTTGTTTCGAGTTTATGCGAGCAATTCCCGGCAGTTGTTGGGCTCGCGAGCGCGCCCGAAGCCTGCGTCACCGGCAACGCGCTGGCTGCGAAGAATCAGGCTTCGGCAAGTAGCCGCACGAGTTGTTCGGCCACCACGACCAGCGCAGCCTTGTGCGGTCGAGCCTCACCCGCCGACACCACGATCTCGCTGTCCAGCTCGCTGCCGACCCAGTCGTGGTTGTACGAGTCGTATTCGAGCGCGGTCGCCTGCCAGGTGCTCCCGTCTTTGGAAACGTGGATCAAGCCCGTCTCCGGATCCGTGCGCACGTGCACGCTGCCGGCGCCGTTGAGCGTGAACCGCGTGTCGTCGCCAACCGCCTTCACGGTCCACTGCCGGACCCCGGCAGTGACGTTCACTAGCTTGGCGCGCAGATCTTCCGCGGCGCTTAGCTTTTCCGCGAGCGTCTCGCGAGGGTGATACTTGTCCCGAAAGGCTGCCAGCACCTTGGCCGCGTCCTCGGTGTCCCTGGACAGACGATTCGACATTCCCAAAGTTTGCGGCAGGCCGGGCCCCGGGCAAACAGTTTTGGCTGAGGGCCGCGTTTTCGCCGCTCATTCAGGCCTTGTCTGCGCCGCAGCCCGTGTTCCCGGAGCTCGAATTGCCGCGCTTTTTTCAGACGCGGCAACCACGCAATCACATCTTGATCTTGTGGCAGTCGTGGCAGCCGAAGCCGGTCTTCGTCGTCATGTCGTAGGGCTTCTCGCCCACGGCACTAGCCATGTGCGGGACCACTTCCTTGCCCATGAACTCGGCGGTCTTCATGGCCTTCTCGCCAGCGGGCGCGACCAGCTTGCCGTCCTTGAACGTGAGAGCAGGCAGGAAGTCCTTCGGGTTTTGGTACTTCGGGCCGTGGCACGTCTTGCAGCCGAAGTTAGCGTAGCGCGTGGCATCGGCAGATTTGAAGACGGGCTCCATCTCCGGCACCACGTACTTCTTCATGAACGCCGCTTGTTGATCCTTGGTCTTCAAGGAAGCAAACGTTTCGTGCGCGGGGGCCGCAGGGGCTTCGGGCGTGGCAGCGCTCTCGGCGGCCTTCGGTGCTTCGGTCGCGGCCGGCGCGGCCGGCGCGGCCGATGCAGCGGGCGCTTCGGTCGCGGCGGGAGGCGGAGGAGCAGCGGGGGTGGCCGGCTGAGCGGGGGCGCCGCCGCAAGCCGAGAGGGCGAGGAAGATGGTGGCTAAACTAGACGCTCGAATGATTCCCATGACCGGGAGGACTAGCGCGAACCCCGACGGGTCAATAGTCCGAAATCAGGAAAGGGACCGTTCCCGTGGCGCACCAATCGCCCGCAGCCGGGCAACCAATTGCCACAATTGCACAGGCCGTATCTCCGGTGCGTCGCAGATGTCGGGGAAGTGTCGGGCGCGCGGCGCGCCTACTTCTTCGGCACTTCCAGCGTCAAACCCTCGCTCGCGACGATCACCTCCGTGCCTTTGGCATGCTCGGTGATCCAGTGCTGCGAGCGCTCGCCGATGGCATCCAGCGCATCGTCCGTGCGGTCCGGATCGTGGTGGAACAAAATCAGCTGCTTGGGTTCGGCGAGCACGCCCAAGTTCAATACGTCATCCACGACAGAGTGGCCCCAACCGTGCTTGTGCGGCATGTCGGCCATCAGGTACTGCGAATCATGAATCAGTACGTCCACGTCGTCGGCGAAGCGCGCTAGTTCCTCGACCGTAACCACGGCCTTGCCGGCGCGCAGCTCGTTGTCCGTGATGTACGCGAGCGAGGTGCCGCCGTCGTCATCGATGCGGAAGCCCTGCGCGCCGCCCGGATGGTTCAGCATGATCCGGCTCACGGTGGCCGAGCCGATACGCCAAGTGAGGGTGTCCGGCTTTACGAACTCCATGCGCGCGGGGATGTCACCCACGCTCACGGGGAAGTGAATGTCGTCGAAGATGTTGCGCTGGAAGCGCTCCTGCGCGTCATTCGCCAGCGGATACACGAAGATGTGGTTGTCCTTGTTCCACAGCGGACCGAAGAACGGCAAACCCAGCACGTGATCCCAATGCGTGTGCGAGAGCAGCAAGTGCACCGGTGAAGTGCGCCCCTCACGCAGCAGGTTGTTACCCATCTGCCGCATGCCCGTGCCCGCATCGAGCGCCAACACGGAGCCGTCCGCGAGTCGGACCTCCACGCAGGAGGTATTGCCCCCGTAGCGAGCTGTCTGCGGCCCGGGTGAAGGAACCGAACCCCGAACGCCATAAAAGGTGACGCGCATCGACCAGTGACGACTCTATCAGCAAGCGAAGCGCGGTGACACGCGGCTTTCTTTCGAACCCCGCCGAACCGCCATATCTTACGGTTTTCGGCATGCTCGGTGCGATGGGACAGGCAAGGTCGCTTTCTATTGGCCTTCGGGCTGGCCGTGGGTGTCGAGACCCGTCGGTCGAAAACCGTGACATCGGGCCGGCCTGGGGAGCGCCAAAGGCGACGTTCCGCGCCCGAGCGGGCCAATCGACGGGCGGCAGCCAGCGCGTTAGCGTCGTTGTCATGTCTTCCGCCTTGGCTCCGGGGCTGTTGCTCGCCGCGCTTCCGCTTGCCGATCCGAACTTCGAACGCTCGGTGGTGCTGCTCTCGGCGCACGGCCCGGAGGGAGCATTCGGTTGGGTGCTCAACGGCCAGGAGTCGATGTCGCTGTCGGAGCTCCTCGTGCGGACGGGCCTGGCGCACAGTGCGCCGAAGATTTCCGGCGTCACGCGCATCGGTGGGCCGGTATCCCAAGAGCAAGTGTGGCTGCTGTACCCGAGCGGAGTGTTGCCCAGCGAGCTGGAAGGCCAGCAAGAGGTCGCGCCCGGCATCATGGCGAGCGCTTCGCGCGAAGTGCTGGAGGTCGTCGCCGCCGGCCAGGTGCCGCCCAGTCTAATCACCCTCACGGGTTATGCTGGTTGGGGCCCCTGGCAGCTCGAAAACGAGATCAAGCAGGGCGCGTGGCTGCCGACGGACGTGACGGCAGACGTCGTCTTCGATACCCCGCGCGCCGAGCTATGGGAGCGTGCGTATCAGCGCGTGGGCGCGAACCCCATGGCGTTCACGACGCGCACGATCGGCTCGGCTTAGGCGCTGACTGGCGGCACGCGATCACAACGATCGGTCGGCGGAGGCGCTGGCTCGATCGCTGAAAGTCAGCGTTTCGCTCCGATTTTTAGCGGTATTTCCAGAACCCGTAACGCCGGGTTAGGTTGCGGCATGCGTCGGCGTTTGGCGTTTGTGTTGTTCGCGCTCTCTGGGCTCGGTTTCGGGACCTTGCGCGCGGAGCCGCCGCACAACGCCGCGCCGGTGCGGCGCTGCAGTCCGGACATGGTGCGCGTGCACTCGTTCTGCATCGACCGCTGGGAAGTACACACGGTGGACGCGGCCAGCGGCGAGAGTCTATCGCCATACTACGCGCCGAACCCGAAGCTCGCGGCGAGCATGCGCGACAGCTGGCTGTGCGAGCGGAGCACTGTCGGGTCGCCCGCTGCCCGCGCCTTGCCGCTCCCGGAGCTTTCCAGCTTTCAACGCGAGCACACCTACGAGCCGCGCGCGGTTTCGGAAGGCTCCGTCGTGCCGCAAGCGTACATGTCGTATCACGTGGCCAAGAAGGCCTGCGAGAACGCGCACAAGCGCCTGTGCACCAAAGACGAATGGGTCACCGCGTGCCGTGGTCAAAAAGACACGCAATTCCCCTACGGCGACACGTTTCGCGCGGGGCGCTGCAACGTGCACCGCGCCATTCACCCGGGGTACGCGCTGCACGCCTCGTCGTCGCTCGGCTTGCTCGACCCGCGCCTGAATCTCGTCCAAGAAGGCGATGACCCGTTGCTCCGCCTCACCGGCGCCAGCACGAAGTGCGCCAGCGAATGGGGTGCCGACAAAATCTTCGACATGGTTGGCAACCTCGACGAATGGGTTGAAGACAGCATGTTCCTCGGCGGCTTTTACGCCCGCGCCACCACCAAAGGCTGCGACGCGCAAATCTCGTCCCACGCCGAAAGCTACTTTGACTACTCGACGGGAACGCGGTGCTGTGCAGATCTGTGAAGCGCTAAGCGCTGCTCCGTCGGCTCGCGGCGCGTCTGCAGTCGCGCGGTGCGCGGGCGTTGGTCATACCGGTTGCGCCCGAAGCCGCGGGCGGCGTCGTGATTCACTCGTGGACCGTCGTGAAGTGAGGCGTGAGCGGCTCGCGAGCGAGTAGAAGCGGAACCCTCGTCACCGCAAAAACGGTGGCGAGGATCAGCATGCCGAGACCTACCGCGCGGTGCGTTCGTCTCGTGAGCCAAACGGCGGCATATGGGCCGCCGAGCCCGAACGCCGCTGCGAACGAGGCCACCGCCCAGCTCTGCGTCGTCATCAGCAAGAAGAACATCGCGCCGAGGAACGCCGCGAAGAACGCCTTCTTGGGCGATCCGGGCGAGCGTTGCCAAAGGCCGAACGTTTCGTAGACGCTCGGGAACAACGAGCCCGCGCTAAGCGCAACGACCGAGTCATGCCGGAGCAGGAATGCGAGCACGCATCCCGCGAGTACCACGCTCAGATCGATGAGTCGAATGTGGGCGCGCGTCGGACGAAGCAGCCCCATCGCCGCCGACACCAAGGCGCCAACGTAAACGGTGACGAGCATCCACGCTTGCGGAGCCATGGCTACTTCGCGCAAACGACGCCGTCGGTCGTGGTTAGAGGAGTCGCGCCCTCGCTTCGACAATCAGCGGCTTGATTCGCCAGATTGCCGGCTTGAATCTGTTGGTTCTCGTTTTGCTCGATGCAGCTCGAGAGGGCGCTGCTGGTTCCCGCGATGCGCAGCGCGCCGACCGCGAAAGACGCGCCAAAAGTCTCCGGAGCTGCGATCAAGACTGCAGCCGTTTTCGCGACATACGCGAGAGTCGCGAGCTTACAGTTCGCGAATGCTTCACCAAGCGACGGCACGACTGGCGGATGCACGCCCGTTGGAGTCGTGAAGCGCGATACGAGCGCGCCCACCGCCGTCGACGGAGCCGCGCTCGGCGCCGCGCCTTGACTCGCGCTCGCCGTTGCGTGAGCCGCGCTGAGGCTCATCTGCGCGTCGTTCTCCTCGGCGCTCACGCCATCAGAAAACATGCACGTTGCTGGATCGAACGAGGCTTGGACGGGATTTGGCATGCCCATTCATCGGGCGCACCCGGGCACGGGTTGCCGCGTTTCGACACGAATTTGGACAGCGCGGGGCTCGGACCATTTCGCTTTCCAGGAGATCGCCCTCCATCGCCAACCGAAACCCGATGACCAACGTCTCGCCACACCGTCAAAATAGACGGTAAGGTCGTGCGCGAGCAGGTGCGCAAACCTCAAATGGCCGGGGTGTAGGACTGAGCCGTGGGGCGAACGACGATTTCGCCGACGTCGACATCGGGCGGCTGCTCGATTGCGAATGCATCGCGCGAGCGATCGCTTCCGGCGCCCGGCGACGCTTGCCGCGCGGAGCGACCACGCGCCAAGTCGTCATGCTCGCGGACAGCGCCGTCGAAAGCATCGTCGGGCGCGTGCGCTTCCTCGGGCAGGTCGACCTGGACGACGAGCGTGGTCTGCCTAGACAGTCGACTTAGTGCCGCCTGCAGGTGCGCCTGAGTGGCAGCGGTTTCAGGCAGGTCCCAGGTGGACCAGGTTGCGGCTAGCAGGCGTTGGTTGGCGGCTTCCGGGGCTGGCAGTGTGCGCCGCGCTAACAGGGAGTGGTTGGTTTCTGCGAGGCCCTGCGCTTCTGTGCAGGCACGCCAGATGCGTGCGACCGGTGCGCGCACGTTTGCTCCACGAAGACATTTCTCACGGTTGCACTCGTCAACACTCGCTGAATCGCCGGCCTTGCTGGCATTCCGACGCCGCTCACCGTAACCTAAAACCCGGATCATCGTCATGAGTGTCAGGAGCCGGGTGTTCACGCGAGCGGTGCTGCTTCTTTCTGCCGCCGGGTGCGCCCTTTCGTGCGCCTCGGCTGACCCGGACCCCCACGTTAGCGCTGTGCACTCGGCGATAGCCGGCGGCGAGCCGGACAGCACGGACGCGAACGTGTTCCTGCTCGTGTCCCACCGCGGCGAGGAAGGCGTGGCGCTGTGCTCGGCTTCCTTGATCGCGCCGAACCTGCTGCTCACCGCCCGGCACTGCGTCGCGGACGTCTCGAGCGAGCAGGTCACGTGCGGCAAAACCAGTGCGGGGGATCCGTTTCCTGCGAACACCTTCTTCGCCGCCAACACCGCGTCCCTCGACGACGTCACGAAGGCCAACGCATTCACCGTTCTTTCGATCTCCGTGCCGACGCAAGACAGCGATATCTGCGGCTATGACATCGCGCTGGTCACGCTCGCGAGTTCCGTGCCTCTCAGTGTTGCCATCCCCCTCATCCCGCGCATCGACCGCGCGGTTGATGCCGGCGAGGCGTACACAGCCGTCGGTTACGGTACGGATCAGCCGGGTGACGCGGGCACGGCGGGGCTGCGCCGCGGTCGCACCGGGCTGAAGGTGAACTGCGTGCCTGGCCACTGCAGCACAGGCGTGGAGGTGGACGAGTTCGTGGGCGAAGCCGGAATTTGCTCCGGTGACTCCGGTGGCCCGGCGCTGGATGTGGACGGGAAGGTTGTGGGCGTGGTTTCGCGCAGCGCGGACGACTGCAACCACCCGGTTTACGGCTCGGTTGCCGCTTGGAAGGATTGGATCACCGGCGTGGCGACGGACGCCGCCGCGAAGGGCAAGTACACCGTGCCCTTCTGGGTCACGACGGGTTCGAGTGACGGCGCGCCCGCCTCCGGCAGCGTCGGTGCCTCCGGCAGCACTGGCGGCCCGAACGCCGATGTAGCGGGTCAGGCCCCCGAGTTCGCGGCTGAGTCTCAAGGCCAAGCCTGCTCCCTCACGGAAGCGTGCCCGGTCGGCTACGGCTGTTACTCGCCGACCAGCTCTGCCACGGCTGGGAATGCGTACTGCGCCGCCCATTGCACAGCCCAAGCGCAATGCAGCAGCGGCACCTCGTGTGACCTCGCGTTGAGCGTGTGCATCGCCCCGGTGAAGGCGCACTCGGATAGCAACTCATCGGCGTGCGCACTCAGCGCGGCCGGCCCGCGCGGCGGTTCGGGTGCTGCGGCTGCATTCGCCGCTCTGGCGCTCGCGCTCATCAGCCGCAAGCGCCGCGCCTCGTGACCGAGGCGCTTTGGGTCGTGGTTTGAGTTAGGTGTTCGGGGCCGAGGCCCCAAACACCGCGAAACTGAATCCTGAAGGGTGGAGCGGAGGGGGATCGAACCCCTGACCTCTGCATTGCGAACGCAGCGCTCTCCCAGCTGAGCTACCGCCCCAACAGGGACGCGGAAAGTAGCTTTTGCGCCGGCGCTGTCAACCAAAAATCGGTCGAGGCGCCACACATTCCACGGAGCTCGGGGAGGGCGGGGCGTGGTCCTGCCTCGAGACGGAATTGTCGCGTCGCGAAACGCACGGCGCGACCGGCTTTCGCGCGGCTGGTTCACGGCTTTTTCGTCGATCTGACGTAGCCGGCCGATTGCCCCGTTGACCCCCGGGGGTCGGTGGTTATGTTGCTCGCGTTCGCGGCCCTTTGGGCGTATTTCGCCCGCCGCGGGTGACAGTTTCGCGGGGCCC
>JBDTJC010000314.1:0-27796 GCA_039936055.1 Polyangiaceae bacterium | reverse complement strand
CTGATCCCGAGCTCAAGATGACGAGCGGCGGGCAAGCCGTGTTGAAGTTGCGCCTCGCCACTTCGGAAACGTACCTCGACCGCAACAAGGTTCGCCAAGAGCGCACTGAGTGGCACAGCGTGGTGGTTTGGGGCCGCCGCGCCGAAGCGCTCGGTAAGTTCCTGACCAAGGGCTCGCGCTTGTTCATCGAAGGCGGCCTGCGCACCTCGAACTACGACGACAAGGACGGCAACAAGCGCTACCGCACCGAAATCGTCGCCAGCAACA
Organism: Polyangiaceae bacterium; assembly: GCA_039936055.1. GTDB lineage: Bacteria > Myxococcota_A > Polyangia > Polyangiales > Polyangiaceae > PMG-095. The sequence goes on along the minus strand of JBDTJC010000314.1, from coordinate 27,529 downwards.
TCATCCTGTCAGGTGGCGGTGGCGGTGGCGGTGGCCGCGGCGGCGGCGGCGGCGGCGGCGGTGATTACAACGACGACTTCGGCGGCCCTTCCGGCGGCGGCGGCGGCGGCCGCGGCGGTGGCGCGCCCTCGGGTGGTGGCGGTGGCGCGCCCTCGGGTGGTGGCGGTGGTGCACCCTCGGGCGGCGGTGGCTACGACGACGCTGACTATGGCGGCGGCGGCGACGACGACATCCCGTTCTGAGCGGATGCGTGCTTCGCTGAAGCCGACCCGAAACCTCGTCCTTGCGAGCGCGTGCGCGCTCGCCTTGGGCGTCGGCTGCACCAACAAGCATCAAGCGTCAGAGCAGGCCACCGCGAGTGCGCTCGCGGTGCGGCCCGATCTGCCGGAGCCGCGGGGCGTACTGGGGGAGTTTACTCTGGTGCACCCCGGTGCGTCGTTTGGGTCGTTCCGGGAGCTCGGCGGTCTCGCGGCGGCGCTGCTGCCGGCGGGCTTCCCGATGCTCGTCGCGACTGCGTTTGGCTTGCCTCCGCTGAGCGCTGATTCCTTCGATCCGGATTTGCCGGTGTTTGGCGCGCTACTCCAGGGCGAGAACGCGCAGCCGGGCTGGGTGTTGGCTGTGCACGCCGTCTCGGGTCCGGAGTTGGTGGCAAAGCTGACCACGGGGGACCACGCGCCGTTTCGCTCCGCCGCGGGCGGGATCGCGGGACTCACGCTACTGCAGCCGAATGCCGCACCGGGGAGTCCGCCAGCGGCCGCGCGCTCACTGGCTGTGTTCGACAACTATCTCTTGGTCGCGAGTAGTGCGGACGCGCTGCAGACGGTCGGGCCGTACGCGGCGCGCATGCTGCCGAAACACGCTTTGCCGCAAGCGCCCATCGTTCTCCGCTTTTCCAAGCAGGCGCTTTCCAGTCAAGTCGTGCCGGTGTTGCGCAGCGTGTGGGCGGGCTATCGGACGAGCTTGAGCCACCTCGATCAAGACGAACGTTCGGCTCACGGCGGCCGCCCACCGGATTTCGGTGATCCGGCGCAAGTCATTTTGGGCGCTGACACGGTTGTGGAGTCTGCGCTGTCGTTGATCGACGGCGCGACCGCACTCGAACTCGAACTCGCCCCGTTCCCGAATCGCGTCGAAGCAACGCTCTTGCTTCAACCCGACGAGGGCTCGGATGCACATACGCGCCTGGCCGCGCTCGCCGGGGGCACAGCCAAGCCGCTTTTGTCTTTGCCGGCCGAAACGCAATTCGCGCTCGGTATTTCACGCACCGCCGAAGAGCGCGAAGCCGCGGGCAAAGCCGCCGGTGATGACTGGGTCAGGTTGCTCGGGGCGCGGCTTTCGGCTGCAGGCGCGACGCAATTGCGCGCCACATTCGCTGATTGGGAACTCGGTCGCGGTTTGCACAGCAGCTACGGGTTTTTGGCTGGCAGCGAGCCCGGCGCGTACCTGGCGACTGACGTCTCGGATTCGGCGCGCCTGAAGCATGCGGGGCAGGGCTTGTTTGCGCTGTTTTCGGTGCCCGGCGTCCGCGCGCCGGTGACTGAATTTTTGGGCGAACCGCATGTCGCAGAAGGCTCCGCGCCGAAGCCGGAGCTGTTGCCGAACGTGTCGCGCAAGCAGCTGACGTTCACGCCGAACGCTGCACACAAAGCGCCCGTGCCGCCGCTCGCCTTCGCGTGGCTCGTGACCGATCAAGCGGGCTACGCCGCCGCCGGCAAGAACGCGGATCCGGTGCTGAAGAAGGTGCTAGATAGCGCGAGTGGTCAGGGCGAAACGCTCGCCGGCAAGGCAGGCATCGCGGAGGGGGTGCAACGCATCGGGGATCAGGCGGCCGTGTTCGCATATCTAGACGCGCGCCTGGTGCTGCCCCCAGCTCCTTCGGGTAAAACGGTGAGTTCGCCTGCGCCGCTGCTGGTGGCGCTCGGCAAGCGCGGCAACTCAGGCTATTTACAGCTCGAGATCTCGAAGCCGGTCATCGACCTCGCACTGCACCGTGCGCTCGGATTCTGATATGTCGCACGCTGGGGAAATACTGCTGGTCACCGGGTTTCCCGGCTTTCATGCGCGCATGCTGTGTGCGTACCTGCTCGAACAAGAGCCGGAGGCGCGACTCGTCGTGTTGCGCCGCGCCATTGATGCCGAACGCAGCGCTGCGCTTTTGTCGCAGCTGAGCGAAGGCAATCGCGCGCGGGTCACCGAGCTGGAAGGTGATCCCGCGGCGCTCGACTTTGGGCTCGCTGGCTCTGAGTACTGCGCGCTCGCGGGCTCCGTGCAGCGCGTCTATCACTTTGCCTCGGTGCTCGAAGCTCGCCGCAAGAAGGCGGAGTTTGCGCTATACAACATTGCCTGCGCGCGGGAGGTGTTGGCCTTTGCTGCTGCCGCGCGGGATTTGCGCGGCGTGGTGTTGTTGTCCACGGTTCTGGTGTGCGGCACGCGCACCGGCCTGATCCGTGAGCACGAACTGGCCGCCGGCCAATCCTTCCGCGGTCGCTTGGAGGAATCCTTGGCGACGGTCGAATTGATGTTCGAGCGCCGCCCCGCGCTTGCGGTGGTCGTTCTGCGACCCTCGCAAATCGTTGGTGATTCACGAACGGGCGAGCTGGAGAGCCCGGGCTTCCCTTATCCGTGGTTGGTGTTCATCGACCGCGGGCCGAGTGAATTGATCGTGCCGGTGCCGCACCGCCCAGAGGCGCCGGTGCAAATTGTGCCGATCGACTTCGTGCTTAGGGCAGCGCATTTCCTGGGCACGCGTCAGAGCGCGTACGGCAAGCGCTATCACTTGGTGGACCCGCGTCCACCAACGCTCAAGGAATTCTTGCAAATGGCGGCCCACGCATCCGGTAAGCGCCTGGCGGAGAACTTCAATGCCGGCGCGTTCACTCGTGGCTTGGTGGCCAATCAGGGTCTGCGCCTGCTGTCCCAAGGCGCGCGTGGTCTGCTCGACCTGTTCGCTCCCACCCCCGAGTTCGATGCCACGAATGCCGAGCGCGCGCTGGCCAGCGGTGGCGTGGTGTGCCCACCCGTTGCAAGCTACCTGGACAGCTTGCTCGACCGCGCGCGGTCCGGGTTCGCCGCACACGAAGTCGAACCGTTGGACGTCGCACAGGTCGAAGAAGATGTCTGAACAGATCGAACGCGGCATCGCGCTCGGTCTGGCCGGGCTCGCTGCGCTGGTTGGCATCACCTGCGCGAGCCGCGCCCAACTCGATTCGCCTGCAAAACAGCCCGTTTCTGCCGCAAGCGCGCCGCCTGCTCAGGCGGCCATCCCGGCCCGGCCGATTTCTAGCGCCCGTGCCGCACTCCCGCCCGCCGCGCCGCCGGTTCCGTCGGGCGACCTCGCCGCTGCCCGCGCCGCCGGTCGCGATCCCACGCAGCTGGAGCTACCCCATTTCTACGCTGAGCTCGCGGGCCTCGAGCAGCGCAAGCGCAAGACCGCCGTGCGCATTTTTTGGTTGGGTGATTCGCACACGGCGGCGGACTATCTGACGGGCGCGGTGCGTGCGCGCCTACAGACGCGCTTCGGCGCCGGCGGTCCGGGTTTCGTGCGCGTGGGCGTGAAGCCGTATCGGCACACGCAAGTGCGTTGGAGTTGTGACGGGCCGTGGCGTATCGAGCCGGCGCAACCCGCACGTCGCACGCCCTTCGATGACGGCGTGTTCGCTCTGGACGGCATTCGTTCGTTTCCCGATGGCGCGCCAGCCCAGGCCGGGTTCGAACTCAGTCCCGGAACCGCGCACGGCCAGGTCCATTGGCAAGTCTGGTTCTCTCTGGGTGAAGCCGCGAGCTTTCGCGTGTCACTCGCGGGCGTGACGCAAGTCGTCTCCAAGGGTTCCGGTATCGCGGCGCTGCCCGGGGCAGGGTTCGCTAGTTTGCCGCTGGAGGGCGGGCTCGCGGATAAACTGGAACTCGTGACGCTGAGCGGCGCACCACGCTTCTATGGCGTCATTGCCGAGGGCTCTGAGCCCGGCCTAGTGCTGGACGCCGTCGGGATCGACGGCGCGCGAGTCGCGACGGCGCTGGCTTGGAATGAGGCGTCGTTCGAGGCCGCCGTGCGCGCGCGCGCGCCGTCACTCGCGGTGTTCGCGTTCGGTACGAACGAAGCCTTCGACACCGAAAAGATCGAGAAGTATCGGCCTCAATATCAAGCGCTGCTCGCGCGCGTGCGTGTCGGGGCACCGGATGCCGATTGCCTGATCGTCGGCCCGCCCGATGCCAACGCGGTCGCGGGTGGCTCCGAGCCGCGGGTCGCGGAGATTGACGCCTTGCAGCGCTCCGTTGCGGGTGAGCTCGGCTGCGGCTACCTGAGCCAGCTGGAGATCATGGGCGGCCCGGGTGGCTACACGCGCTGGGCGAACAAGACGCCACCCTTGGCGCGTGGGGATCGTCTGCATTTGTCTGTGAAGGGCTACGAGCAAATGGCGAACGCGATTGGGGACCGCCTGCTCGCGGCTTACGCGCGTAAAGCGCTCGCCGCTCACTGACGTCGGTCAGTGCCGGCGACTCGCTTGAGGCTTTCGTTGTAGGCCTGCATCAGGCCGCGAAAGACCCAGTTCCCGATCACTTCGGAGCCCACGCCGGTCGGATGCGTCATATCTGCTTGGCCGAGGCCGCGGCGCACCCAAGTGGGCATGGAATGCGCGCCGCCCATCGCTGTGTAGGTGTCGAAGAACGCGCAGCCAACCTCTGCTGCGGTGCTGCGCTGCTCGGCCACCAGTGACGGCATCACGCGCAAGCTCACGATTTCGTCGCCCACCTTGGCGGCGCGATCCATAGCGCCAATCACGAGGCAGCTGGAACGAGGTAACGCGCGCTGCCCTTGGGTCAGCACGTCCTTCATGGTGCGGTGGTAATCGGCCATCGCGTACAAGAAGCCGTCGCCGCTTTCGTTCGCGCCGAACTCGTAGATCAACAGATCGGGCTTGCGCCAAGCGAGCTGCTCGGCCCAATGCGCGTCGTCTTGTTTGTCCAGGAAACGAATGCGTGCGCCCTGCACGCCGAGCGCGTCCAACACCACGCCCGGTCCATCGCGCTCCAACACCGCGCCGAACGCGCGCGTGACGCCGCTCTTCGTCAAGATCTCGAACTCGTGCTCGCCGTCCGGCACATCCAACGTAAAATAGGCTGCTTTTTTGGCTGGGCCGCGCGTGTCCAGCACGCTGCGCGGCACGCCGTCCACGCTCACTTGCACGGTACCGCCGTCGGGGGCCTCCAAGTAGTCGAGCACGAAGTGCGCAACGCTTCGGCCGAACTCGCCCGTCTTGGCCGTGCCGAAGCGCGCCAGGACGTTTCTATCGGCTTTGAACGAGACGCCACCCAGACCATACAGGCCGTCGGCGGCATACGGTCCGACGATGCGACTCACGCTCCAGCCCGCGGTTGCGAAGCGCGAGACGTCGTTGTGAAAGTAAGCCGGCCAGGCGTTGGCGATGAGCATGAAGCCGTGGCCCGCGTCGCCGAACTCGGCCTGCAATTTACGGCGCAGCGTGCCGGACACGAGGTCGCTCACGACGATCGAATCCCCGAAGTGTGCGATGCGCGTGATGGCGTGCGCTTGCTTGTGCGCCGTGGCTGCTAGCGCACGAAAAAAACCGTCCAGCGCGTGACCGCTCGGATCCGCGAATGGCAAAGGGGGCTCTGCTGCGTCGATCGCAGGCAAGGGGACGTCTCCCGCCTGCGGCGCGGCGCGCATCTCGGCCTTGAGCGACTCCGTGTCGGGCTGCGCGAGCTCGGAGCGCGTGCGCGTTTCGGTCGTGATTTTCGCCTCGCCCACTGTTGGCCCGGGCTCCAAGCGCGCGGTAGGCGCCGCTTCTACGCCTTTTCTCGCGTGAAAAATGGCCAGCGGCGCCAGCGCGCGCGACTGCTCTGCCAGCACGCCGAGCGCGAGCACGGTGAGCGCGGCCACGCTGGCACGGGAAGTGAAGGGGGTGAGCCGGAGCCAGGAGCGCAAGCGGCTCGCGGACTCAGTTGCTACAGGAGGCATCACCGAGCTGTTTGCACAGCGCGTGCAGCATCTTCAGATCGCGATCGGAAGCCTGACCGCTCTGCACTTTTTGCTGGAGCGATGCTTTGGCGGAAAGCAGCTTGGCGGATTGATCGCTGGGCGCTGCCGTCTCCGGGGTGTCGTCGAACGGGTTCTTGCGCACGAGTGTGACAGGCGTCGAAGATTTGGCGGCCGCAGCGGGGGCATCACTGTTGCTGCCGGAAGGGGAGGGGTGCGGGGCGGGCACGACCTTCGGTGCGCTCGGCAGGTCGCTGATGTCGACCGACTGCCCGCCGCCGCCAACGACCTCGTTGGCGGCGCGCTTGCGGCGAATCGAATCCACCGTGGTGGCGCGTGCGATCTGATCCAAGAACGCGCGTTTTTGAGCGGGATCACTGGTTGCAGCGGCTTTCGCGAACAGCGCGTCGGCCCAGGCGTCTTGGATCTGTCGGTACTCCGGCGTCTTGCGCGCGTTGCTGGCCTCCGGCACTTCCGCGGCCTTGCGCTCCGCGCCGTCGATGTCGCCCTTGTCCAAGAGCGCTTTCGCGTCCGCGAGCGTGTGCATTGCGGAGTCGGAAGGCTCACCCGCACCGGCGAGTTCCGGTTCCGCCGTGCCGCCGCGCGTGGCGATTACCACGCCCAGGGCGACCAAGATGGCCACGCCCCCGCCGATCGCGGCCAGTTTCACGTTGTGCGGGAGCTTGCTGAGCCCGGAGCTCGGGTACGTGTAGTTGCTGAGCGATCCGTCACCGAGCGCGAGGGCAGCTGCTTGTTGGCTTTCTTCCGTACCGGGAACGTAGATGTCGCCGGCGGGAATGAACTTGAGGATTACGTCTCCCAGCTCGATGACGTCGCGGGCATCCAGCAGGGTGCGCGGCAGCTCCACACCGTTGACGCGCACGCCGTTTGCGCTCTCGCGGTCGACGATCTCGTAACGGCCGTCGCCAAGCGGCTTGACCTCGGCGTGTACGCGGCTGACCGATGGATGATTGATCGGAACGCCGCATTCTTCACCGCGGCCCATGACCAGTGGCTGGTCTTGGAGCAGCGGGTACTCCGCGCCCACGGAAGGCCCGACGACCATCACCAGGCGATCCGGTTGGCCGAGCAGGCCTTGGCTGCGCGGGGCAGCAGGCATCGTGACGGCTTTGTCGAACGTCGCAGGTTCAACGATCGAGTCGTCCAGCACCTGCAGTCGGTAGTCCCCGAGCTGGACCAAATCACCGTGCACGATTTCGTGGCGCTCGTTCACGCGTTGACCGTTCACGTAGCAGCCGTTGTAGCTGGTCAAGTCGAGCAGCATCCAGCGCTCGCCCGGCTTGCTGAGCCGCGCATGCCGGCGCGAAATGTTGCGCTCGGTCAGACGCACCGTGTTCTCCTCCGCGCGTCCGATTGTGTAATCCTCGCGAACGAGGTGGACGACCGTCTTGCTCGCTTGGTCGTCCTCGATCGTCAGCTTCCACATCGGTGCGCCCAGGTGCCTCGTGACGGTGTTACGTGCTCAAAACGGGTCTCGCCGCGCAAGACCGTCGCAAATTTGTCATGCTTCTGTGAGGGTTTAAAGGCCCTTGCCGCGTTTTCATCCCGCACAGGCAAACAGCGCGTCGTTGACCCTAGGGCGCGCGGCCCGAATTCGTGGATTGTTCCGCGTCGGGCAGACGCGATTGGTCAGGAGAACCAGCACCCGGTCGGCATCGGGGTCGCACCACAGACTGGTGCCCGTGAAGCCGAGGTGCCCGAAGCTGCGTGGGCCGGCTTGCGTGCCCGCCGAAGACTGGTCGGCCGATTTGCCGTCGAACCCCGCGCGCAGGGTCCCTCCGGGACGCTCTTGGAGCAGCGCGGTCAGCGCCGCTGCGTCCAGCCACTCGGAGCGGCCGTGCCACACGTCTAACAATGCGGCGCCGAAGCGCGCGACGGCCGGGGCAGTTCCGAACAGCCCGGCATGCCCAGATAAGGCGTGCCCCGAAAGCGCCCACGCATTCTCGTCGTGCACAATGCCGCTCACTTCACCGCCGCGCCATGGCACGGTCTCAGTCGGCTGGCAACGCTCCGCGAAGTCGCCGTAGCGGCTTCTGAGCAGCCGCGAGGACCCCACCTCCAGACCGAGGGGCGCGCACACCTCGCGATCTACGATTTGATCTAGGGACAGGCTTTCTAGCCTTTCCACGGCCAAGCCAAGCAACGCAAACCCGAGGTCGCTGTACACGGGCGGGTGTCCCGCTGCGGGTGCCGGGCCCCTGCATTCCGGTCTGCGCGCGTGCAGGGCTTCAGCGATCGCAGCGCCACGGTCGAAGGGCAAACCCGAGAGCAACGGGGCGAATAAGGTGCGGTGCCCGTCCAGGCCCGCGCGGTGCGAGAGCAGCAGCGACAGCGGAACCGCGCCGGTTGGGCTCGCTTGGGCTTCAGGAAGCAGTTCGCGAAGCCGCGTATCCAAGCTTAACCGACCGCGGCGCGCCAAACGTGCAACCGTGAGCGCCACGAACGGCTTAGTGACGGAGGCCAGGTCGAACAACGCCGTGCTGCCTGGCTGGGTACTCGCCGGGGCTTCCGCGGCGAAAGCCGCGCCGGCTGCGAAGTTTTGTCCCCGCGCGCCGCGCCAGGCGATGGCCACGGCCGCGGCGGGCGCTACCTGTGGCTCGATCACGAATTGACGTGCAATTTCAGCAAGGCGCGAATGTGGCATCATGTGAGTTCAGGGTCGGCAACTGAGGCGCTCGAACTCTAAGCATTTTGACCATCTGGGAGCTGCACCGCTATCCTGAAGCTGCCGTAGAGGAATTGGAAGGCGAGAAGCGATGGCAGAGTTTACCTGGGAAGCGCGTGGCCGCACCGGTGACATCCGCAAGGGTGTCATGGAGGCCGAGAGCGAAGAAGCGGTGAACACGCGTCTTCGCCAGCAACAGCTCGCGCCGGTCAAGGTCAAGAAGAAGAGTCGCCTCGCCGACTTCAAGTTCGGTGGTGGCAGCGTCAAGGTCAAGGACCTCGTTACCTTCACGCGCCTCTTCGCCACGATGATCGACGCCGGCTTGCCCCTCGTGCAGTGCCTGGAGATTTTGGGGTCTCAGCAGTCGAACCCCGCCTTCGGCGCGGTGTTGAAGGACGTGCGCGGCGCGGTCGAACAAGGCGCCACGTTCAGTGAGGCGCTCAAGCGCCATCCTAAGGTGTTCGACGACCTGTTCACGAACTTGGTTCACGCCGGTGAAGTCGGCGGTATTTTGGACGGCATCATGAGCCGGCTCTCCGTGTACTTGGAGAAGCGGCAGAAGTTGGTACGTCAGGTGCGCGGCGCGTTGGTTTACCCCTCAATCGTCGGGGTGATCGCCATCGGCGTGATGACGGTCTTGCTGATCTTCGTGATTCCCGCTTTCGAAGGCATGTTCAAGGATTTCGGCGGCGGCGCGCAGAACCTGCCCGCGCTGACCTTGTTCATGGTTGGCCTGTCGCACAATTTCGTCAGCTACTTTCCGTTCATCGCCGCAGCCGGAATCGCGCTGGTCGTCGGCTTTGGGTACATGAACCGCACGCCGGGTGGCAAAGCGTTCGTGCATCGGGCGATCCTGAAGTTGCCCATCATGGGCCCGGTGTTGCGCAAGATCGCCGTCGCGCGCTTCACGCGCACCCTTGGCACCCTGCTGCAGTCTGGCGTGCCGATTTTGGATTCGCTCGAGATTTGCGCAGTCACCGCGGGCAACGTCGTGATCGAGGGCGCGGTGATGCACGTTCGCCAGAGCATCAGCGAAGGCAAGAACATGGCCGAGCCGCTGACCGAGACCAAGGTGTTCCCGGACATGGTCGTGCAAATGATCGCGGTCGGTGAGCAGACGGGCGCGCTCGACCAGATGCTCAACAAGATCGCTGATTTCTACGAAGAAGAGACGGACGTGGCGGTCGCTGCTCTGACCAGCGCGCTGGAGCCGATCATGATGGTCGGCGTCGGCGGGATGGTCGGCGTGGTGTTGATCTCCATGTACCTTCCGGTCTTCTCGCTCGCCGGCAACATCAAAGCGGATTAGCGCTGCGGCGCGCAGCATTCGCCGAGTGAGCATGCGGCTAAGACTCGGTCTCCCAGACATGCTCGGTTCGGCGCCGCTAGCCCGGCGCCTAGCGGCGCTGACGGCGGCGCGCCTGGTACTGCTGTTCGTGTCGCTGATCTTGGTTGGCGCGATCTACTTGCGCGGCAGGTTTGGGTTCGGCTCCTTCACGATGCGTGTCGCGTTGACGAGCTTCGGGCTCTCGTTCGCGCTGACTGGCGTGTACGCGGCGCTGTTGAAGCGCGGTCGGCACCTGGAGCGCTTGGCCGAGGCGCAAATCGTGCTCGATCAGCTCACTTGGACGGTTGTCGCGTACCTGACCGGCGGCGCGGCCAGCGGCGCGACTTCCTTCTACGGCCTCTGGTGTCTGGTCGGCGCTAGCCTGATCGGGCTGCGCGGCGCGGCACTGGGCGCGTTTTCCGGCGCACTGACCTACGGCGCATTGGTGTTCGCGTTGCAGCGCGGCTTCCTGTCGTCACCGCCCGATCAGCCGCCGTCGATCTACAACCTGTCGTCGGACGAGCTCACGTTTTACCTGCTGGTGAATCTGTTGGTGTTGGTCGTCGTGGCGTTACTCGCCGGCACGCTTGCTGATCGGTTGCGTTGGACCGGCGGCGCTCTGGCCGCAGCAACGGAGCGCGCGGATCAAGCGGAGCGCATGGCCGGGTTAGGGCGCTTGGCGGCGGGTTTGGCTCACGAAATTCGCAACCCGCTCGGCTCGATTGCAGGCTCCATCCAACTCCTGCGCACCGCCAGTGGTCTTTCCGATGAAGATCAGCGTTTGTGCGACATCATTCAGCGTGAAACCAGGCGTTTGAATGACTTGGTGACGGACATGGTCGATCTGTCCAAGCCCAAGAAACCGATGTTTGCCGGCGTGGACGCGGCGCGTGTGGCGCGGGAGGTTGTCGCGCTCACTGCGCGCAGCGGCCGAGCCGTTTCGGACGTGGACGTCGCATATTCCGGCGTCGAGGTCGCGTCGGTGTGGGCAGACGGCGCGCAACTCCGGCAAATGATTTGGAACTTGGTGCGCAACGCGGTGCAGGCGAGCAGCCCCGGAGACGCGGTCGAAGTCGCGGTCGAGATCATGGCAGGGCAAGCATGGCTACGCGTGTCCGATCGCGGCGTCGGGATTGACGAAGAAGCGCGTGAGCGCTTGTTCGACGCATTTTTCACGACGCGCTCGCAGGGCACGGGCATGGGTTTGGCGCTCGTCAAACGCATCGCCGACGAACATGGGTTTGCCATCGCGGTGGACAGCAGCCGTGGACGCGGTGCGACTTTTCGCGTCAACTTGGGCGCTCCGCGCACATCGCAACCGCCGCCTCCCGCGTAACACCGTGAACGGTTCGACCGTATCGCTCCCGCCACACCAGCCCTGCGACGCCCCAGATGGGCGAGGGTGCTCACGCTGGAATATCGGCATTCGCCGCAAATACAGGCATTGTGAGAGCCGGCAGAGCGGCGGAAGCTTTGGCATCCCCCTTGCGTATAGAGCGTCGAGACACCAAATAGCTAACCGAACTGAGACCACCATGACAACCATTCGTCGTTCCCCGTTCCTCGCCGTACTGGCCTTGGCTGTTTCGCTTTCGCTGCCGGCTTTCGGCGCTGAGGCGGAGAGCTTCGTGAAGGGCAAACACTCCGAGCTCACCGAGTTGGTGGCCAAGGCAAAGTCGGCAGACGACGAGAAGAAGCTCGACGCCGCTTTCGACGGTGCCTTCGACTACCAGGCGCTCGCTGAGTCCACGATGAAGGGTTCATGGGAGGGGCTGACGCCGGCCCAACGCGCCAATTTCACCACCGTGCTGAAGGACTTGGTGCGCAACGCCTACCGCCGCAACATCAAGAAAACCCTTGGTTACGCGGTGGATTACAAAGGTGAAGAGGACGGGGATAGCGGTAAAATCGTGCGCACGGTCGCCCACAATACCAAGAACGCGCGCGAAGAGCCCGTCAGCATCGACTATGTGGTGCACCAAGTCGACGGCAAATGGCTGATCAATGACATTGTCACCGAAGGCGCCAGCATGGCGCACACCTATCGCAATCAGTTCAAGAAGGTGATCTCGAAGCACGGCTTCGACGAACTCTTGAAGCGCATGAAGGCCAAGCGCGACAAGGGCGGGGATGTAGGCTGATTTCGCGGGTTCCTCGGGCACCGGGCAGGCTTTCGCGGCCTGCCCGGGCGCGGAGCGCGTAGCTACCCGCGCTTTCGGCCCATGATCCCGGGGTTTCCTCGGGAAATTTGCGCGCGTGGGGCGCCTGGCTGGTACGATCCAACACCTTGGGTCCGTCCAGGAATCCGTCCAGCGCTCCACCTCTTGCGCCTCCGTTCGCGCGGGGAGCCGGCGAGGATGCGCCTTTCGCGTTCGGGGACGAGCAGCGCGTGCCGCTGCGGCTCACCGTGACGCGCGGCGTGCTGGGCATGGAGCTATACGAGTCCATCGAGCTCGGCCCGCTCGACGTAACTCGGCTTTCGCTGACGCTGCCGAACCTCAAATTTCCGCTCGACCTGAGCGGTGGTGTGCCGCAGTTCAGGCATCGTCGCGGCGAGCTCGAGCATGCCACGCTGCGCAGCAACTGGATGCGCTTGGCGCACTTCTTTGAGCGCCGCGTGGGCGAGGTGATCGGCCCCTTGGTGCGGCCGTTGGCAGTGTTCGCGCGACCGCAAGCGATTGGTATCGGCTTGGTCGCCGCGAGCACCGCGCTCGCGTTCGATCTTTTGTGGGTGCCCGACGAGCGGCACGCGCGCTTCGTGATCAGCGATGCGCGCGGTGTGGGCTTGTCCGGGCCGGCGCTCGGCTTCGCGTTGCGTGCGGCCGATGGCATCTTTCGGGGCCTCGGCGAGCGCACAGGCCGCGTGCTTACGATCCCAGAGGCGGGCGCGGTCTTGGGGCGTGTCCTGCTTCCGGCGGTAGGCGCCCGAGCGCCCTCGGCAAAGCGCGTGCGTTTCGGCATGTTGTCCGCGAGCGCGGATGAATTGCGCGTTGAGCTGGACGCGAGCTTTGGCCCCGCGGAGTTGTCCGCGAGCGGCTCCCGCGCACTCGAACTCGCGCAGTTGGTGCAGGCTGCCGACGACGCGCTCGCGCGCGGCGCTGTGGATGAAGCGCGCGCCGGCTATTTGGCGGCTTTGGAGCACGCGCCGCGTCACCCGGAGTTGGTGCGGTTGATCGCCGACAGTGATCTTCAAGTCGCGGAGCGAGCGGAGGCCGCCCTCGGCATGGTGGTGGAGAGCATGCCGGCCACACGCGCAGGTTTGACTGGCGCCGAGCTGCTCTGGCGCCTCGGGGATTTCGACGGCGCGCGCCAAGCCATCACGGAAGCCGTGGAACACGAGAGCTACGCGCCGCTCGCGGCGCTCGTTTGGTGCCGCCTCGCTGAAAACGAGACGTCAACGGTAGAACGACGAACCGCGTTGGACCGCGCTGTGGCGCTCGCGCCGGGGCTGGAGCTGCCGCGCGCGCGCCGCTTCAGTGCGCGTCTGGAACGCGGCGACAGCGAAGGCGCACTCGCCGACGCGGAGCACCTCGAGGCAATGACCCCGGGTGCGCGCGGCAAACACGAGAAGAACCTGCGGGCTGCGCGGGCATTCTTCGCCGCCGGTTTCGCGCGTGAAGCGCGGCGCTGTTTCGAGCGCGCGCTGCGCTACGCACCGGACGACGCGCGCGCAACGGCAGGGTTAGCCCGCGCATTGCTCGAGGCCGGTTTGCGTGAACGCGCCGCGACGCTGCTTGCCCGCGCGGTCGCTCTCTCGGAACGCACCGGTCAGGCGGACGCTGACGCTTTGCTTGATTTGGCTCAGGTCCTGGCCAGTGACCTGAAGGATCTACCGCAGGCGATCGCGCGAGCGCGCCAGGTTTCCGCGGCCTCGCCGCGGCACGCGGAGGCACGGCGGCTTGAGGCGCAGTGGCGGGCGGCGCTCGGCGACATTGCCGGCGCATCCTTGGTTTACGGGCGAATGCGCGAGGCCATCGAACTAGCCTCCGAAGTACCGCCGAACGCGGCTGCGTACCTGATGGAGGCGGCTGACTTCGAGCTCAGAATCGAGCGCGACGTGCTGGCGGCGGAGCGTCATTTGGCGGTCGCTGTGCGCTTCGCCCCACACAATGCGGTCGTGACCGAGCGCTACCGCGCGATCGCGGCGCAGAGCGTGGAACTGCACCGAAACCGCAAACACGATGCCTGAGTGCGCGTCACGCGGCGGGCCGGGAACGCGAAAATAGCTCGTGCCAGGCGCGCTCTAGTGCCGGCGCGTCGTCATTCGGGACGATCGCGCACAAGCGTAGCGGCGAGAGCAACGTTGCCAGCGCGGAAGCGGGCACGCAGTCGAGACCGCGCGTGAGATCCGAGGCGCGTCGCCCCACGCCGACAGCGACCGCGCTCACGGCGGTGACGTCACAGCGCACTTGCTCTGCGCCCGCTGCCAAGAGCAATCGCGCCGCGTTCGAGAAGTCCGGCACGCTGGTCAGGGACAACAGGAGCGTGCAGTGTTGGTCGAACCAAGCATCGCGCACGGGGATGCCCGTCTCTTCCGCCACCGCCAAGAGTTGCGCTCGCAGTGCATGTTCGGCGCGCACCCAGGCGAGCTTCGCGTCCACGACGATGGCTGTCGGTTCGGTGGCAGCGTGCTCGACACGCGTCTCACGGCCCGCGCCATGATCGGCGAAATCTGCGGTTTTGCGCGCATGAATCACGATCCCGTGACGGCGCGCCCAATCCACCGCGCGCGCATTCAACACTTTGGCTCCGGATTCCGCCATCTCCTGCATGGTGTCGTAGTCGATGGTCGGCAGGTGACGCGCGTCCGCGACATTGCGCGGGTCCGCGCTGTAGATGCCGTCCACGTCACTATAGACTTCACAACGTTCAGCGCCGAGTGCGGCCGTGAGCGCCACCGCGGTCGTGTCCGACCCACCGCGTCCGAGGGTGGTGATCTCGCGCCGATAGCTCATGCCCTGGTAACCCGCAACAATCACGACGCGCCCGCGCGCCAGTTCGTCTTCGATACGGTGCGGGCGAACCTCGATGATTTGCGCATCGAAGTGTCGGTCGTTGGTGATGATGCCGGATTGCGAGCCCGTGAAGCTCACCGCGTCGCACCCGCACGTTGAGAGCGCCATCGATAACAGCGCCATCGTGACGCGCTCGCCAGTGCTGACCAGCATGTCCAATTCACGACGCGGCGGCTCCGGCGCCACTGCGCGCGCCAAAGCGAGCAAGTTTTCGGTGGTCTTGCCCATGGCGCTGACCACCACCACCACGCTCAGCCCCAAGCGCTGGGTCGCCGCTACGTGGCGCGCGACCTGTAGGATTTTGTTCGTGTCTGCGACGGACGAGCCGCCGTATTTTTGAACGACGATGGCCACTTCAGAATGAGAGCTATCAGCTCCCCAACAATTGGGCCAAATTGCGGCTAAACGAGGTCTGCGGCGACCGTGGCGACGCCGAAGCCACCCACGGCCCATAGCCGTTGGCTCGGTGCGTGCCACACCAAGCGCGCGACCTTGGCCCATTCGCCTCGGTCCAGCGTGTCATCGGCGTGGTTCCGCGTGCCGCTGTCGATGACGGCAATGCACAGTGCGCTACCGAGCACCGGATCGATCAACAGGATTTGGCTTTGGTCGCTGGTTTCTCGGTACACCGCGGCGAAGAATTGCGCGCTCCCGGCGAGCACCGCGCCGCACAGCGCGGTGCTGCCTACGCCGCCGGCGACCCGGCGAAAAGTCTTTCCGTGATCCGGCGAAACCAACAGCGCGCGCCCGAATTCCGCGAGCGCTAAGGCCTCGCCCGAGGTCGCCAAGAGCGGCGCGGAGCTCTGTGCCACCTGGAGCGCGGCTTCCGCGAGCGGTTGGGTGGTGCGTGTCGCGCCTCCCCCTACGAACCTCACGAGCGAGCGCTCCTTGCCTTGTGCGAGCAGTGCGGTCGCGCTTTCGCGGGCCAGCGCGCAGACTTTGCCGGGTAGTTCGACGCGCTCGAAGCGATCCCCCGCGTCTAGCACCTCTAACAGCGCGCCTTCATCGGTGCACAGCAGGACGCGCCCGGGGCTGTCATTCAACGCGCCGCCGAATGACAAGCGCACGCGAGCGCCAGGTGCGGTTTTGAGTGTTTCGCGCAGCCGGGTGAGCTGCTCCGCTTGCGAGGCGAAGCGGGCGCGGCGAAAGAGTTGCCCGCTTTGCGTGCTGGTGAGGGCGATCTCACGGTCGGGCCCGACGAGCACGAGATCCGCGAGTGCGCTGCCGTCTACCGCTACGCGCAGGGGCGTCGCGGAGTCATTGCGAAACCAGAGCAAGTCCGAGCTGCCGGCGACTACGCTGCCTTGCGCGGCGCCGAGCGCTCCACACGCTTCGAGTGAAGCTGTCGGAAGCAACACTCGCCAAGGTACCGCTGCCACCGGCACGGACGCTTCGTCACTCGCGGTGCCGAGCGAGATCTCGGGCTCGGCGGCGATGCCTTCCTCGCCGTCGTCCATTTCCAATGAAGGGAACTTGCTCTCGTCGACTTTGATGGCGCCGTCGTCGAGGCCTTCACTGCCGTCGTCAGGAGTCAGTGCGTCCGGCAACGCCAAGCCGATCGCGGGATCGACCTCGAAGCCCGTGTCGGTGTCGTCACCGTCGCGCGAGGCATCTTCGATGCCGACCAAGGTTCCCAAATCGAGCACGATGGGTTCGTTGTCCCCGACGCTCTCGGCCAGGATGTCGGTTTCCTCACCCACGTCCAGCGTGCTGGATTCTTCGTCGTCGTTGCCGGGGTCGTCGATCAGCTCCAGCTCGATCGGGCCCTCGAAATATGTCTCCTCGTCGTCCATCTGCGCCAAGGGTAGCAGGGTTTCTGGCGCGTTCCGTTCCTGCTATGGGTGGCGCCTTGGAACTCGCGGAACTATTGGACGACGGCCTCCTCGTGCGGACTCTGCGCGTCAATCCTGAAGACGTTGTGTTCGTCAAGGGGATCTTCGAGGCGAGCGAAGGGTTGTGCGCAATGTATGCGCAGCGTGGCGGGGATTTGACCATTGTTGCCCCAGTTTCGCGCGCGCTCGAATTGGACGTGGTCTTGAACGATCTTGCCTGCGAGCTGCACGGCGTTCTCGACGAAACCCCGTAGCCAAATAAAAGCCGTTCGCGCGCAGGCCGCGCGCGCCCAAGGTCGTGAGCGCAGGCCGCTCGCGTCGTGGGCACAGGCCGCTCGCGTCGTGGGCGCAGGCCGCGCAGGCCCAAGGTCGTGGGCGCAGGCCGCGCAGGCCCAAGCAAGACTGGGTGCTGGCGCCCCCGTCTAGAGCGATGAGTGATTGCTCGAGACGGGACTGCTGGGCGTTGCGAGCCAGCGCTCGATGACTTAGCTTCCGCGCTAGATGCCGGAGCCGTTCGCACCGTCTCATATCACTGCCGTGCCGTCACCGGCCGAGCGCACACCGTTGCCGCTCGAGGGGCGCTCGGACACACGCGTGCTCGACGCTTGGTGCGAATGGTTGGGCGCACTCGCGACCGACGCCGAAGCGGCGCTTGCGGCTGCCATCGCGTATCAAGAATTGGATTCGGGCGCGCGCGATCACTGGCTCTCCGCGCTGGAGCAAGACGCGGTACGCCTCAACGTGCCGCGCATTGCCGTGTACGCACCGTTACTCGCTGTCGAGTCGGATCCGGAACGCCGTGCCCGCATCACCGATGCCATCGGCCCGATGGACGTCGCGGCGACGCCTCGTTACGTCGCGCAGGCGCTGCGTGGCCGGCTCCCGGACGGCGCCTGCGTTGCAGTTGTAATCACCCCGCTTTATTTGGATTTCGTGCAGGTTTTGGCCTGTTCCTACCGTACGGATCGCGGCTTCGGTTGGGTGCGCCACGACCCGATCGTCGATCGTCGGCAGGCCCCGCGCCACGGTGAACGCATCGAAGGTGCGCTCGTGGAGCGGACCCCAATGAAGAGCCTGATTGACGAACTCGCGCACGCAGTGTTGGCGCAGAAGCGCAGCGGTCGTGAGCTGCCCGAGGCGCTCCGCGTGTTTGCGGATTTGTTCGGGCCAAACGTGGGGGGCTCGAGCCCACCCTCGGCGACGTGAGATCGTACGCCATCGTCCTTGTTTCGTTGCTCGGCGTGTCGTCGCTCGCCGCATGTCAGCGCGTGGATGATTCGTCGCCCCCGGAGCTGAGCGCGCCCACGCGCGGCCAGGTGCAACGCTTCGCGTTCGGTACGACCGAGGGCGAGGAGATCAACACCGAGAACACGCGCGGCCGAGTCACGGTGCTGCTGTTCGTGACGACGTTCGACTTGGCGTCGCAGGTCGCGGCCAAGCGCTTGGATCAAGTGCTGCACGCGCATCGACCGCGCATCAATGCCGGCGCAGTCGTGATGGAGGCTGCCAAGTATGCGCCGCTCGCCGACGTGTTCCGCAGCTCCCTCGAGCTGTCCTACCCAGTCGCGATCGCGGATTTGCCCTCGGTGCAGCAGAGCTCGACGCTCGGCGAAATCCTGAGCGTACCGACGGCACTCGTGCTGGACGCGCAAGGTCGAGAAGTCGAGCGAAAGACGGGCAATTTTACGGTGCGCGAGCTGGAGAGTTGGCTAGCGCGCGCGGAACGATGACTGTGCGCGCCCACCGAACTTCAGGCCTTCGTCCGCCCGTGTAACGCTCGTCGGATGAAGCCGACGAAGCCCCTCGGTGTTCAGCAATTGTGTCCGAAACTACGCAATCTTGAAGGGCGAGGCTTGGCCCGTATTCCTCCATCAGGGTTGACCGGGCCCATCAAAGCTCTAAGGTTGGCGCTCCCAAATGTAGCGTCGTACTCGGCGCCGGAGGAGCACAATGGCGAAACTCGAAGGCACTAAGACTCACGAGAACCTGAAGGAAGCGTTTGCCGGTGAATCGCAAGCGAACCGCCGTTACCTGTATTTCGCGAAGATCGCTGATGTGGAGGGCTTGCCCGACGTGGCCGGTCTGTTCAAGGACACGGCGGATGGTGAGACGGGCCATGCCCACGGCCATCTGGATTTTTTGAAGCAAGTGGGTGACCCGGCGACCGGCAAGCCGATCGGTGACACAGCCAAGAACCTGCTCTCGGCAGTGCACGGCGAAACCTACGAGTATCAGACCATGTATCCGGGCTTCGCCAAGACCGCGCGCGACGAAGGCTTCGGCGACATCGCGGAGTGGTTCGAGACCTTGGCCAAGGCCGAGAAGTCACACGCCGGCCGTTTCGATAAAGCACACAAAGAGCTCGGCTGAGCTGAATGAGTAAGCACCCCGCCCGCACGCCGGTGGTCGAGCCGGCGTACGACCCCAATAGCGATCGTTATTGGGACCCCAAGGACCTCGAACAAGAGCTCTTGCGCACCTTCCAGGTGTGCCACGAATGCCGCATGTGCGTGACGTACTGCGGTTCGTTTCCGATTTTGTTCGACGCGATCGATCGCGAGATCGATGGGGGGCGGGCGGAGGGCTCGGAGAAGCTGGATTCGACGACGATTCACGCCGTCACCGATCACTGCTGGCAATGCAAGCTTTGCTACATCAAGTGCCCGTACACGCCGGACGAAGGCGCGCGTGAGTTGTTGGATTTTCCGCGCTTGATGGCGCGCGAAAAAGCCCAGCGCTCGCGGCGTGATGGCGTGCCGATTGTGGACCAGGTTTTGGGGGAGCCACAGCTCATCGGTGCGTTGTCGGTAGGCCCCCAAGCGAAAATCGCGAACTTCGTGAACAGCAAGCGCCTGGTGCGTAAAGTCGTGGAGAAAGTGACCGGCATCTCTGCCGAGTTTCCGCTGCCGCCGATCGCAACCGAAGCCTTCACCAGTTGGCACCGCTCGCACTCGCCGAGTCAGGGCGCCGGCGTGAACGGTCAAATCGTGCTCTTCCCGACGTGCTACGGCGAATACAATTTCCCGGAGGTCCCGCGCGCTGCGGTGCAGGTGCTGGAGCACAATGGGTATGACGTGGTCGTACCCGAAGCACTCACGTGTTGCGGTATGCCCAATTTGGACGGCGGAGACATCGACGCGGCGCGCGCCAAAATGCGAAAAAACGTCGAACTTTTGGCGCCCTACGTGAAGCGCGGCATGCGCATCGTCGTTCCGGGCCCCACCTGCGGTTACACGATGAAGAAAGAGTGGCCCGTGTACCTCGCGACGCAGGAAGCTAAAGACGTTTCCGCGCGCACGTTTGATCTGATGGAGTTTCTAGACGGGTTGCGCCGCGAGAAGCGGCTGCTGAAGGACTTCAAGAGCGGCTTGGGCCGAGTGGCGTATCATGCCTCCTGCCACCTGCGCGCACAGAAGATCGCCATTCCGGGCGCTCGCGTCCTTTCACTGTTGCCGGACACGGAGGTGCGCATCATTGAGCGCTGCTCCGCGGTCGATGGCACGTGGGGCATGAAAGCCAAGTACTACGAAGAAGGCGTGCGCTACGCGAAGCGCCTCTCGGTGGCCATCGAAGACGAGCGGCCGAACGTGGGGGACCTCTCCGTAGTCACGGATTGCAGCTTGGCGGCCTTGCGTGTGCTCAAGGAAAATGGGCGCGCCGCCCGGCACCCGGTCGTGGCGCTTGCTGAGGCTTACGGCTTCGGCGCAGAAAGCCGAGCCGAATGAGCCAGGTCAAGCGTGGAGAATTGCTGGGCCTGGCCGAGTACGAGCAAATTCGGGAGCCGTTTCGGCAGCGCATCATGGCCATGAAGCAGGTGCGGCGAGTCGCGTTGGGCAGCAACATGACCGTGGTCTTCGAGAACCACGACACCGCGCTCTATCAAATCCAGGAAATGCTGCGCACCGAGCGCATCACGGCTGCAAAAGCGATCGAGCACGAACTGGAGACATACAACGAACTCGTGCCCGGTCCGCACGAGCTGTCCGCCACGGTCTTCATCGAGTACCCGGAACGTGAACAGCGCGAGCGCATGTTGGCGGCTCTAGCCGGCGTCGAGAGCGCGTTCTTCGTGCGCGTGGCGGGCGAGCGTCTAGCCGTCTTGCCCGACACGCGGGGTACCGAAACGGACCGCACAATCGCCGTGCAATACGTCAAGTTTCCACTCAGCGCTTCCGCTGAGGCCGCGCTTCGCCGGGGGGAGTCGGACATTTCTCTCGGTGTGGAGCACGAAGCGTATCGCGTTGAAGTCGTGCTCAGTCGCGCCACGCTCTCGAGCCTGAGCGACGACTTCGCTTAGGCCGTTAGGCTCCGTCCCTCCTCGGTTCAGCGGCAGGGCGCGGCGCCCAATGCGGCGGCGCAGTCGGCGGCCGGCGTGCTGAGCGCGCGGCTCACGTGTAACAAGCGACACTGCATGGTGTTGCCCTTGGGCAACGTCGGAGCTACCGAGTAGGGCTTGCTCGGGCCCGCGTCGGTCAGTTGGACGCACTCGGCGAGGCACGTCTTCTGCTCCGTGAACGTGGTCTCGAAGTTCGCCGTCGGCGAAGTCGCCAAGGTGCACGCCGTCGAAGCGAGCAGGCAGTACGAGTCGCAATTGCCAGTCTCGCCGGTCGCGGGGAGGGCGCTTGAGCCGCAGTAGCCGTCGCCGCCGGGGCCGGTGTGCGGGCAGTGCGTGTCCGGATCCACCAGCGCGTTGTACGAGTGGTACTCGCGGCACCCGACGGTGTTTTGGCTGGTGTCGGTCACGTTGCCCTTGTCCAGCGCCTCACACACCGCGTGGCACTGCGCGGAATCTTCGTACACGGCGTCGGCACCGGTGCACTCGGCTAGTTCCAGCTGGCAGAAGCTGTCGCAATCCGGTTTCACCTTCTTCGCGTCGTCAACGCACGGGCCAGGCTCCGGCATGGCTTGGCCTTGCGCCTGTAGCTGCGCGTGCACGCAATGCCGTTGTGGGTCCACGGTGGCGGCGCTGGTGTGCACCAAGCGGCACTGCAGGGTGTCGCCGGTGTAGTTGTCGTCGGTGTCGAAGCTGCCCGTATCCCTCAGGCCTTCACACGCGGCGGCGCACTGCTTCGGATCGTATTGCGGCGTCACGTCCAACTGCGGTTGATCCGCCTGGCAGGCGGCTTGGTACAGCTGGCAATAGCTCTCGCAATTGCTGCCACACACGCCGGCGCCGCCGGGACCCGCCTTGGCGCAGGTGTCTGCGAGCGTGGAGGCTTCACCCGTGATCGTTTGGTTATTTAGCTGATTTAGCCGACACATGACGGTGTTGCCGGTCTTCTCGACGGCTTCACCGGGCGGGAGCAGCGCGCAGATCCCGAGGCAGGTAGACACGTCCGCGTACGCCGAGTTCGGCGTCTTGCAGATGTCCATGACCTGCGTGCAGTACTGCTGACACAGCGCGCTCGGTCCGGAGTTGTTGCCGGCATCGCCCACTGTCCCGGCGCTGCCGGCCGCTCCTGCGTCGCCACCGCCGCCGCCGCCGGTCGCTATGGGCTTGAGCGAGCGATCTTCGATGCCGGCGAGCGCTTGACAAGCGCCGAGCGCAGAGCTCGCCAAGCCGAGCAGCAGCGCGAGCGGGAGTAGTCGGCTCAATCGGCTCATTGGAATGCTCCTCCGAAGCCGATACCGGCTAAGTCTCGAGTCACTAAAGGGTGCAGTTCGAGGCGCGCTTCGCGCTTCGGTTCACTAGTCAGGTACAGCACCACGCCCGTCACGACGAAGGCCGCGCCGACGGCGATCGTGATGTTGGACGCCACGGCCGCGTTTTGCGCCTGTTTGGTCAGCGCGACACCATCCGTGTCACACTGATTATTTTGTGGGCAGTGTTTCTCCGCGTCACTGTTCTTGGAGATGGCGCGCACGCCGAAGTACGAGCCGATGCCCAGCCCGACTACGCCCAAGGCGCCGGTCACGTAGCCCGCGGTTCGCGCGCCCCTCGATGACGGGGTCTGCGGTGCGGCATCCGCGCTTGCGGGCGGCGGGGCTTCTGGCGTTTCAGCGGTAGGGCTCGGTGGCGTCGTTGCGGGCGCGCCAGGCGCTACCAGCGGCTTGGCACTGGCTTTCAACGCTGGGATATCGAGCAGCTTGCTCTCGCCGTTGGCGGCCACTTCCACGTCGACCTCGAACGGGTCGTAACCATCGGCGCTGGCCACGATGTGGTACCTGCCTGGGTCGACCGGGATCGCGCTGCCCAGCAGCGAGTTTGCGAGCTGCGCGTTGTCGCGCGTGACGTGAAGAGAAGGCAGGTGTGCGTTCTCCGCGGCGACGCGGACGGTGAGCTTGCACAAACCCGCTTGCAAGCGATCCGCGCGCGCGGCGGCGATGCGAGCACGGTCTGTTTCGCCTTGCGCCTGTGCGGTGGAAGCGGCTTCTCGGAAGGTGGCCCAGGCGCTCGCGGTGCGGCCCGTTTTTTCGTAGCACTCACCGAGGTACAGCAGCGTGCCGATGCCCGGGTCGATGCGTTCGCTTTCTTCCAGCTTCGGACAAGCATCGGCAAAGTGACCGCTCTTCATCGCTTTGAGCCCGTCGTCGAACTGCGATTCGGCAGCGGCCTTCTGCGATGCGCTGGATTCCGCGTGCGCGCGCCCGGCCACCAATGAGCCGACCAGACACGCGACGGGCGTGGACCACCTGGTCAGTTTCTTGGACATCCTGTTCGCCATACTTGGTGATTTACCAAGTCTTGGGCCGCGCAACGCGGCAATTCGACGTCAGGGACTCAGCGGCGGCCGCCGAAGTCACTCAAATCACTGGCAGGCGCGGCTTTGGGCGCTGCGGCAAATTTCGGCTTCGCAACGAGGCCTACAGCCGCTGGTTTTGCTTTCGCGGCCGAGTCTTGCGGGCGGACGACCGGCGCCGACGGATCCGGCGCTGCCGTAGACGGCAACACTTGCGGCACCGGCGTCTGTTCCGGCTCTTGAAGGCGGATGGGGACGGGCGCGGCGGGCGGCGCGGCGACACTGGCCGAGGCACTAGCCTGCGCGCTCGGAGCACGGATGCCGACGAGCAGCACGACTGTAACGAGCGCGGCCGCAGCCAACGCTAAGCCGATGAACAGAGGCTTGCGCGACCGCTTTGGCTCTCGGGTGTTCTGGTTAGGGGCGTCGGTGCGTCCCCAGGAATCAACCGTCCGGCGGATGGGGGGCGTGGGTGTGGGCGTGGGGCGAGAACCGCGGAGCGGCGTGGTCGACAGCGCGTGCGGCGCGCGATGACCGCCCGAACGATCCGCGTTGCTCATGCGCTCGCTGCTCATGTGCAGGCTCGAAGGCGAGATGTCCGTCACGCCCAGCACGCGGCTGGCGCGGTCGACGTGCACCTGGCTCGAGGAGCTTCCGTACGGCGCGAGCGCGCGAGCCAGCTCACTCACCGTGGCGAAGCGCTCGTCACGGTTCTTGGCCAGGCAGTGCATCACGACATCTTCGAGCTCCTCCGGCACCGCTGCGCGCAGCGAGCGCAGCGAGGGCGGGGTGTCGCTGAGCAGCGAAGCGCACAAGGCAGGGATCGAATCCCCGGTGTACGGCGAGCAGCCGGTGAGCATCTCGTACAGAATCACGCCCAGGGACCAAATGTCCGTGCGCGTGTCGACGTCCTTCGCGGAGCGCATCTGCTCGGGCGACATGTACAGCGGGGAGCCGATCAGCGTAGACGTGCGCGTCAGCGACATTTCCGCGACGCTGCCACCCAAGAGCGATTTCGAAATGCCGAAATCCAACACCTTAACGATGCGCGTGCCGTCAGCGCGCGTAGCGATGAACAGATTGGCCGGCTTCAAATCACGGTGCACGATGCCCGCGGCGTGGGCCTCCGCAAGCGCCTCGATGGCTTGCAGCACGAAGTCAACCGAGTCGTCGATCGGCAACATGCCGTACTTCTGCAGCTCTTCGGAGATGTCGTGCCCTTCCAGGTACTCCATCACCATGTAAGGCACACCGCCGTCCATGATGCCGACGTCGATCACGCGCGCGACGTGCTCGCTGCGGATCTTCGCCGCGGAGCGCGCTTCACGGCGGAAGCGTTCCGCGGTGTCCGCGCGCTCCATGGCCAGTGGATGCAAGAACTTCACGGCGACGCGCTGCTCGAGCTCCAGGTGCCACGCGGCGACCACGACACCCATTCCGCCCGAGCCGAGGACTCGCTCCACCCGGTACTTGCCGGCCAGGATCTGGCCCTCGGTCACGGGGGAGTCTGTCATCGCTGCGGGCTAGCCTAGCACGCAGCGTCTTTCCGCTCAGCCGGCACTCGCGCAATCACTCAGTTACTAGGGCGATACGCCGGGAAGGGATTCAGGAACCAGTTCGTTCCGGCGTTGCGGTACACGGTGAGGCGCGCAAAATCGATCCCAAGAATCGCGGAAAAACCGCGTTCGTCGTGGCTTCCCATGCTGGCACCCAGGCCCAAACCGATCCCCCAGGGCGCCCCGAGCCAGAGCGTGCTTTCGCCGCCGACGGAACCCTGACCCCAGAACCGCTCGTACGGGCCGGCATCGAGCGCGAGCCCGAACCCGCCGTTGACGTAGCCGCGCGTCGCGCCCCGCACGAGCAAAGCCAGGTCAGTGCCGTAACCGAAGTTGGGCTCGAGCGAAAACAGGCCGCCCACCACCAAGGGATTGGCTGGCGAGCTACCGAGCCCGAAGTGAATGCGCATGGCACCGGCCGTGCGCGACGACAGCGCTTGCTGTTGCAGTTGGGTCACTCCGCCACCGACGAACGCCCAGGACGACACGTCCGCGCGTGCCTGCCGAGCACTGGAAAGGAGCGCCAGGCTCGACGCAAGGAGTACGAAAAGGTGCAGCGTGCGCCGCGTGGTGCGGCCCGCATCGAATCGCCGTTGGCTGTTCACTCTGGGTCCGATCTTGAGCTGTGCGCTAAGCGATCTGTGAAAGTGCGGTGAGCAGGCGATCGAGGTCTTCGCGGCGGTGCTCTTCGGTGACGGCGATCAGTAGGCGATCGGCGAGCTTCGGGTCGGCGCGACCCAAATCGAAACCGGCGATCAGGCCTTGTTGCTCGAGCTCGCTGCACACGCTGGCAGCGTTCCCGCCGCGGACGCGCACGGCAAACTCGTTGAAATACGGTGCCGCCGCAAAACCGGGGGCAAAGCCGGGCAGCGCCACGACCTTGTCGTGCAGGTAGTGCGCTTTCGCCAGGCACTGCTTGGCTGTCTCGATGAACCCGGACTTGCCCAGGATGCTCATGCGAATGGCCAAGGACAGCGCGAGCAGGCCTTGATTCGTGCAGATATTGGAGGTCGCGCGCTCACGCCGAATGTGTTGCTCGCGCGTCGAGAGCGTGAGCACGAAGCCGCGCTCTCCGTTCGCGTCCACGGTTTCGCCGCAAATTCGCCCCGGCATTTGCTGCAAAAATTGTCGGTCGTCCCGGCAGGCGAAAAGGCCTACGCCGGGCCCGCCAAACTGGGGGGGACAAGCGATGGGCTGGCCTTCGCCCACGGCGATGTCCGCGCCCAGCGCTCCCGGTGATTCCGAGAGCGCGAGCGCGTATGGCTCGCTCGTGGCGGTGACCAAGAGCGCGCCTTGGGCGTGCACCTGAGCCGCGAGTGAGCGCAGGTCCGCGAGCGGGCCGACGAAGCTCGGGTAGCCGACGATCACCGCTGCGGTATCGCTGTCGAGCGCCGCGATGAGCGCCGCAGCGTTGGCTGCACCGTCTTCGCCGAACGGCACTTCCACGCACGACATGTCGTCGCGACCAGCGAAGTAGGTGACGGTTACTGCGCGATAGTCCGGGTGAACCGACGTACACAGCACGACCTTGCCACGCTTGGTCAGGCGGCACGCCATCAGCGCCGCTTCGGCCGTCGCGCTTGCGCCGTCGTACAAGCTGGCGTTGGACAGTGGGAGCCCGAGCACTTCACTGACGATCGTCTGGTATTCCCAGATCGCCTGCAGCGTGCCCTGCGCCACTTCCGGCTGATACGGCGTGTAAGAAGTGTAGAACTCGCTGCGCAAGAGCAGCTGGTCCACCGCGGGCGGAATGTGGTGCGCATACATGCCTGCGCCCAAGAAGCTGAGCAACTCCGCGCCCGTATTCTTGCGCGCGAGATCCTTCAAGTGGCGCATCAACGCGGCTTCACCGAGGGACGGCTCGAGCGCCAAATTACCGGAGAAGCGCGCGGCTTCCGGAATGCTTTGGAACAGGTGATCGATCGACGGTTTGCCGATCGTCTGCAGCATCGCGTTGATGTCTTCGGGCGTGTGCGGCAGATAACGCATTCAGTGGTCCGAGTGCGAGAGATGGTCGGCGTAGCTTGCGGCATCCATGAGGTCACTCGGGCCCGCGTCGGGCGCGATGGCGACCATCCAACCCTTGCCCCAACAGTCCTCGTTGACGAGCTCAGGGCTGTTCTCCAGCGCGCCGTTCACGCGCGTGACCTTGCCGCTCACTGGCGCGAACAAATCACTCAGGGTCTTAACGCTCTCGATGGTGCCGAACGCTTTGCCGGCCACGACGCTGTCGCCGACCTTCACGTCGAGGCTGACGAGCGTGATGTCACCCAGCGCATCCACGGCGAAGGCCGTGATGCCGATCACGAGTTCGCCGCTTTCGGTGCGGGCCCATTCGTGATCCTTGGTGTATTTACGGTCGTCTTTGACTTCTTTGGGGCTCGACATCGCGGGGGGCGTCTCCTCGGGCTTATGGCCGCTCACTTGCGCTTGTAAAA
>JBDTJC010000313.1:0-9095 GCA_039936055.1 Polyangiaceae bacterium | reverse complement strand
ACGATGTCCGCGCCCGCCGCGAGCTCGCGAAAGAACGCCGGCAGGTACTGCGGGTCGTGCGACAAATCCGCGTCCATCTCGAACAGGAACCGGTAGCCCTCGCGCAGGCCGAGTTGGAACGCGGCGGCGTATGCCGTCCCCAGCCCGAGTTTGCTCGGCCGATGCAGAACTCGCACGCGGCTGTCACGCGCCGCCAGCTCATCCGCCAAGGCGCCGGTGCCGTCCGGGGAATGGTCGTCCACGATCAGCAGGTGTGCGCGCGGCGCGTTGCCCAGCACGCCCTCCACGAACGTATCCAGGTTGGAGCGCTCGTTGTAGGTGGGCGCGATGATCAACGAGCCGGCACCGAGGGCGACCTCGGTGGGATCCAGCGCTTCGGTCTCAAGGTCGCGTGCCACCGGGGGCGTTTACCATGCGTTCGCGAGAGCCGGCGAGCGCTTGCCGCGCGCGACGGATTGTGCTCGAAATCCTGCGGTAAGTGCGGCTCGCCTCTGCTACGGAAGCGGTGCTGCAGCTCGCGACGAGGAAAAATGACCGAGAAGCGCCTGAAGGTTGGCCTAGTTCAAACCCGCGTCGGCCTGGACAAAGCGGAGAACGTCGAGAAGACCGTGCTGGCGATTCGCGATGCCGCGCGCCGCGGCGCCACGCTCATTTGCCTGCAAGAGCTGTTTGCCTCGCAATATTTTTGCCAGACCGAGGACGCCGCCAACTTCGACCTTGCGGAGCCGCTCGACGGCCCGACCGTGAAATCAATCGCGCTGGTGGCCACGGAGTGCAAAGTCACCGTGATCACCCCGGTGTTCGAAAAGCGGGCGCCCGGCGTGTATCACAACAGCGTGGTCGTGCTCGCGCCGAACGGCTCACGCATCGGCGTGTATCGCAAGATGCACATCCCCGACGACCCGCTGTTCATGGAGAAGTACTACTTCACGCCAGGTGATCTGGGCTTCCAAAGCTTCGACACGCCGGACGCCAACGTGGGCACGCTGATCTGCTGGGACCAATGGTACCCGGAGGCCGCGCGCCTCACCGCCATGCGCGGTTCGGAAGTGCTCACTTACCCGACGGCCATCGGTTGGCACCCCGCAGAGAAAGAGCAGTACGGCGCCGCGCAGGTGTCGGCGTGGCAAACCATGCAGCGCAGTCACGCCATCGCCAACGGCGTGTTCGTGATCGCGGTCAACCGCGTGGGTCACGAGGGGCCGAAGGACGGCGGCATTGAATTTTGGGGGCATTCCTTCGTGGCAGACCCCTTCGGCGTGGTGCTGGCAGAAGCTGGGCAGGCAGAAGAAACGCTCGTCGTGGACTGTGATTTGACGCGCCAAGAGTGGGTGCGCCGCAATTGGCCGTTCTTTCGCGACCGTCGCATCGACGCCTATGGTGATCTCACCCAGCGCTTCTTGGATCCGAGCGTGAAACGATGAAGGCACGCAGCACGCGCGCGGCTCGCTCAGCAAGCGGCACGCCCGCCCCGACACTCGCCACACCCAACACGCTCGGCTACCGGATGCCCGCGGAGTGGGAGCCGCACGCGGCCACCTGGCTTGCGTGGCCGCACGAACCCACGGACTGGCCGGGCAAGTTCGCCGCGATCCCGTGGGTATTCGCAGAAGTCGCCAAGAACCTGCAAGACGGCGAGCGCCTTCGCGTCATCGTGTCCGGCAAGGCCGAAGAGAAAAACGCCAAGAGCGTCTTCTCGCGCTCCGGGGTGAACCTGAAGCAGGTGGACTTCGTGCACCTGGCTACGGACCGCTCTTGGACACGTGATTTTTTGCCGCTCGGCGTCGTGAAGGGCACCGGAAAAAGACGCGAAACCGCGCTCGTGAAGTGGAAGTTCAACGGCTGGGCGCGCTACCCGAATCATCGCAAAGATGAAGAAGCCGGCATGTCCGTCGCGCTGCAAATGGGCGCGCCGCTCGCCCTGCCCGAAGCGCAATTCGGCGCAAAACGCGGCCGAGTAGTGCTCGAAGGCGGCGCCATTGATGTAGACGGTGAAGGCTCGTTGCTGTGCACGGAAGAGTGCTTGCTCAATGGCCGCCAAGCGCGCAACGCGCCGCTCGGCAAAGCCGGCATGGAAGCCGCGCTCCGCGACCACCTCGGCGCCGAGCGCGTGCTGTGGCTCGAAAGCGGTATCGCAGGCGACGACACTGCCGGCCACATCGATGACTTTGCGCGCTTCGTGGCGCCCGGCAAAGTCGTGCTCGCGGAAGAGAAGAAGGCGAACGATCCGAATTTTTCCGTGCTGCGCAGCGCGGCACGGCGTCTGTCCAAAGCCAAAGACGCCCAGGGCCGCACGCTCGAAGTCATTCGCCTACCCATGCCCACGCCGCTCGTGTTCGACGGTCAACGCCTGCCGGCGAGCTACGCCAATTTCTACATCGGCAACGCGGCCGTATTGGTGCCGACCTTCAACGATCCGAAAGATCGCGAAGCACTGGGCATCATTGCGGAGCTGTTCCCCGGTCGCCGCGTCGTCGGCATCCACTCAACGGACTTCGTGCTCGGCCTGGGCACGATCCATTGCAGCACGCAGCAAGAAGTGCGCTGACCGGCGCGAGACGCGCCGCGTGGAGGGGTTTCGTGCGGAGGGTTTCGTCCGGAGGGGTTTCGTGCGGAGGGGTTTCGTGCGGAGGTGATTAGTGGGTGAGACCAATCATTGGTGTTACCCACTAAATGGTGATTCGGGGAGGGGACCGGCTTTGCGCGGGTTTTCCGGGGTTTTGCCAAGGTGGCGGAACAGTCACAGCGAAAATAGCGGCAAAGTTGAAATGTGAGGCGGCTGAGCGCACGGTTGGGCCACCTTGAGCTTTCGGATGAGTCGGATGAGTCGGATGAGTCGGATGAGTGCGTTGCGGAGTGCGTTGCGGAGTGCGCTGCGGAGTGCGCTGCGGAGTGCGAGTCGCGGTGTTTTTGGGGCGGTGGTTTGGGGTGCGTTGACGCCGGGTGCCAGCGCTCGCGCCGAATCGCGGGCGCCCACTCCCCATCAGGCAGCGTCCAGTGCAACTCCCACACCGACCAAGCCGGCGTCGTACGTCGCGAGGAAGCCGACGCCGGAGACGCAGGTGCAGAAGACGGCGGCGGAGCGGGGGGTGAACCCGTGCGATACGCCGGACCCGGGGTTTGGGATTTACGGCAAGTGGGAGGGTGGCATTGGGATGGGGCAGTTCATTATGCCCAAGCATGGCGGTATCACCCCTAAGGGTGAGTTTGACGTTATGGTGCACTTTCATGGGCACGAGCCGGTGCGCAAGGAGTGGGTGCAGGTGATGGACGGCGCGGTGCTCGTGGGCATTGATTTGGGCACTGGCTCAGGCGCTTACGAGACGGCATTTCAGGCTCCGGATGTGTTTCCGCGTTTGATTGCGGCGGTGGAGGCGGCGGTCGCCAAGAAGACGGGGCGCAAGACAGCGAAGGCGCGGCACATTGGGCTGAGCTCGTGGAGCGCGGGCTATGGCGCGGTGCAGTGGATTTTGGGACAGCCATACGCGAAGCAGCATGTGGATACGGTGATCTTGCTGGACAGTTTGCATTGCGGGTACGTGGGGCCGGCGATCAACGGCGCGCAGATTGCGGCGTTTACGGATTTTGCGAAGCGCGCAGCGAGCGGTGAGACGCTCATGTTCGTCAGTCACTCGTCGATCATCCCGCCGGGCTACGCTTCCACTACGGAGACGGCGGATTACTTGATCCACGAGTGCGGTGGTAAGCCGCACGAAGTGCATGGTGCGGGCCCCCTGGGCATGGCCATGATTTCCCGCTTTTCGAGGGGAAATTTCCATGTGCGTGGCTTTTCTGGAAACGACAAGATGGATCACTGCGCGCAAATCGGCGAATACCGAGACGTGCTCAAGGTGCATGTGAGGCCGCGCTGGAATTCACCGCGCGGGCGTGGCGATTGAGCGGCTCGGATCAGCGTTTCATCTTCAAGGATCTCGCGTTCGCGGCGGCCGATGGGCGCGGGGCGCAGCCGTTGGATCGCTTGCTGCGCGAGCAGCACGAGGGCGCGAGCTGGGCGGAGGTGCGGCGGTTGATTGAAACCGGCAAGGTGTCGGTGAACGGCAATGTGCAGCGCGAGACAGCAGCGCGGGTACCGGGCGGCGCGCAGGTTGAACTGCGCATGGCGACTGCGCGGCATCGCGAAGGGCCGCGCTTGCCGGCGGGCGCTATCGTGCATGTGGACGGCCACGTGGTCGTGGTGCAGAAGCCCGCGGGGATCAGCACGGTGCCGTATGACGAGACCGAGACGGGCACCCTCGATGAGCTGGTGCGCGCCGAATTGGGCCGAAAAGAGCCGCCACTTGGCATTGTGCACCGCATTGACAAAGAGACTTCGGGGCTCGTGTTGTTTGCTCGTTCGCACGCGGCGAAGCTGGATTTGAAGAATCAGTTTCGCGCGCACTCGGTGCGGCGGCGCTATCGCGCCATCGTGCACGGCGCGGTCAAAGACCGGACCATTTTTTCACGGCTGATTCAGGATCGCGGTGATGGCCGGCGCGGCTCCACGACCAACCCGACGCTCGGGCGCGAGTCGGTAACGCACGTATTTTTTCGCGAAGCGCTGCACGGTGCGACGTTCATCGAGTGTCGGTTGGAGACGGGGCGTACGCATCAGATCCGGATTCATCTTTCGGAAGAGGGGCACCCGCTAGTGGGTGAGCGCGTGTACGCGAAGAACAACCCGCACCCGACGCTCGCTGCGCCGCGACTGATGCTGCATGCGTTGCAACTTGGTTTTCGGCACCCGGTAACCAATGCGGAGTTGGACTTCGAGCAGCCGTTACCACCCGATATTCTCGAGGTTTTGGGGCGTTTACGCGGTTCGAAAACGGGCTGACTGGCGCCGAAAAATGGGCTTTACTCGCGCCATGGCAATGACCACGACCGCGAGCGGGCTCTCTTACGAAGACACCAAAGCCGGTGAGGGCGCCTCGCCCACCAAAGGCCAAACCTGCGTGATGCACTACACGGGTTGGTTGTGGGTGGACGACAAGAAGGGCGCAAAGTTCGATAGCTCCGTGGACCGCGGGCGTCCGTTCACTTTTCCAATCGGCGCGGGCCGGGTCATCAAGGGTTGGGATGAAGGCGTGGCCACCATGCAAATCGGCGGCGCGCGCACGCTCTTGATTCCGCCCGCGTTGGGCTACGGCGCGACGGGCGCGGGCGGCGTGATCCCGCCAAACGCCACGCTGTTGTTCGAGGTGGAGCTGCTCGAGCTGAAGTGAGCTACTCGGCTCGTCGCGCGCTCCGTAGCGCGCGGGTGCCTCCGAAAAAAGCTGAAATCGAGGTTGGAATTCAAACCTCGATTTCGCTTATTTGAAGTCCCTATCCATCACGGTCTTGCGACCGTCTGCGTTCGCCACCTCGATGGCGGCATCACACATTCTGCGGATTTTGGCGGAGAGCACGTCCGTTACGCCGTCAGAGGTGTTCATGCCCGAGCGGGCTTTGACGTACGCCTTCATCTTCGAGACCACGACCAGCACGTCTTGCGGCAACTCCTCCGTGGGCGCCCCGATGATGCGGCGGCGCTTTTCGGCTTCTTCGCTCATGTTGCTCTCCCGCGCGCTGACTCTGGTTTCGCGTTCGTGCTCGTTATGTTGCTCACTTCGAAACGCTTCGAGCGTGGGCGCCTTCATCGGCTCCGCCCAAGCATCCCGGTGCCGCGCCTCCGGCAAATGCGCGTCCCAACAAGGCAGCGAGCAGAAGAACTGCGCCAGCTTGGCCCGGTTGCATGTCGACACGCTGCACTGCATGTAGCTCTGCCCGAACGCGATCGGCCTTTTGCAGGTGGTGCACAGCTTGAAGAATTCGGGGTCGGACACGCAGCGGCAAGCCTACACCGGCTGCTTCCAGGCGCGCCACGGCCCCGTCAGAAGCTGCTTTTATGCGCGCTTTCGGTAGACGTACCGCCCGCCGCGCGCTATCCCTCCGCCTACCTAAGCGTTCAGAAATGATCGAGCACGAGTGGCGGAATTGGCAGACGCACCGGATTTAGGTTCCGGCGCCGCAAGGCGTGGGGGTTCAAGTCCCTCCTCGTGCACAAGAGTGAGAACGTCTGAGGGAACTTAGGGGCCGGACACAGGGCGTTCATCGGGCGCGTCATGCAGCAATACTTAGACGGAGTAGTCGAAGCTCATCTCCGGGGTGTCGTTGGTCGCGGAAAATAGGGCTCGAGGCCCACGAAATAGCGCGCCAGGACGGGCGTACCATCGACGTTTAGATCACGGGTTCCTGGATTGCCGCGCATTGCGGCGGCGCTGGCGGCTGGCGGGGCGATCGCTAGGTCTACACGCTCGTCCATCTCGGCGAGCGGCAGCTGCCCCGCAAGGAACTGCAGAAATTGCCGCGCGCTTAGCTCCACCCCCATTGCCATTGAGCCCGCATTCAATGCTCGAAACAGCGCCACGAACAACTTGATGATGTCTGTCCCTTGGTCCTCGAGAGCGTAGCCCATGCGTTCAAGGTCACCATCGGAGATGACAAGCCAGGCGGCTCGCAGCTCAGCAGCTCCTGCCACTCCCACCGCAGGCGGCAACGTCAGGAAGCCAAACGTGAATCGAAACCCGTCCCCTTTGAACTGAGCGAACGCTGACGGTCGGGCGCTGACCGCATCGGCGGCGAATCCCGCCCAATCACGGCGTGCACCCTGCTGCTCTTGAACCCATCTCCCGTTATAGACGAGCGTCGAATACGAACCACAAAAATGGATTGCGAACGACGCCAGTGTAGCCTGCAACGTTGACGCTTCAACGACGCCCAGATGAGTGAAGCATGCGGTGTAATCAAAGCTCATGGTTGCTCGTCATAGCTCTAACGTAGGTTCTGTGGCGTGGTTATGAAATCGGGATTGTCTTGCTGAAACTGTGCGAGCTTATCCGGGTCCATCTTCGCAGGATCGTAAATCAAGCGCGGCTGTTTTCCGGTCTCGGCGGCATGTAGGCGCGTGGCCTGGGCCTGATTGTACGACGGTGGGTCGCCACCCGATTTGACCTGGATTACTTCCGTGGGACTTTCCGCGTCGATGTCCGTCGCGACTGTCTCCCCAGGCCGATTCGGATCCGCGTATTCGACCTCTTCGCCAGCTTTCACAACCTTGTTATCGGGATCGCGAATGACCTTGTTCTCCGCCTCATAACCTTCGGCGCTGCTCGTGCGTCCGTTAGCGCGGGCATCTGCAGCTTTCTTGTCATTGAGCTGAGTTGTCGCGTCCTTGTCGCCCTTCGCCGATCTCTTCTGGAGATCGCGCGCCGCACGCTTGTCTGCCTTGTTTTGAGCGTCCGCCTTTCGCGCGTCATCGTCTTCGGCGCTACCACCCGATCCCGACATCATCACGCCAGCGGCGGCCGCGACGGCGACGGCGGCAGCACCCAGCCCTTGGCCGGTGATCGCGAGTGTTCCGCCTTCGGCAAGCAGCAAGGGCGGAGCGGCGGCTCCGGCTGTCAGCAGGATCAGCACGACCTCGCTGCCGACGCGTAGCCCAGCCAACGCGCCTTTTTCGAAGGCGGCTTTCATACAGGGCACACAGCCGTCCGTCGTCACGTCGGTGGCAAGGGCGGCGACGCTGCCGGCCACGAGAGCGGCGGCGGTGACCACGGCTGCGGCAGCAAGTAGGCCGGCGGCGGTCAGCGCGATCTCCGGCAAGAGCACCGCCGTGACCACCGCTCCGAGGACAATCCCACCGGTCAGCAGAGCGGCGGCTCCCCAATCAAACAGGCCAAGGGGGTCCGAGCCGTTGATCGGATCGTTGTTGACGTAAGCGTATAGGTTGATGCCGCCAACCAGGTCTACGGGATCTCGCGAGAGGTAGCGACCAAGCAGGGGCGAGTAGTAGCGCGCGCGATTGTAATGAAGCCCGGTCTCTTCGTCGTAGTACTGGCCCGGAAAACGAAAGGGCTGGCGTACGCTGCCTTGACGCACGTCCATAGTTCCGAAGCCGTGAGTGACGCCGGACCAAGCGACCTCGCCGTTTGGCCCCGTCAGCCAGCGCGGCGTTCCCTTGTGATCGGTGTGGTACTGATAGATGCGCCCATCAACGCGCATCGAGAGCGGCGAGTGTGTGCCCGGTAGAAACAGATAGTCGCGCTGCTCGACCCAACCCTTGCCCGTGACGACCTCACGCAGCAGCTGGTCTTGGCACCACACGTAGCGGGTCTCGACGCCCGCCAGCATTTTGCGCGTGCGGCGTCCAAATGCATCGTACTCGTAGCGAACGGTGCGACCATCCGGCGTTTGCACTTCGACGAGTAAGTTTTGCCAGTTATAGCGGTATCGCGTGACGCCAGTAGGGCTCGACTCGGCACTGAGATTGCCGCGGGTGTCGTACTCGTACGAAAACTGACCCGATTGCGTGATCTGGTTTACGGCGTTGCTCGTGACTTGAGTGCCATTGGCGAACTTGCGGTTCCCGCTGCCGTCGTACGCGTAGGCTTCGTCATGTTGACCGCTCGGCGACTGAACGCGTGCGAGCCGACCGGACGTGTCGTAGCTGTGGTAACGAACACCGGCTTCTCCGTCTTCGCAGGCGTAGATCTGATCGTTTGGGGTGTAATTAAAGCTTAAACGCAGCGTCTTGGGGCCCGAGCCCGCTCGCGAGTGCGTCGCGAGCTCACGAGGTAGGCCGTTTGGCAGCAGGTACTTGTGGGTAACCATCCCGTTCGGGAACCAATGACTGACTTGCGTACCTTGCGAATCGTATGAGATGCCGTGAGTCTGACCGTGCCAATCGCGCACGGCGTTCAGGCGCCCGTCGTCGTCGTAAGCAAACGCGATGCTGGCTCCGGCTGGACCCGTGATCGTGCTCGGCAGGCCGGCAACATCGTAGCCATAGGCGACGATGTTCTCGTCTTGCTGTTCGGTCAGAAGGCGCCCCTGCTCGTCGTAAGTCAGAGTGACCAAGCTGGTGGGGTTCTTCGCCTCGACCACTTGGCCCGCGTCGTTGTACTTGAGCTCGACGAAATGTCCATCGGCGTAGCGCGTCGCGCTGAGGCGGCCCTTGTCGTCGTATTCGGCATCGAACCAACGATCTCCATTGACCAACGCGCTCACCGGCTTGCCCGTGGCGTCGCGCGTTATCTCTTCGCTGCTACCGTCGGCGC
>JBDTJC010000312.1:0-12101 GCA_039936055.1 Polyangiaceae bacterium | reverse complement strand
ACGTGACCGACGCAACGGATCTCGGCGGCACGCTGAATTTGGGCCTCAAACAGGGTTGCGTCGCGGCGACTTGCAACTTGTTCGTGCAGGCGATCTCGGTGGGCGACAGCATCACCCCGCTGGGCACTGGCAGGGTGCTGGGCACGTATCAAGGAAACCCGCTCGCGTACGCCAGCCAACTGACGCAAGTCGACTACTACGCGCTGTCCCCCGCCAGCACCGTCAACGTGAATGTGTATCGCGCCCACCCGAACGATACCTCGGCGGACGTGCCCGATAGCTTCACTTCGCCGCTCAAAGCCCTGGACCTCGCTGGCCTGACGGTCGCTGAATGCCAGAACACGGCGGCAGCTACCGCGAGCTCCAGCACTGACGTATACGGTGTGACGCTCGGCGCAGGCGCGGGCAAACCGCTCGATCTCGGGCGCCCCGGGCAAGCCGTGGCGTACGAGCCGTTCACCAAAGCGGTGATCTCCACGTACAACCCCACGACCGACGACTTCATTACGGCCACGATGGACGCGGGCGTAGCCGGCCCCGATATTTCCGCAGTGGACATCGTGTCCACCGGTGGCGCGACGCTCACGATGAAAGTGCGCACCGCGCTCTGGGCTCCGCCGAAGGACGTGCGCGCCAACGTGCTCGTCACACGCTTCCCTGTTCCGTTCACATGCAAGTGAGTTCGGGGCGAGGTACGTCGTCGCTACATAGACTGCTTGGGGCGGCGCTGTGCGTTGCCCTGGCGGGTTGCTCGAAGCCAACAAAGGCGCCGCCAGTGGCGAACGCGAACGGCGCTTCTTCCGCTCCCCCCCTGTCCACTCCGGGTACCGGCGTAGCGAACACCTCACGCACTCGCGCTCCAATTCCGGTTGAGCGGCTCATGCCACCGCCGCTGACGCCGCCTCCTGACGCCGTAAGCGCCCCCGCTGGCATACACACGCAAGTTCTACGAGAGGGCACCGGCGAGTCCCCCCGCAATATCGACACGATGCTGGTCGACTTCAGCATGTGGAAGGGTGACGGCACGCTCGCCTTGTCCTCGTACCCGTCGACCTCACCAGAGGGCTTCTCGGTGGCGTCCCTTCCACCAAATTTGCGCGGATTGCTGACTCAACTCAAGGTCGGCAGTCACGTCCGGTTTTGGGTGCCACGCGCCGCGTTAGCGGGTTGGAGGCCGCCGCAGTGGCCGGATGCAGACCTGGTGTTCGAGTTCGAGTTGCTCGGCGTGACCCACGTCACAATCACGGATATGCACGGCAACAGTGTCGACCCGCAGCCAGGGCTACCTCCGGATGCTGCCGGGCCACCTGCGACCGCGGAGAAGACCGCAAGCGGGCTCCGCTATATCTACCTGGACCGCGCGACCAAAGTGAACACGGCTAAACCGGGGGACCGCGTAGAACTCAGTCTCGATGCCTATGCAGTGAACGGAGTGGAGGTCAACACTCTACGGACCGGAATCAAGACTGCGACTACGCTCGAACGCGCACCGGGCAAACTGGGAGAAGTATTGAGAAAGTTGAACTCTGGGGACCGCGTACGCATTTGGGTGCCCAAGGTTGACGGCGGTCTGATCATCCCTGAGGGCGCTGGGCACGAAACGATCATCGATCTCGGTGTGTCGTTCGCGAACTGAACGCGACGGGTCATGCCGGGCTATCTTCGTCTGGACGGATGAATCGCCTGCGACAGCGTGGACGAGGCGCCCGAGACGTTGCGCTCGCGGCCTGCACCGGCGCGCTAGCTGCGTACAGCCAGCCGGGCATCGGCCTCTCGCCGCTCATGCCCCTCGCGCTGATTGCACTCGCGTTCTGGGCGGCGCGGGCGCGTTCTTTGTTTTGCGCTGCGAGGATTGGGCTTTCGTGGGGTATCGGCTGTTTCGCCGTGATTACCATCGCATCACGAGAGTGGGCGCTGATCGTACCGGTTTCGCTCACCCTCCTCGGCGCGTGTCTTTACGGGTTGCCGTACGCGCTCTGGACGCGGGCAATCGCGCGCCACCGTAACGGAATTGTCGCCTTCGTTGCCACTGCCGCATACTGGTCGCTGGTCGTGGAGTTGCGCGACGCACTCGGGTTCCCGGCCTCCATCGAGATTGCTGCAGCCCTTGGAGGTGCACGGTGGCTACTCGGCGGCGCGCGACTGTTCGGGAGCAGCGTTTGCTGCGGGCTAGTGATTGCAGGCACTCTAGGCTGCGGGGTACGGCTCGCCCAACGCGCACCGCACGATTGGGCAAGCGTCGAGCGCTCGCTTCGGCCGTTGCTCGCCGCGCTTGGGATCCTGCTGACCTCCTGCGCGCTCGCCCACGCGCTCGCGCCATCAGCTACGCGCACGATCAGCGTGGGCGTGCCACAGGTCAGCGTGGTGAGCTCCTATCTGAGTCGTCGGCTCGAGTATCCAGAGCTTGACGACGTGTTCGAGGATCTGTTCGCGCAGCAGGTGCAGTCGCTCGCTGGTGTCGACTTACTAGCGCTCCCTGAAACGTTCGACGGCGCGTACCCGCTGCAGGCCCCTCGGGTTCGCCAAAGGTTCCAAAACCTTGCGCGTGTGCAACATCAAGCCGTTCTTCTCACGTCGTATCTCGCCTCGCCGGACAGCGGCATTTACAACGCGGTCGGCGCGATCAACGCCAAGGGAGAGCTCGTGGGCGTTCATCGCAAGGTGAACTTGGCGCCATTTGGGGAGGTGGAGTACGAGCACGCCACGACGTTTCGCCCTGAACCGGTGCTGCCGGGCGTTCGCGTGGGAATGCTCATTTGCCAAGAGGCCCCGCTCCTGGAGGGTCCGCAGGCGTTGGTTCGAGCTGGCGCCAATCTGTTGGTCTCCCACACGAGTGACATTTCCTTCCACAGCGGCGTGCTCGTATTCGATCACCTGGCGATGGCTCGGATCCGCGCGATCGAGGCGGGGCGAGACATGGTCTGGGCGAGCGCGGGCGGCCCGTCTGGCGCGATCGACCGTTGGGCCGTATTCGGCAGTGCTGGACCACTCCGCGCGCCAGCCGCGGTGCGTATGACCGTTGCGCTCTACGACGACCTCACCCCCTACACTCGAACGGTCTGGTTCTGGCGAGGCCTCGCGGCAGTCGCCTTGCTCGTCTCATGCGCGCGAATGCTCGCGAGCCAGCGTGGGGCAGCCTCGAGTCTTGCCGCGGCGGCGCCGACAGTGGCTACCAGGCGTGGGGCGGCGGAGTTGCTCCTGGCGTTGACTTTTGTGTGGGCTGCCAGCGTAGGCTCAGCGGGCGCGGTGGAGCTGGCCAGCGGCTCTCCAAAGCGCGCCAAGCAAAGCATTCAAGAGCTACTGCACTACACGCCATACTACCTGGGAGCGCCTTCTCTGCTCCGTTTTCACAGTGACACGGTACACAGCGCTGCGGCAGCGGCGGCCTACTTCCTCGACTTCTACGGGCAACGAACGCTGCCTTCAGCGGTGCAGCTCACGACGTCGTTGCCTACCCTGCAAGACCTTCAAC
The DNA here is from genome assembly GCA_039936055.1 of Polyangiaceae bacterium. GTDB lineage: Bacteria > Myxococcota_A > Polyangia > Polyangiales > Polyangiaceae > PMG-095. Next base: position 8,629 of record JBDTJC010000312.1, on the reverse strand, counting down.
GAACCCTAGAACGAGATCACGGCTTCCCAACTCGCGCCGAACATCTGGATTTCGAGGCGCCGCCGCGTGTCGCAGCCATCGTAAAAGCCAAGTCCGGTGAGTTCTGCGTGATGAGATCGGATCGAGCGCACCGAGTCTGGCTTTTCTCGCCCTTGCGTACTGACGTTCGCCAGTTGTCGACCGCTGAAGCCGAAGCACTGATCGAGCCGATCGGACTCGTGCCAGCCGGCGATCATCGGATCAGCGCCGACTGAACCTAAGACTTAGCCCCAAATGATCCGCGGAGGCATGCCTGGTGCACCTGACGTGAGACGCGGTCAGGCATGCGGGCGTCGCTTCGGATCGGGGCTGCCGCGGGCTTAGTCTAAATGAAAGGCGTGGGGTCACTGTTCCAATGAACGGTGACCGGCGCAATGCGCTGTCGTCAAACGACGCGCTTACTCATTTCGCGCAGACAGCTCGCGCGCTCACGGTGCAACCACTCGAATTGCAGACGCAACTGTAGTCCTTGGCACTGGTGGTGTTGTTGAGGGTAGCGCCGGCGGTTTGGAGTGTGCCGGTGCTGTTACAAAGACCGCCAATGAGAGTCCAGCCAGACGCGCATGCAACTGTCGAACTGCTCGAGGCCGCCAAGGGCCCCACGACGGTTGTGATATTGCCAAGGATAGATGCAACGGTGTCCGCCGACGTAGCGTGCGTCGCGTTCGTGGCAGTTGTCGCGCTCGTAGCAGTTGTCGCGCTCGTGGCGGTCGTCGCGCTCGTCGCCTTCGTCGCTAAGTCCGCCGTCGTCGCGTGAGTCGCGTTGTCTGCCGCCGTCGCGTGAGTCGCCGAGACTGCGTTCAATGCGAGCAGAGCGAACGGGACGCTGGTGAGTGCCTGGCGCGGCGCCATTTCAGCGTCGGAACCAATCTTGATGCCGAGGTAAAGCGCTCCCTGGCTGCCGTCGAAGACGGTCGAAGTGAACGCGGTCACGTCACCGAGTTTGGCCGAGAAATAGCCTTGGTCAGGAGTGATGTCTTGGTTCTCGGTCCAGATGCCGGTACCACCGCTCGCTGAGGTGTACAGCGTGAAGGTGAACGTGAGCTGCACGCCGTCCACCGGAGCGCCGGCGCTGTCGAGCAAACGGCCTTGCTGGGTCAGCGTTGCCGGCACCGTTGGATCGGCGTGTGCGGTCGGGGCGTAGCCCACTGCACACGCCAGAGCCGTCACCAACGCTGCTACCGTTTTCGAAATTCTTGACATCACTACTCCCGATTGTTGCCTAACGAAGTTCAAAGATTCGCGTGATTGCTCAGCGTGCGGACGCAGCGATCACACCTGGAACGTATGTATATTTGAGCGATTTGGCCTGCTTCGAGCCGACTGTCCCGCCCAGGCTTTCGCCCATGCCGCTCACGAGCTGGAAGTTCTTGCTCTTGGAGAGCACGCCAGCGCTGACGAAGGAGACCGCGGAGTGATTCTGCGCGAGTGGCGCTTGACCCCCCTCACCCATGTCCCCGCCTTCCCCGCCTTCCCCACCTTCCGTTGGACCGCCTGCGCCCTTACCGGCACTGCCCTTGCCGCCGGTGCCGCTGCCTTTGCCGCTGCTACCGCCGCTGCTGTCGCCAGCATCACCGTCGCCCGTAGCCCCGGCTTTGGAAGAGCCTCCGCCTCCGCTGCTGCTGCCGCAACCGACGACCACAAGCGCTGCCGCACTCGAAAGCAGCGCGGCGTTCGCAAACGCCCGCACCCAACCCGACCTCAAGGAAATCTGCATAGCGTTCAGAGGCTAGGCGGAGTCTGAAATCCGAACAACCCCCTTTCTTACACGCACACTCGCGCACACGCGCCGCTGGGGGCGAGCGCTTTTCGCCAATGGCATTGAACGAAATACGCCGAATCAGCGTGTAGGTGTAACACCGCTCGAGGGGGAGGGCGGTCCCCGATGCAGGATTGGTAGCTCCGTCGGCACTGGGTTCTCCGAATGATTCAGTGCAGAGCGCGCGGCAGTCAGTCGCGGGTCGCCGACGGGCGCAATCTGTAGCAACTCTTGGTAGTCGTGATCCGCTTCTTGAGCAGCACCCGCAGCGGCAGTGAGTGTCACCAGATTGTAGCGAGCATCGATATACTGCGCGTCGATCCGAAGGACGCGAAGGAAGCCCTCGCGCGCTCCGTTGTACTTGCCCGCCCGACGCAGATAGAGCGCCGCGTAAAACAGCGAATCAACGTCCTTGGCGTCTTCCGCCACCAGCTTCGCGAGCGCGGCGTTGGCCACCTCGAAGTCCTTATTTTGAATCGCAGCGATCGCCTGGGCGCGGCGCGCAAAGCGATTCGTCGGCTCGGCCTTCAGCGCCTGGCTCGCGAGGGCCACGGCCTCGGGCCCGCGATCCACCGCAGCCATTGCTTCAGCGCGCACGCCGAGAAAGCCCGGGGTGACGCACGAGGCGGGCGCTCGGCTCACCACCTGCAGCGCGCGCTCAGGAAAGCTCGCGAGAAGCAGTTGCCCGCCGTGGTCGGTGGCGCAGCTGCATGGATCTGCCGCTTGGTCGCACACGCCCTTGCCGAGCTCGGCCGAACCCCTGGGCCTGGCCGCTGCGGCATCCGGTGAGGTTTGCGGCAGCTTCTTGGCAAACTGCGCGTACCCCATGGCGACGACTGCTACGAAGCCCAGCGCAATCAGCGACAACCTCAGGTGCTTGCTCTTCATAGTCCGGTGCGGCGTCCACTAGCACATCCGAACCCACCACAAAACGCGCTAGCCTGTCCCAGCAATGGCCAAGCCTCGCGTCTATCACTACCCGAATTGCAGCGCCTGTAAGAAGGCGCTGAAGTGGCTTTCGTCGCATGAGGTCGAGGTCGAGTTGATCGACATCGTGAAGCAGCCGCCCACGAAAGCTGAACTGCGTGAGGTATTGAAGAGCGTAGGCATCCCGCTGCGCAAGTTGTTCAATACCTCCGGCGCGTCGTACCGCGAGGGAAATTTCGGAGAACGCTTGGCAACCATGAACGAGGCGGAAGCCATTGACGCACTCGCTCAGGACGGGAAGTTGATCAAGCGTCCGCTGGTGTTGGGCAAAGGGCTTGCCTTGATAGGGTTCGACGAAGCGGCTTATCAGAAGCAGCTACGTTGACGTTCGAGTAGGCGGCTCTGCCCGCCTGGCTCTCGACTTTCCTTACCGCCCCCCCGCGGCAAACATGTTACCAGTGACGCATGAAGCATAGCGGGACGATCGGCTTGCTCTTGATTGCCGTCGTTGCGGCGTGCGGTTCGAGCACGCGCCATTTCGGCGCAGCGCCCAGCAGTCGCAGTGACGCAGGTGCGGAGAGCGAAGCCGGCGCCGCGGGCAGCAAGACGCCGAGCGGCTCGGCAGGGGATTCCGCCGCGGGGGCGGGCGGCAGCGAGAATGGTGAGGACGCGGGCAGTGCGGGCACGGAAGCCGGGTACGGCGGCGCTGCGCCAGTGGGCTCGGGCGCCACGACCAGCGGCGGGGCAGGCGGCAGGGCGGGCGCTGGCGGCGCGCAAGCGGGCGCTGGCGGGAACAGCGGGACCGACTGTAACAGTGTCAGCTTGGTTAGCGTCTCCGAAACGTCGGGAACCTCAACGGCGACCGCGCCAGCCGCAACACACGGGACGATTGTGGCGGGGAAGTACGCTCTAACGAGCAGAACATTTTACAGCACTGATGCTGCGATCGACCTGCTCACCTCCACGGCCGTCGTCTCAGTCAACGACAGGACGGCTACAATTGAGTTCCTCGGATTCTGGAACTTCACGACCCGTTTCACCATCGTTATCCAGACGGCGGAAGTCTCGACTAACGTGCCGGTATCGGTATCGTTGACCTGCGGGGACGCCACGCCTTCAGGTATTCCCTCGAATCTGAACCTCGCACCCGCGATCGATTACTCGGCCAGCGCCACCGAGTTTAGTCTTCGTTCGGTGGCTCAAAACGGCGTGCTGGTCGATCGATACACCAAGCAATAGCGGCACCGTCGCACGTCTTAGGTCCTCTCCCGCCACATGCGACGAAACGCACCACCGCAGCGCGCCTTCCGGATCGGTGGATTTTGGTTCGCAAATGGCGGGCTCGACGCGCGGTATGGTTCCTGCACAACTTGTGCGTATGGGAATCGCACATGAAGTGAGCGTCGCCGCGGGGCATGTGATGCAGGGCGTTCGGGCGGGAGCGGGCAAACTCGCAGCGCATCATCTCGCCGAAGGTATGGCAGCAACGATCGAGGTGCACAGCATCGCGTTCGAGCCCGATGCGTATTTGCCGATCTCATGCACCGTTGACGGCGTCGGCGCTCCCCCGCCGCTGCACTGGGAAAACATTCCAGAACGCACGCAATCGATGGTCGTCGTCTGCGAAGATCCGGACGCCCCCGCAATCGAGCCATTTTTGCATTGGCTCGTGTACGGCATTCCGCCGGATATCGACGGCGTCGACGCGCAGTCACAGCACGACTGGCATGCGGCTGAAAACGGACGCAGTGAGGTCGGCTTCACGCCCGCCGCTCCACCCCCAGGCCACGGGCTTCACCACTATCACTTCCAAGTCTTTGCTTTGGATGTGCCGATGGCGCTGCAGACCGGCGCCGAGCGGCGCGAAGTGTTTGAGGTCATGACGGGACACGTGCTGGCGTGGGGTGAACTCGTGGGTACGTATCAGCGTGAGTGAGGTTCGAGCGCGGCGAGCGCGCACCCCGTTCCGGGCGCTGGGCATTGCTTTGCTTGCATGGCAGGTAGTGGCTTGTGAGCGCTTCGCGCGCGGGCCGGGCGCACCAGGAGCGGCTCCCATTGAACGCGCTGCGCAGGCCGCGCCGCCGTCCAGCAGCACCTTGCCCGATCCGTGTCGCGGTCTTTCGCTACCTAGCAGCCAGGTTTTCGTCGCTCCTGGCATGTGTGCGAGCGTGGTCGCAAGCAAACAGGGTGAGCTGCGACAGATCACGTTCGCTCCCAATGGGGACCTCTTCGGCGTGACCATCCCAGGGTCGATTCGGCGCTTTCGCGACTCGAACAAAAACGGCGTCTTCGAGCCCGATGAAATCATCGAGTGGGCCAACACGGGCAACGAAAACGGCAACAACTGCGACATCGACACGCAGGCTGGCTTCCTGTACGCCGGCACGAAAGACGGCGTTAAACGCTGGAAATACGCGGCCGAGCTGGACCACGGGGGCCCCGGGGAAGACGTGATGGTCGGGCAACCCGGCGGCGGCAATCACCCGTTCCACCCCGTGCACGTGTACGACGGCTACATGTACGTGGACTCCGGGTCGGAGCACAACGCGGTTCAAATCAACCCACCAGCGTATGACACCGAGCGCTCGGTCATGAAGCGCTTCGACCTCGCCAAGTTCACCCGAGGCAAGCCCTTCCAATGGAAAGATGGGGAAGTGTTCGTGAGCGGCGTCCGAAACGTCACCGGCTTCACGCGCAACGCTGCTGGCCGCATGGTTGGCGTGCTCAGCGGCATTGATGACCTTCGCTACCATGGCGAAGATATCCACGCCGACAATCCGGGCGAGGAAATCGTGTCGCTCGAAAAGAACAAAGCTTACGGCTACCCGTTCTGCTTTGCCGCCGCGCGCGTTACACGCGGCAAGCTACTCGTGCCACCCGGCACCAAGTTGCATGCTGAGTGGGCTAGCCAAAATCCGCTGCTGTCCGCCACTGGCAGCGGGGTCGATGACGGCTGGTGCGGCGAACACGCAGACCCGCCGCTCACCTTCATGCAGGCGCACTCGTCGCCGCTCGGCATCACCTTCTTCGACGGCCCCGACGGCGCACTCCCCGCGCGCTACCGCGGCGGCGCGTTCGTCGCGCTGCACGGCTCCTGGGACCGCACGCCCTCCACCGGCTACAAGGTGATCTGGGTCCCCTTCGACGCCGAAGGCCACTCCAAAATCCCGTATTCCACCGCCGAAACTACCACTTGTCCGTACGAAGTAGTGTTCGGCGGCGGCGCCAACGGCGTTGCGCACGACGGCGCCTGGGCCTGGTCCGCCGGCGCGCTGGGCGAATCCCCGGTGCGGCCCGTGGGCGTCGCCATCTCCCCTATCGACGGCGCCCTGTACGTCTCTAGCGACAATGGCACCGTGCCGCTCAAACGCTCCTCGAACAACGACGCCCAAGGCAACCTGTACCGCGTCGGCCTGATCCGCGCTCGTTAAGCGCGGACGCACGTCCCATTCAAACGCGGAACGCCCCAGCGCGACCGATTCCGCGACGGAGGCCACGCGCGGACTCTCTCACGATTGGTCGACGCGCTTGGCCTCCGCCGCTCGACAGGCGGCTTATGGCTTCTTGAAGCCTTCGCAGCCCAGCAAACCCTTGTCCCCACAGTGAGTGGTCATGCACTCGGTCATGTTGGCGCGGCCCGTGTCGGTCAGGCCGGACAGCGTTTGACGACAGTCGGCAAGCGTGGCTGAGGTGCAGCTCTTCACGATGCTATCGCACGCGACATTCACTGCGCTGGGCGGGGGCACCGGAATATTGCCCATTTCATTGCTGCTGCCGGGCTGCGGCGGCGCGGCCGGAGGTGGCTCGGGACAGGCGGCCATGAGCGCGCTGTGACCGCACAGATTCACGCGCGCCGGATCGGACATCTCGTTCGGCTTGAGGTGGCGTATGCATGACACTGCGGCTGCGGCGACCTTGGGCTTGAACGCGGCTTTGAAGTCCGCGCAGCGCTTCGCAGCAAAGTTGAAACCACCCTCATCCGCAGGGCCCATCGCGGGACAATCTTCCGGAGCGCCCGTGTTGTCGTCACAGAGGGGCGGCGGCGGCGTGCGATCGATCACGATCACCGACGCGGGCGGCGCTACCGGCGCGGGCGCCGCAACGGGAGTCACGACCGGCTCACGATGGGCCTTCGAGTCATGCGCAAGCCAGCCACCAACGCCACCTGCCGCCAGAGTGCCAGCCATCAACAAAAACCCGCCCTTTTCGATAATCATGCTCCGCGCAGAGCACGCACTGTGCCAGCCGCGACACATCCGGAAACATTCATCTTTTTACCGACTGCCGCGCCATTTCAGGTCTCGTGCGTGGCAGAACCGCACACTGCCCGCACGATCGCCTCATCCGAGAAGGCGACGCGCCGATCACCCGTTTGCTGTTCACGCTCGTGCCCCTTGCCCGCGATCAGCACCAGATCCTCCGGCCCGGCCTCGCGGATCGCGCACTCGATGGCGCGGGCGCGGTCCAGTTCGCGGCGCACGTCAGAGTGTCCGGCCAAGCCCGCCGCGACTTCGGCGCAGATCGCCTCGGGGTCTTCGTGGCGCGGGTTATCCGACGTCAACCACACGCGGTCCGCGGCGCTCGCGGCCGCGCCGAGCAACGGGCGCTTGACGCGATCACGCTCGCCTCCCGCGCCAAACACGACGCTCACCCGCCCTCTGCACAACGCCCGCGCGGTCGTCAAAGTACGGTTCAGCGCATCGGGCGTGTGCGCGTAGTCCACCACCACGCACGGGCGATCGTGAATGACCTGAAAGCGCCCGGGCGGCGGAGCCGCGCGCGCCAACTCGGCGACGGCGGCAGCACTGGGCACCCCCATCGCCAGCGCGGCCGCCAATGCGCCGAGCGCGTTCTCCACGAAAATCTCGCCGATTGCTCGGATGCTCGCACGCTGCGGAAGGTCCGGAAAACGCGTCGAAGGTTCGAATTCGAACTCGGTTCCGCGCACAGTCACGCGCGGCGCGCGCGCCGTCAGGTCCAGCTCAGCCCATGCCTCACCGCGACTCGCTACGCCGTACTTCACGACCTCCACCCCGCGAGGAATGACTTCGCCGAGCAACGCTGCGGAAGAGTCGCGACCATTCAAGACAGCACACGCCCCGGGCGAGAGCGCCATGAACAGCTGCGCTTTGCTGGCCAGATAGTGCTCGGGCGAACCGTGAGCGTCCGAGTGATCCAAGCTCAAGTTGGTGAACACGGCCGCGCGGCAAGGCCATGCCTTGGCAAAGCCCACCGCCAACGCTTCGCTCGTGAATTCGATAGCGGCGTACTTGCCGCCAGCGGCGACGCAACGCCGCATGGTCTCGATGAAGCCGTCATAGTGCCCGGGTACGTCCAAGCGTTGCTCACCCAAGAACGAGCCCACCGTGGTCACGCGCGCAACGGGCTCCGCAAGCACCGAGAGCAGCGCAGACACCAGCGCGGTGGTGGATGTCTTACCATTCGTGCCGGTCACGCCCACGGTGAGCAGCGATTTCGCCCAAGGTGGCGGCGCGGGCGGGGGTCGAAGGGCGGACATGGTCAAAGCTCAGTCTACGGGAAGCCGCTGTTGATGGCAGTGCCCATGCTCGTAGCGACCTGCGTCACGCTGTCGGTCCCAGTAAAATGGACCCCGACGCGGCCATTTGCGGGGGTGGTGCATGGCGACGCGCGTCTGAGTCCAAGTGGGAAGAGTGGAGCGCTCGCAGCCGTTCGGGGTAGAGTTGCTTCGGCCCAATGGCACAAGGAGCGCCTACTGCGTGAGAGCTTCCGGCCTCAAGTACTTAGCCAGTGGAAGGTTCTGCGACTTGATGGCATTCGCAACGAGGCTTGCGAGCTTCACGGCGCCGACCAGGTTGGTGTGCGTCGCGTCCGAATCGTTCGCGTGATACTTGAGCGCGGCAGCTTGTGAGCCAAGCGTATTGT
>JBDTJC010000311.1:0-53258 GCA_039936055.1 Polyangiaceae bacterium | reverse complement strand
GCGGCTGGCGCGACCGGCGCCGCGTTGCAATCAGGCGTTGTCATCCGCTTTATCGAACACGATGTCGATGTAGCCCGGCGGCGGCAAGTGTTTGCCGATGGCTTCGATCATTTTGTTGGCGATGCCTTGCAGCGCGCTGTCATCGGCGCTGGTGACCAAGCGCAAGGTGGGGTGCGGTTCGAGGTCACGCTCCGCGTTGAACGTGCGCAGCACGGCGTAACCTTTGACCTCCGGCAACTCGGTCAGGCAGCCCTCGATTGCGGCGGTCAGCGCGGGGGAGGGAGGCTCGCCGCCTTCTGCGATCAGGGTCTGCTCGGATTCATCCGGCGCCAGCGCGGCGACGTAACCCACGAGCGGGACCGCTTTGCCGTTGGTCAGGCTAGCCAGCTCCTCGCGGCGCAGCGCGAGTTCGTAGGGGGTGCCCGGATTGAGGACCAAGCCGAGGACGTGTTCGTCGTCGACCACCTCGAGCGCCATGTCCAACGCGAACAGGGCGGGCACGGTGCAGAACTTGAGCGCGGCGTCGTCCGTCTTCCAGCCGAGCTGCTGCTCCATGGGCGCCATCAGCTCCGGGTGGCTGAACAGGGCCGCGAAGTGATTGCCGTCTTCGTCCAAGAGCATGTGCGGCACGAGCTTCACCTCACCATCGTCGATGTCCAGGCGCTCGCCGTCTTTGGTTCCCTCGATGTTGCGCGCCAGGGGGATGAACAGCTCACCTTGCGCCAATTGGTCCAGCAAGGCCTGTACGTCGCGGCGCAACCCACGCCGCGCGGCTTGGATGAGGGGCGTGAGATCCTGGGCGGTATCGGCGGGTTCGGTCACGGCCGCTCCCGTATCATGTGTGGCCACTCGCCGCACTTGTGAGGCGCGCCCTGGTCTCGTACCCTTGTCGCCTTACCCATGACGACGCGGCGCACCTTTTACCCGGAAATACAGCCCTATCGGGCGGGCTACTTGGAAGTGTCGCCGGAGCACTCGCTGTACTTCGAAGAGTCGGGCAACCCGCGCGGTAAGCCGGCGGTGTTCCTGCACGGCGGCCCCGGCGGGGGGACGAGCCCGAAGCAGCGCCGCTTCTTCGACCCGCAGAAGTACCGCATCGTGCTGTTCGACCAGCGCGGCTGCGGCAAGAGCAAGCCGCACGCTTCGCTCGTCGACAATACGACTTGGCATTTGGTTTCCGACATCGAGGCCCTGCGCGTGCACTTGGGCATCGAGAGCTGGCTGGTGTTTGGTGGCTCTTGGGGAAGCTCTCTCGGGTTGGCGTACGCCGAAACGCATCCGTCACGGGTGAGTGAGCTCGTCTTGCGCGGCATCTTCTTGCTGCGCCGCTGGGAGCTGGAATGGTTCTACCAACACGGCACGAGCCTGCTGTTTCCTGACGCATGGCAAAAGTACCTGGCCGTCATTCCGCTTGCCGAGCGTGGGGATCTGATCGCCGCCTACCACCGCCGGCTGACTTCGGAGCACGCGTTCGTGCGTCAGGAAGCCGCGCGGGCGTGGAGCGTTTGGGAAGCTAGCACCAGCAACCTGCTGCAAGACGAGGACTACATTCGCAGCTGCGCGGGTGATGAATTCAGCCTCGCGTTCGCGCGCATCGAGTGTCACTACTTCATGAATCGCGGCTTTTTGGCGCATGAAAATCAGCTCTTGGATGACGTGACGCGGCTGCGCAACATTCCGACCGTGATCATTCAAGGTCGCTACGACGTCGTGTGTCCGCTGAAGAGCGCCTGGGAGTTGTCGCGTGCGTTCCCAGAAGCAGATTTTCGCGTCGTGCCGGATTCCGGGCATTCCGCGTACGAACTGGGCACGGTGCACGAATTGATTTCCGCCACCGACCGCTTTGCAGGAAGCTGATCGGGATGGACGTTTCTGGGTTGCTGGGCTCATTGCGCAAGCTCTTTTCGGAGCGTTCGCGGCGCTCCTGGCTCGGCCGCACGCGTGCCCACATTGAGTTCCGAGAGCTTTCACCCGCTGAGCTGAAGAGCTTTGCGCGTCAGACCGAGCTCGGCTTCAAATCGCTGTTGCGCGTGCAATGGGTGGAGCTGAACCCGCACTCGCGTCGCGTCATTGTGTCGTTTGAAGAGGACGCCTACGCGCTGCCTGAATTGATCGAGATCGTGGAGCAAGCCGAGCGCATCTCGGGCTTCGCTGAGGCTCCGTTTCGCGACGAAATTTGGGAGCACCCCGCGGACGAGGAGACCGTCGAACGACTCAAAGTCGGCTTGCTCGCGGACACCGTGGGCGTCGTGCTTGGCTTGGGGTTGCGCTTCACACCGATCCCGGCGTCGCGCATCGGCGGCACGGTAGCGGCCTTGGTGGCGGTCGTGCAATCCACGGATCGCTTGCGGCGCGTGGCCGAAGACCGGCTCGGGCCGCTGCGCGCGGACTTGACCCTGCACGTCACCGCGGCGCTCGCGTTCGGCGCGGCGCAGCGCCCCGGCAGCGCGCTCGTGGAAGGTGTGCACAAGCTGTCCTTGCTCGCTGAAGCCGAAGCGCGGCGGCGCGTGTGGCGACAGCGTGAAGCCGAGCTGTGCCAAACGCAGGGCGAGCATTGCCTGGAAGACGTGAAGCGCGAAGCGCGGCCGCGCGCGCTTCCTCGCGGCCCGATCGAGGAATACGCCGATCGCGCGTGGATCGTCTCGCTGGGCGGCTTCGCCGTCAGCTTCTTGACCACGCGTAGCGTGCAACGCGCGGTGGCGGCGCTATTCGGTGGTTTACCGACGCCCGCACGGCTCGGTCGCGACGCCTTCGCGGCCGATCTAGGGCGTGCATTGGCCAAGCGCCAAACGTTGGTGATCGATCCGGAAGCGTTGCGCAAGCTCGATCGCGTCGACTGCCTAGTGTTGCAAGCGGACTTGGTGGCGCGCGACCGCTTCGAGATCCGCAACTTGGTGGTCACCGGTGAGGGCGAAGAAGCAGAAGCGCGGCGGGTGATTCAGCAGCTTTTGGACGTGGAGCGCCCGATCGACATCAAGCGAAAGGGTGAGTACACGCTCGCGCCGCTCGGCGTGCTTGACGTCGCGGTCCCGCCCGATTTGGCGCAGCACACTCCCGGTCTGGGCGCGCGCGGCGGTCTCGTTTTCGGGCTGATGCACGGCGGCGCGCTGATCGCCGCCGCCGAGGTGGATTTGATCCCGCAGACAGGCATTGACGAGCTGATCGCCGCCGCGCACGAAGCGCAGATGCGTGTGGTGATCGCCTCGAACAACGAGGCCGTGCTGCAAGGCATCGCCGCGGATGACACGATCCCTGAGGGGGACGGCTTCGAGCGTGGCATTCGCCGCTTGCAGCGCGAGGGGCGCACGGTGTGTGCCGTGGCGACCGGCGCCTCCGCCGGCATGGCCGCAGCCGACTGCGCGATTGGCTTGATGCGCGACGGCGAAGCGACGCCTTGGGGCGCGCACATTATTTGTCGTGATGACCTTTCGGACGTGCGGTTTTTGATTCATTCCTGCGTGGTCGCGCGTCAGGTGTCCAAGCAGAGCGTGAACATCGCGCTTGGCGCAGCGACGCTCGGCGCGTTGGTGTCGGCCGGTGGCGTTTTACCGCTGACCGGGCGGCGCGTGATTGCAGTAGTCAATGCGGCCTCCGTGGTGTCCATGCTGAACGGTGTGCGCGGCTCAATGAAGCTCGCCCGCCGCGCTTTGCCCGCGCCGCGTGACCGCACGCCTTGGCACGCGCTGGAGGCCGAAGGCGTGCTGAAAAAGCTCGATACCTCGCGCGAAGGGCTGCTCCGTCGCGACGCGCAGCGCCGCCGCCGCCGCGTGCCCGACCAGCGCTCCGCGCTCACGGAGCTGGCCGAGAACATCACCGATGAGCTGTTCAATCCGCTCGCTCCGCTGCTCGCGGCCGGTGCGGGTTTGTCCGCCGCGGTCGGCTCCTTCGGGGACGCAGCCATGGTGGGCGGCGTGGTCGTGCTCAACTCGGTGATCGGTGGTGCGCAGCGCTTTCGCACCGAGCGGCGCATTCGCGATCTGGCGCGCACGGCGCGACGCCGCGCGCTCGTACGCCGTGGTGCCGACATTACTTCGGTTGATACGAGCGAGCTCGTGCGCGGTGATGTGATCGTGCTCGAAGCGGGTGATCTCGTGCCGGCTGATTGCCGGATCATCGAGGCGGAATCACTGGAGGTGGACGCATCGAGCCTGACGGGTGAGTCGCTTCCCGTGCGTAAGAATGTTGCGGCGTCGTTCGAGCTGGCCGTGGCGGACCGCACCTCCATGTTGTTCGAAGGCACCGCGCTGGCCGCTGGCCGCGCGATAGCAGTCGTGGTGGCGACCGGCGACGAGACGGAAGCACGCCGCGGTTCCGGCGCGTCCAAGCGCGACCCGAGCCGCGGCGGCGTGGAGAGGCGTATGAAATCCCTGATCAATTTGACCGGTCCGGTGGCCTTGGCCGCTGGCGTCGGGGTGATCGGCGCGGGCTTGCTACGCGGGCGCAAGTTGGAGGATTTGGTCGGCACTGGCGTCAGCTTGGCGGTCGCTTCCGTGCCCGAAGGCTTGCCGCTCTTGGCGACTGCCGCGCAGCTTGCTGCCGCGGATCGCTTGTCCAAGCAGGGTGCGCTGGTGCGCAACGCGCGCAGTATCGAAGCGCTCGGCCGTGTTGATGTGCTGTGTATCGACAAGACCGGTACGCTCACCGAAGGACGCGTCGAGCTCACTTTCGTATCAGACGGCGAAGACACATCACCCGTTGCCGCTCTTTCCGAAACGGCCAAGAGCGTGCTGGCCGCCGCGCTGCGCGCCGCTCCGGATCTGCGCGCCGGCCCGTCCGTGCAAGACCCGATGGACGCCGCCCTCGGCCGCGCAGGCGCGCTGCGCAACGTCGATTCCGACGATCAAGGCTTGGGTTGGGTGCGCGGCACCGAACTCGCGTTTGAAGCCGGCCGCGCCTACCAGGCGGTGAGCTACACGGTCGCCGAGCGCGCGCTGGTGGCCGTGAAGGGCTCGCCGGAAGCGGTGTTGCCGCAGGCGGAATACTGGCAGCGGGGCACGGAGCGTATCCCGTTGGACCGCGCTATGCGTTCGGAATTACTGGCAAAAGCGCGTGAATTTGGGCGCCGCGGGCTGCGCGTGTTGGCGGTGTCCGAGCGCGAATCGGTGCCGGGTGATGCGCTTGATTTGACGAAGCTAGAAGCGTTCACGTTTCGTGGCTTCATCGCGTTCAGTGATCCGGTCCGGCCGACTTCGGCGCAAGCCGTCTCTGACCTGCGCGCCGCGGGCGTGGAAGTCGTAATGCTGACTGGTGATCACCCGAGCACCGCCGAAGCCGTCGCGCGTGATGTGGATTTGCTGCGCGGTCGCGCGGTGCTCACAGGCACCGAGCTGAGCGACTTGAGCGATGACGAGCTGGACCGCCGCATCACGGGCGTCGGCGTGTTCGCGCGCGTGACTCCTGCGCAGAAGGTGCGCGTGGTGCGTGCCCTGCAGCGCGCCGGCCGCGTTGTGGCGATGGTCGGTGACGGCGCGAACGATGCGCCGGCGATTCGCCTGTCGAACGTGGGAATCGCGATCGGTGAGGGCAGTACTTCGGCGGCGCGCGCCGCCGCGGACATCGTGCTCACGGACGAGCGCATCGAAACGTTGGTACTGGCCGTGGTCGAGGGCCGCGCGATGTGGGCGTCTGTGCGAGACGCGGTGTCCATCTTGATTGGGGGAAATCTGGGCGAAATTGGCTTCACTTTGGGGGCGGGCCTGGTCGATGGCAGGCCGCCGTTGAACGCGCGCCAACTGCTGCTCGTGAACTTACTGACCGACGTCGCGCCGGCGATGGCCATCGCGCTGCGCCCGCCTTCTGCCGCGGCGATGGCTTCACTCGCGAAAGAAGGACCTGAAATCTCGCTGGGCAAGGCGCTCAATCGTGACATCGCCTCGCGTGCCATCGTGACCACGCTGGGCGCCAGCACGGCTTGGGTGATTGGGCGCTTCACCGGCACGCGCGCGAACGCCAACACCATCGGTCTCTTGGCGCTGGTCGGCTCGCAGCTCGGGCAGACGTTGGTATCCGGTCGCTTCAGTCGCTCCGTGGTCGTCACGAGCGTGACGTCCGCCGCGCTACTGGCGGGCATCGTGCAGACCCCGGGCCTCAGCCACTTGTTCGGCTGTCGCCCACTCGGGCCGATCGGTTGGGCCACTGCGGTCGGCGCCTCTACTGCGGCCACGTACGCGGCGATTCGCTTTCCCGCGTTGGTCAACGAGGTCATGCGGCGCGCCAAGCTCGACACACCGGTGTTGGTCGAAGACCCCGAAGCCTTGCCCGAATAGCGGGCTCGGCCGCGCTCGCGCTCAGCGTCGACTCTGGGCGCTTTCGACCAGACGGCGCAGCGTTTGGCGCAGCTGGGCGAAGTCGAACGGCTTCTCCAACGTGAGGTTCGAGCTGGTCGCCAAGAACTCGCGCGCGCGGTCCATCGACACCCCGCCGGTCATGAAGACGATGCGTTGCTCGAGCCCGGGTTGCGCGCGCGTGATGTGCTCAAATAGATCCATGCCGCTCATGCCCGGCATCATCAAATCACACAGGATGACGTCGAAGCCCGACCCTGGCTCGGCTGCTATCGCGGCGAGGGCTTGGTTGCCGCTCGCCGCCAACGTGATGTCATGCTCGTTTTGAAAGAGCGCTTTCAAGGTCCGAGCGACGGAGATTTCGTCGTCGACGATCAGGATGCGGCCGCGCCGCGCGGCGGGCCCGGAAGCGACGGGCGGAAGGCTCGCCCGCTTGGGCGAGCGCTCGCTCGACGCCGCCGGAATTGCGGAGATCATCACAGCTACGTCCGCGCCGTCACAGGCATTGGTGATGACCGACACGAGCTCCGCTCGCTCGAACGGAGTGGACTCCTCGGCTTCGGCCATCCCTCAACTATATCCCGCTCGGGGCCCGGCGCCGACCGACAAAACTTGGCCCAGAGTGCCGGATCATGAAAACGGGTAGATCATGAAGCGCGCTGCAAGCCTCGTCGGTCCCGTTCCGCTCCTGCGTCTATTGGGTTTGGGTTTGGGTTTGGGTCTGCTCACCCCGGCCTGTGGTTTGTCTGGATCCGGCGCATCCGGCGCGGCGGCTCCGTCGCGCGTCGTCGCAAACGCCGCATCCGCGCCACACGTCGACGACAAGGCGCCTGACGAGCAGCGCAAGGTCGGTGATTTCTCGGTGCACCGCTTCAGCGGCAGCTACCAAAAGTCCCCGCTGACGATGACCGAGGAGGTGGTCGCCAAGGAAGATGGCCTGTGGGTCATCGACTACACCTTCGAGGAGCAAGCGGGCAGCACTAAGCTGCGCGTGCGCTTCGATCCGCGCACGGACTCGGTGGTGCGCGCGGCGACGCTCGACGGTAACCAGGAGTCCGCGGTGCAAACCGCCCTTTTCGACAAAATGATCGACCGCACGAGCTTCGCGGCTGACGGCAATGACGGTCAAATCGCGTCGACGCGCGGTACGTGTTTGGTGGGCCCGAGCGAGCTCGAGTGCGAGACCAAGACTTACAGCGTGCGCGTTGGCGACCAGCTCGCGTTGCTGAACGTGTCGCGCTCGGCCAGTGTTCCGAACGGCGACGTCGCGGGCGACATCACCGCCAGCGACGGCACACTCATCTACCGCAGCGAATTGGTCGAAATGGGCAACGGCGCTACGCCGAAGCTCGGCGTTGCTAGTCGCTGAACGCGCGGCCTCTGGAGCGCGCTCGCAAACTCGAAATCTGGAAACTCAAGCCTCTCAGCCGGCGGCTCACTCCTTGTTGGGTGGGCCGTTTTGCTTTCTACGGCAGCCATTTCAACCCGTAGCCAAGCACTTTCCCCCTAGGCGACCGACGAAGCTTAGCTTTCATGGCTTCAGCGACCTGCCCAGAAAATCCACCCGGGATATCTGTCTGGATGTGTCTCGCTAGGGCCCTACGGAAGCAAGGGTGAGCGACAAGGTCGGCGACCTGTAGCCCGGCGCTGTTCGCGGTCTTGGTGGCAATCCCAAGAGGGGCGACACCAAAAGGAAATCCTGCCACTACCCGAATTCGAACTTCGAGCTTCAGGTTTTTGGTGATGGTCACGAGGCGCGCGGAGAGCGGCGCAGCCTTCGGCGTCACGTGACGGCGCTCCGCGCGGGAAACAGAGACGTATCGCAAGGTGCGTTGCGGGGTTTTGGGCGCCCGCTCAATCAGGGGTCGGAGGAAGCGCGTTCGCGATCGGAGTGACGGCAGCTTGGGGCTGGGGGACTGCCGCGTGGGCGTTTGGCGTGCGGTGGGATGGTGGGCGGCTGTCTGCTCGCGAAATAGGATCGGGAGCTGCGCGTTTGCGGACGAGCACCGTGAACTCGTCAAAATACGGCGGTCGCGACACGAAGGGAGGTTCGGTGTGGCTCTGCACGTCGCGTCGCGCGTTCCGCGCGGGGAACAGAGACGCGGAGTGAGGTGCGTTGCGGGGTTTTGAGCGCCCCACTCTTCAGAGCGCGAGCTTGGACGGAGATGCGCGGAGGCGCGCGCTCTAATCTTCGAGTTGAGCGTGCGCTACACCGGTGTGAGCCAATGCGCGCGCGTTTCGTCTTTGCCGGTGACTGCGCGCATGTACGCGCGTTGGAAGAACGCGCCGAGCGACTTTTTGCCGGTTTTGAAGATCGTGCCGTCAAGCTCGCGCACCGGCGTTACTTCAGCCGCGGTGCCGGTGAAGAAGACTTCGTCGGCGCGCATCAGGTCTTCGCGCGTGAAGGCACGAATGGTGATCGGGACTTGGTGTTGGCGGGCCAGGTCCAAAATGCAATCGCGGGTGATGCCGGGCACGATGGATGACGTTTCGTCGTTCGTGAACAGCATGCCGCTTTTGGCGAAGAACACGTTCTGGCCCGTCGCGCTGGCTACGGTGCCGTCTTGATTGAGCAGGATCGCGTCGTCGAAGCCGTGGTCCAAGGCCTCGTGCGCGGCGAGCACGCTGTTCGCGTAGTGACCGCTGGCTTTGGCCATCGTGGGCAGCATGGTGTGGTGGAATTTTCGCCAGCTCGAGATCATGACGCGGACGCCGTTGCGCAGCGCGTCTTCCCCCAAGAACGTGCCCAGTTCGCGAACAGCGATGAACGCGCGCACTTGGCACTCTTTCTTGGGCCGTAGATCGATGGGGCCCTCGGCGAAGTAGGCGAGCGGCCGCAGGTAGCCGTTTTGGGTGCCGTTGCGGCGCGTGACTTCGATCGCGCCGCGCGTCAGCTCATCCGCACTGAACGGCACCTTCATGCCGTACAACCGCGCGGACGAGAGCAGGCGCTCGATGTGCTCGCGCAGGCGCACCAAGACGGCGCCGTGCTGCGTCGGGTACACGCGAATGCCCTCGAACACGGCGGTGCCGTAGTGCAGTGCGTTCGCGTAGTAGTGCACACTCAGCGCGTCGGACTCGCGGATTTCGCCATCCCACCACAGGTAGCGCGCGAGCTTCTGGCCACGCGGACGAGCCGAGGTGAGCGAGTCGTCCTCGGGTACTCCATCGAAGTTCGGCCATTCCTGGTCCAGCGTCATGGCGCATTCGACACAGGATGCCGGGATCAGGTCAAGCGACAGCGCGCTTTGCGCTAAGCTCCGGCTCGAGAAATCGTGAGATTTTCCCGGCGCACTTGCTACGAATCTGAGCCCAATTTGCTGTCGCGCGCGCTTCACGCGCGACGGGCCGCAGGTCTACCCGTGTGTGACCTCACGCAGGCAAATCCGACACTCACCGGCCTACCGTACGACGTCCCGCGCGTGCTTCTGGCCCTCGCGCAGCCCGAAGCGATGCGCTACGAGCCCGCCGCGTTTGGTTTGAGCAGCGCGCGCGGGGCGGTGCAGGACCTGATGCGGGATTCGGGATTCGAGGTTCCGAGAGCGCAAATCGTGCTCACTTCGAGCACGAGCGAGGCGTACGCGTTCCTGTTCAAAGTACTGTGCGACCCGGGTGACGAGGTGCTCATCCCGCAACCGAGCTATCCGCTGTTCGAGCACTTGGCGGCGCTCGAGAGTGTTTCCGCGAAGCCCTATGCGCTCGCCTACGACGGCGCGTGGCACATTGATTTCGATTCGCTCGAGCGAGCGCTCAGCGCGCGTACGCGTGCGGTCGTACTCGTGAGTCCGAATAACCCCACGGGCTCCTTCCTGAAGCAGGACGAACTTTCGCGCCTCGCCGGCTACCGGTTGCCCCTGATTTCGGACGAGGTATTTTCGGACTTCGCGTTGAGGCCGGATCGTCGGCGCGCGCGTTCGGTGCTGGAAACGGACGCGGTGCTCTCGTTTGCGCTGGGTGGGCTGTCCAAGCAAGCAGCGCTGCCGCAATTCAAACTGGCGTGGACCACTGTGTCTGGGCCGCCCGCGCAGGTGGCGCGAGCGCTGTCCCGCCTTGAGCTCGTCGCGGATACGTTCTTATCCCCCAACACGCCGGTGCAGCTGGCGTTGCCGCAGATCCTGGCAGCGCGCGCGCCCGTCACGGCCGCGCTGAACGCGCGAATTCGGCGCAACTTTGCCGAGCTCGAGCGCGCGTTTCACGGCTCTGCGGCGCACCCACTGTTCCTCGAAGGCGGCTGGTACGCCGTGCTTCGGCTGCCCGCACTGCACACCGAAACCGACTGGGTGCTCACGCTGCTAGAAACCGATGGCGTGCTCGCGCAGCCCGGCTTCTTCTATGATTTCGCGGACGGTCCCCACCTCGTGCTCAGTTTGATCACGGAAGAACCAGTCTTTGCGCTCGGCGTGCGTCGTATCGCCGAGCGCGTTCGGATCGTTTCGGGCTGACTCAGGCGGCGCGCTTGGCGCGCCGGCGGAGCAGCACGCTCGAGAGTGCGAGCGCGGCGAAGGCGAGACCTGCGTTGCTGTCGTGACCGGCATCCGCCGAACGGAAAGCGCAGCCACCCGGCTTCTCTTTGATCGTGCCCGGTTCGTCGCTCGGCTTGTCACCGGCTTTGGACGGCGCGTCCGCGTCCGCCGCGGGCGTGTCGCTGGCGCTGGCTGGCTGATCGTCGGTCGCCTTCTTGTCCTCCGCGGCGGTCTTGTCGTCGCCCGACTTTTTCTCGTCCTTTTTGACCTTCTTTTCGCCGTTGCCGAACACCATGGCGCGACGATCGATGACTTCATTGTCGCCGCTGAAGATCAGCGTGACGGGCGCCCCGACCGCTTGATCGTTGGTCGCATCGTGAATAGAGACCTTGTACTCACCCGCTTCGTAGCCGTGCGCGCGGGTCAGCTTGAAGCTGAAGCGGGTGCGCGGTTCGACCTTGCCGCTGCCCTCGTCCATGAAGCCGACGTCCACGCTTTCGATGATGGCTTGGCGGTTGTCGAGTGGCACCTTGTGCTCGACGATCTTGTCGCCGTCGACTTCGTCGCGCTCGTAGTAGACCTCGGGCTGGAATTCGAACTTCATTGGCACGTGCGGCACGTCCGGCGCACGCGGCAAGAAGATCGCTACTTCGAGCTTCCAGGACTTGTCGTCACGCTCTTTGAAGGTCTTGGTCTTCCACTCCACGTGGCCAGCGGCGCTGGCGACGCTGCTGAGGGCGACCCCGAAGAGAACCAGCGCGGCGACGAATAACGAGCGAACAGGGACAGGAATACGAATCGACAACGGCGTTACCTCCACTCGGGCGGCACGCTAACATTGCCTCGCGGATCAGCGCGACGGAACTAGCGGTTCTAAAGGCATTTCGACCGTATCGGGCCCGTCGTCGAGCCACGGTGGCGCTGGAATTGTGTCGTGGAAGTCGAAGGCTTCTTCGGCGATACCGAGGTCACTGTCCAGTGCGTTGCACACCGGTGCGGGATGACGGCGCGGTTCGGTCGGACGAGACGGTTCGGAGGCCGGCACCGGCGCTTCAGACTCGTCGTTGTTGATTTGGCTCAGCGGGTTGGCGGCGGACATCGAACTTCCCTCTAGCCAAAGCAAGCAGCGGCGTGTGCGCAGCTGGCTCGGCTCCGGCGCCCTTATCTCAAATCAAGAGCCTCAAACCAAGGGATTTTTCCGCCGATTTGCGCCAAAGTTCACGGCCATACGCGGAAAATGGCGTGATGTGGGGTAGTTAGCTTTCGAGGCTCAGGTCTCACCTGAGTAGCAATCTGGCGGGTTCCTGGCGCTGGCGCGGGGTTCGAAAGCGCGTATCCTCTTGATGACAATGACTCGGGGCACCACTGTCTGTCTTCTATTCAGCGCCTGCGCGGCCTCGTTCCTCGGCTGCGGAGGGCGGACCGACATGCTGTTCGACGAAGCGGAGGTAGGCGGGTTCATCAGCGCTGGCGGTGACGGCGCGGGCGGTTCGTCCGTCGGCGGCAGCGGCCCCCTCACTTTCGCCGGCGACGCCTCGGTGGCGGGTGGTGCGTTTGCCACCGCCGGAGCGCCGAGCACCGGCCACTCACCGGGGATTGCCGGAGCGCCCGGCTTCGCCGGCTTTCCGAACGTGGGTGGCTCCTCGGGCTTCGCGGGCATGCCGAATTTCGGGGGCATGCCCGGCATCGCGGGCTTTCCCGGCGTCGCGGGCTTTCCCGGTGACGCGGGTGCGGGCGGTGTGATTGTGGATGCGTGCGTTGCGGTTGCCCCTTCCGCCTGCGAGAAGTGCCAGTGCCAGGCCTGCGCGGACCAGGTCGTTGGCTGCTTTACAGACCGCGGCTGCGCAGCGATCTTCAGTTGCATCGAGACGAGCGGTTGCCAAGGCCTCAACTGCTACAGAAACGCGACGTGTCGCAAGGTGATCAATGATTTTGGCGGGCTCACCGGTAGCGCGGTGAGCGCGGTGTTTGCGCTCGGCTCGTGTGCGCTATCCTCGCAAAACGCGTGCGCGTGTAACTGAGGTTCGGCTCAGTGCGTGACGGCAGGCCGCGCTTCTGCGACGGCCACGAGCAGCGGCCAGGCCGCGGGATCGCGCTGCCAATGATCGCTTCCCAGCACGCGATGTTCGATGCGCACCTGGTAGTTGCCGGGGACCGGCGGTACCGGCACGCCCATGGTACGTGTGCGGTAACGCAGCGTGCTCGACTTGTGCGGGTAGGCCTCGGTTAGCGCCTCTAACCCGGTATCGGCGACGAGCGCGAAGCGCACTTCGATGCGCTGATTCAGTTCGCTCGGATCGAGCTGAAAATAGGCATGGATCTCCATCGGCAAGAGCGCGCCCGGGGGCGGTTCGACGCCGCGCGGCAAGTTGACCTGCTCCACGACATTGAACAAAGAGACGTTGTTGGACTGCTGATCGACGCTCGAAGAGCTGGCCAGAGTCAGCAAATAGCAACGCGGCATGGGCGGCCCTTTAGCATGTACGGAGACGGGGAAGCACCCGTCTTCGGAAACACTGGGTGAGGCGTCACGGGAAGATCTGCCCGCCGGAGCAGCGGATGACCGCGAAGCTGCCCAGCGCGTAGCAGAGTACGCCCAGGGCGACGACCACGCGGGCCAGGGGGCGCGATACGCCACGGCAGGCCGCGAGCACCTGGCGTGTTGCGTAGAATGACGCCGCAGCCACCCCGCAAATGTACGCCGCGGCATGCATGGGCGCGCCGTGGCTGGTGCTCGACAGCGAAAGTACTAGGGCCGGGCGGACGTCTTCAGCTGTCGCGCTGCCCGAGAACAACGGCCACGCGACGATGGCCGTGTGCCCGAGCGCGAACGCCACGACGACAAGCAGCGCCAGGCGCTCGGCAAATGCGAGCGCGCGCGCGTCCGGGCTGGCTTCGGGCGCGCGGGCGCGCGCGCTGCCTAGCAAACTGCGCAATTGCTGCACTGCGAACAGCGCGAATGGCAGCCAGACGATCAGCAGCACCGCGGCGACGAAGCCAGGTTGCGTTTCGAGGCCCGGCTCGGGGCGCGCGCCGTCGCCGGTTGCTCGAAACGCCTGAAGGGCTACATGAGCGAACACGAAGCCGGCGAAGGCAAGCCGACCGAACGCGCGCGCGCGCGCCGGCAAACCGGACAGCCGCGCACTCAGCGAACTTGACTGGCGCGTGGCGCGCGCATCACCCTCTACTGACACCCGTTCAGCATATGCCAAACGCTGCCCCGCCTTCTCCACATTCGACCTGCGCGCGCCGCCTCGGCCTGGTGGCAGCGTGTGCAGCGGCGACCGTGGCTTGCGGACATTCCCGCGCTGACGCGCTGCGCCCCGAGGCGACGCTGTCTGCCAGCTCGGACGCGCAAGCCGCGTTTCGCGCCCTGCGCCCGGCCTGGTTTGCCAGCACCATGAACGAACGCCGCAAGCTCGAGCCGGCCCTGCGCACGTTCCTAGTGCGCTTTCCGAACGACGAGCAAAGTGATCTGGTGCGCGTGCTCTTGGCGTTCGATTGCGTGAGCCGCGGCGCGCTCACGGATGCTCGCGTGCTGATCGCGGAGGTGCGCGAAAGCGTGGGAACCGTGCATGACTTTGCCCAGGTCGCGGAGGCGTACGCGCTGCTCCGCGAAAGCAAAGCGGACGCTGCCTGGGATGTCCTCGAGCCGCTTGCGGGCAAAATCGTCGACCCAGACCAACGGCTCGTGTTCAGTGAGTTGCGCTTGCGTGCGGCGGCCGCGGCGCGCCGCTATGCGCATGCACTTTCAGCGGCGGAAGAGCTTTTGTCCGAGTCGCCGCTCGAGTCGCAGAGCGCGCTGGAAGACACGGTGCGAGAGCTATTTCGCAGCGCGCCGAAGGCCGCCTTAGTCGAGAATTTGCAGACCTTCGAGCGCGGCGAGAGCGACGACGGCGCGACCTCGAAGGCGCGACAATGGCTGCGCAAGATGCTGCGCGAACGCTTGGTCGCGATCGCTGTGCGCGAGAAAGACGCCGCGCTCGCGCGCAGTTTGCTGGACACAGCGCCGGCCGCGCTGCGTGCGAGTGACAGCGGCTCGGCGCTCGTGGGCATCGCCGGTGGCGTGCAAAGCGTGCCCTTGATTTTGGGGCGCTCGATTGGCGTCGCGCTGTCTCTCGGTAGCGCCGATGCGAGACGCAGGTCCGCGAACGTGGTGGCCGGTTTGGCGCGCGGCCTGGGTCTGCCCGAATCTGCAGAAAAACCGGGCGCCGTGCAGCTGATTTCCGAGGACGACGGCGGCTCGAGCGCTCGCACTGTGGAGGCGCTGCGCGACCTTGCGGCCGAGGGCGCGGCGATCTTGGTTGCCGGAGTCGACACGGAATCTGCCGACATCGCCGCGCGCTTCGCCGACCAAAACGAGATCGCGGTGATCTTGCTGCAGCTGCCGACGCCTGGGGCCGCGCCGTTTCGCCACGCGTTCGTGATGGGCGAGAGCACCGTTAACGAGCAGACGGCGATCGACGCTGAGCTGTCGCGTCGCAATCTACTACGCATCGCGCGCGTGGGGCGTGGCGGTGAAGCCTGCGATTCGCCGCTGAGCAACGCCGGTGGTCCACGCTTTTCGGTCGATGAGTGGCGTCGTGACCGCGTCTCGGCGCTCCTGGTGTTCGGATCGGCAGCGTGCGCGAGTGACGTCGCGCGCGAGCTGCACAACGTGTCATTCTCGCCCGTCCTGGCGCTCGGGCTGGAAGGTAGCGAGTTCGTTTATGCGCCTGATGCTCCGAAAACGCGCTTCGCGCTCGGCGCTGGCAGCTTCCCGCTCGCGGCACGCCCAGCGCCGGGTGACAACCCAGCGTTGCCCGCCATCGATTGGTACGAGGCGCTCGGCCACGACGCGGCGCGCTTGGCGAAGGTCGCGCTGGACGGCTTCCCCGACGGTCGCGTTGATGACGGCCGCGCGGTGCGCGAGTTGCACGCCCGAGCCGAGCGGGCGCTCAGCGCCGCGCAGGCGCCGCTGTGGACGAGCGGTTTTCGCGGGTTTTCCGAGGCTCACGTGCTTCCGCGCGCGCTTACGATAGTGTCCCCCAAAACTCCGTGACCGCTTCGGAACTGAACTTCGACCTGCCCACGCGTCGCGCCACACAAAAGCTCGCGCAACTGCTCGCGCCTTTGCTGAAGCCGAGTGATCTGTTGATCCTGACCGGGCCACTCGGCTCAGGGAAAACGTTCTTTGCGCGCGCTCTGTGCCGTGCGCTCGGATTGCCCGCTGCGCAGCGCGTGCCGAGCCCCACGTTCACTTTGGTGCATGAACACGAGACCCAGCCGCCGCTCTCGCATGCCGACCTGTATCGCTTGAACGGGCCGGAGCAGGTGCGTGAGCTCGGACTGGACTCGCAACGGGACGACGGGCGCATCCTGCTGGTGGAGTGGGGTGAGCCGTACATTGCGCTCTTGGGTGGGGACGCGCTGTGTTTGACCCTCTCGCTCAATCCGCGACGGCTCGTGTTTTCGGCTACCGGGCGTCGTTCCACCGCCATCGTGGCCGAGCTCGGTGCTAAAGGTTGAGCGTGGCCGACGCCGAGCAGTCTGAAGTAGAGCGTCGCAGCCGCTGGGCCGTGTTGGTCGATCCGTTCGTCTCGATCTTCGAAATCGTCGGCTCGGTATTGGCGCTGACGGCGCAGACGTTGGTTTGGCTTTTCCGCCCGCCGTATCGCATCGGGCAGTTGTTCGTCGCGATGGAATTCATCGGTGTCCAGTCGGTCTTCATCGTGGCGCTCACCGGCGTGTTCAGCGGGATGGTGCTCGCGCTACAAACAACCAACAGCCTCAGAGCGTTTGGGGCTGAGGGTATGGTCGGTATGATCACCGCCAAGTCCCTGGTGATGGAGATCGCGCCGGTGTTCTCCGCTTTGATGGTGGCCGCGCGGGCGGGTAGCGCGATGGCTGCCGAGCTGGGCAACATGCGGGTGACCGAGCAGATCGATGCGCTCGTCACGATGGCCGTGAGCCCCGTTCAGTACCTGCTCTCGCCGCGCCTGCTTGCTGCGGTGTTGATGACTCCGTTGCTGTGCGTCCTCTACACGTGCGTCGGCATGGGCGGCGCCTGGTTGGTCGCCGTGCATTGGCTTGGTGTCGATCCTGGGATCTTCGTCTCGAAGATTGAGCAACAAGTGGTGCCGAGCGACTTTTCAATGGGCTTAATCAAGGCTGCCGTTTTCGGGTTCTTGATCTCGGCGATCTCTTGCACCCGTGGCTACTACGCCTCCGGTGGCGCCCGCGGCGTAGGCCAAGCGACGACGCAGGCCGTGGTGCACAGCTCGGTCTCGATCCTGATCGCGAACTACCTCCTGACGACGCTGCTCCTCGGCAACCCCGCCGGTTAGCGCTTCCGGCTCACTTCACCGGGTGACCGACGCTGCCCGAATCGTTCGTGGCTTCGGAAACTTGCCGCGTGACGATGCCTTGTACTTGCGAGAGCGAGCGCAGCACCTCGTCCGGGCTCTGCATCCCTTTCTTGGACTTCTTGCCGCCGCTGCTGCCCGCGTCATTGTTCACCGCCGCCATGAAGGCCTCCATGCGCTGGGCTTCGCCGTTGCCGTTCACATCCACGATGATCAACTTGCCCGCGCCTTGACCGAGGTCATCGCGGAAATCGAACACGGCACCGACGACGGTGAGCGAGCCGCTCTGCACGCGCTTGCCGTAGCGCTTCAAAGCCGCGTTCACTTGGTTGTGCACGTTCGCCACCACGCCTTCAGCCCACGCTTGGTTCTCATTCTTGCCCTGTGAAGGGCGAGGGATCTGCAGTGTCTTCAGTTGCGCCTGCAACGGCTTGCTCAACTTCGACGTGTCACCCGAAGCCGCCTTCACGGCCGAGCAGCCCGTGTGGCCGATGATCAGCAAGAGTGGCGTGTTCAGCGTTTCGACGCCGTATTCAATCGAGCCTTCGTCACCCGTCAGCTGATTGCCGAAGTTGCGCACCGTGTAGTCGTCGTTCTCGCTGGTTTCGTCCCAGCCCTGCGGTTGGACGCGTGAGTCGGAACAGGTGACGACCGTCGCGCGCGGCAATTCCGCGTCGGCGAACGCAGCGAAGAACTTGGAGCCGTGCTCCATGTACGTCTTGTTGTCCTCGAAGGCCTCTTTGAGGAACGCGCGCGTTAACGCCAGCGGCTCGGCTTTCGAGTTCTCCCAGGCGAACGGCACGACGTATTTTTGCGGCGCGTCGTCGCTCTTCTCGTCGCCTTTGGCCTGTTCAGCGCCCTTGTCGGCGCCGTGGCTGCTCTTGCCTTCCTTGCCCTTGTGCGGCCGCGGCGCATTTTCGGGTGCCACTGTCGCGGCAGGCTGAGAGCAAGCCGTTGCCAAGAGCAGGGCTGAAGTGAGAGTCAGGAGGCGTCGCGGTCCCATGCCGAGACAGAACGGACGTTTGCCCCGGGACTTGAGCCGCTCGGCCGAGACTCCCCGCCGGGCCAGAAATGCGCAGCTTTTCCGCGAACGGAGCAGGGTAAAAATGAGCGTGGTTGTAGTTTGTTAGACTACAGTGCGCGCCTCGCGTGCAGAGCACCCCCAAAACAGAAGCCGGTCCAGCGGCAGCGGCGGTCACGTCGCTGGTTGCCCATCGCTTCGCCCGCGCGCGGCGTTGGGCGCGGCACCGACGCCTGTTCGCGCCGCTACTCCTGCTCGTGCCGACGGCGGTGGTTCTGGCGCTGGACTTCTCGCGGCGCGGCGCGCGCCTAGCGGGCTTGGATGCCCAGCACCGCGCCTTCTACCTGGCTTCGTCGCTCGAAAGTCTGCTGGTTTGGGCTGTGCTTCTGCATGCCGCGTCGCGCCGCCGAGGTGTCTTTCGTTGGGCCGCCGCCGTGTTGTTCGTCATTGCATTCACCTTCAGCGTGGGTGGGCAGACCTACTTCTACAGCCAATACAACGCTTACCTGAATCTGGACGTCTCGCTGTTTGCGTCGAACTTTAAAGACAGCGTGATAAACCAGCTGCTGGCGGACGTGGGCAACTACCTGCGCGCGAAAACGCCGCCGTTGTGCATCGCCCTTTCTTTGGTTTGGGTTGCGCGGCGCTGGTTGCGACCGCGCCGCGTTCGAGCGCAGCTCACGGGCTACCTCGCGCCGCTCTTGTTGTGCGCCAGTTTCTGGATCCCCGCGCAGCATCGTCACCTACAGGCGGCGCCGCCTGACGTGTTGTATTTGAACGCCATCGGCGGTCTCGTGGCCACGGAGTTCGGCTTCACCGAGCAGTCGAGGCAGACGCGGCCCCGCACTCGGGAATCGATGCCCGTCGCGCCGTTGCATCCGGTGCGTACGCCCAAGCGCAACGTGCTGTTCGTGATCTTGGAAAGCGTGCGCGCGGACGCGACGTGCATCGCGTACGACCCTGACTGCCGTCGCACTGAAGCGACGAATCTACTCTTCCCGCACCGCATTCCGCTGCCGCAAATGCGTTCGATGGACTCCACGACCGCAGTGTCGCTTGCGGTGCTGTGGTCCGGCCTCAGGCCCACGGAATCACGGGAAAACCTACACACTTGGCCGCTGATTTTCGACTACGCCAAAGCCGCCGGGTTCGACACCGCGTTTTGGACCAGTCAGAACATGCTGTTCGGCAACGCGCGCTTGTGGGTGAAGAACCTTGGCGTCAGTAAGTTCTTTAGCGCGACGGATCTCGACCCGACTTCGGATTTGGACATGGGCGCTCCCGAAGGGCTGCTCGCCGAGCGGGTGAACCGCGAATTCGGGTCGCTGCGTGAACCGTTCTTGGCGGTGGTGCAGCTCTCCAACGTGCACTACCCGTACTACGTGGATCCGAATGGGCCGCAGCCCTTTCAACCGTCCACCACGAGCAAAGCGCCCGAGGACAACCCGTACTTCAAGAACTACTACCAGAACTCGGTCTATCAGCAGGACCAGCACCTGGCGAAGATGCTCGCGTACGTGCGCTCGACCGAAGCGGGCAAGCGCACCGTCATCGTGTACACGAGCGACCACGCGGAGGCCTTCCGGGAGCACGGCCAAATGGGCCACACTTTCAGCGTGTTCGACGAGGAAATCCACGTGCCCGCCTGGGTGGATGCGCCGGACGGCACGCTCACGGAAAACGAGCTGAAGGCCCTCACGGGCAAGCAATCCGAGTACCTGTTTCATGTGGACCTGGCGCCCACGGTTTTGGATCTGATGGGCGTCGGCGAGGACCCAGCGATTGCGAAGTACAAGGAGCGCATGCCCGGCCACAGCCTGCTGCGTCCTGGCCTCAGCGATCAGCCGCTGCTCATGACCAATTGTTCGGCGCTGTGGACGTGCGCGTTCGAGAATTGGGGCATCATGCAGAAGAACCTGAAGGTCGAATCGCGCGCTTGGGACGTCGGCTGGAAGTGCCATGACGTGGGGCGTGACCCGCTTGAGCTGCAGAATCTGGATCTGAGTGAGTGCGGGGATCTGGTGGACATTGCCAACCGCGCGTTTGGGCGCTTGCCCGGCCAGGGCGTCGCCCAAAAATAACGCGGGCTGGCGCCTTCAGCTCAGCGCGAGCATGCGGTCGATCGGCACCTGAGCGCGGGCGCGTAACTCTTCGTCCATCTCTAGGCGCGGCTCGAGATCGCGCAGGGCCAGGTACACCTTTTCCGGCGTATTCAGGCGCATGAACGGGCATTCATTGCAGGCGCAATTGGCTAGCGGTGGCGCGGGGATCAAGAGCTTGTTCGGCGCGCGCTTCTGCATCTGATGCAAAATGCCGGATTCAGTCACGACGATGAACTCACGCGCGTTGTCGTTCTCCACGTACTTCAGCAAAGCGGCGGTGGAGCCGATGAAATCCGCGCGATCCAAGAGGGGCTCTTCGCACTCCGGGTGCGCGATCACCTTCGCTTCCGGATGCGCGACGCGAATGTCCTCCAGCTTACGAAGGCTGAAGGTTTCATGCACGATGCAGCTGCCCTGCCACAGCACCAGATCGCGGCCCGTTTGCTTGTGCACCCAGCGACCGAGATTCTTGTCCGGGGCGAACAGGATCTTTTGGTCCTTCGGGATCGCGTTCACGATTTTCACGGCGTTGCTGGAGGTGACGATGTAGTCACTTTCTGCTTTCACCGCGGCGGAGCAATTGATGTAGCTCACGACCACCGAGCCCGGGTGACGCGCTTTCCAAGCCTTGAAGCGATCCACCGGACAGCCGTCAGCGAGGGAGCAGCCGGCCTTCATGTCCGGCACGAGCACGATGCGTTCCGGATTCAAGATCTTCGCGGTTTCCGCCATGAAGTGCACGCCGGCAAACAGAATCACATCCGCTGTGGTTTTCTGCGCGGCTTGCGCCAACTGTAGCGAATCCCCAATCACGTCCGAGAGGTCCTGAATCTCACTGTCTTGGTAGTAGTGAGCAAGAATCACCGCGTTCCGCTCGCGCTTCAGGCGGCGGATCTCTTCGTCGAGATCCAGCGAGGAAAGATCGGGAGTGAGGCTGTGGGCGCTCGAGACCATGGTTCTGCTCTCTCTATAAGACTCGAAGGGAGGGGGCGCCAGCGGGCGACGCCGCTCGCGTCTGGCGATCGCGAAAGAGCCGCGCTCAGGCGGACGGCTTCCTGTCGACCTTCGGCACCGCCTGCGCAAAACGCTCCGCGAACACCTCCGGCGAGCTTGCCTTCGTCAGATCGAGCTCGAAATCCGGCACGGGTTTCGGCTGCAACTTGAGCAGGAACTCGGCCGCTTCACGCTTGGCCAAGCCGGCTTCGGCGAGTCCCGCGGCGTCCAGACTCATGCCGCTGTTGGCGCGTAACGTCTCGCCGTCGGCGCTGATCAACTTGCGCAGCGCATCCAGCTCCATGCGGCTGACGCGGTTGCCGCACACGTCATAGTCAATCCACGCTTCGTAGCTGAGCGGGGCCACGCGCTTCAGCATGCCGGCCATCACTCGGCCGTATTCTTGGATCTCCCACTGCGCGTGGCTATCGACACGCAGCTTCAAGAAATGCAGCAAGTTGTGCAGATCGATCTTCCAGTACCACTGGGTGTACGTGGACAGCGGCAGGTCGATGCGCGCGAGCTCGCGTGCCATGTCCTCGTTCATCATCCATTCGTACGCTTCGCGGCTCTTTTCGCGGATCTCGTTCCAGCGCTGCACGGCCTCGGCGTATTTCGCGCCGTCCACGACCGTGCCGCTGCGCCCCTGATTGTTCTGCTTGCTCTGTGTTTGCAGCTGCTCCGGGCTCGGCGTGTGAAAGAGCATGGGCATCAGTGAATAGCGGCCGCTGTACTCGTTCACGTTTGCCGAACGGTGGCGAATCCACTGGCGCGCGATGAACATCGGCATCGAGCAGTGGAACTTGAACTCAATCATCTCGCTCGGCGTGGTGTGCATGTGCCGGCGCAGGTAGCGGAGTAGGCCGCGTGTTTGGCTGGTCTGGCGCGTGCCGTAGCCGTAGCTCACGCGTGCGGCGCGCTCGATCGATTCGTCGGTCCCCATGTAGTCGACGAGCGACACGAAGCCGTGGTCGAGAACCGGGAAGTAAAGGCCGAGGATCTCTTCGGCCAAGGGCGAGGTCGGGCGCCGCGTTTCGGTCATTTGCGACTACCACTACGCGGGCGACCGCCGAGGCGCTACGCTAAAAAGGATGGCTGTGTCGGCGCGCTATTTCTGGCTCATTGCGGCGACCATGTTGCTCTGTGCATGCGGCGCGGCATGCGGCGCGGCCCGCGCCGCGCGCGCTCCGGCTCCCGCGGCCGCAGCGCAGGTCTCGAAGGCTGCACAGCCTCAGGTCCTGCTCAGCTCGCCACCGCTCAAGGCAGAGGTGGCGGATCTCGGGCCGAGCTTGTTCCCCCCGTTGGAGAGCTCGGCCACTGCGTCTGTCGGCGTTGAGCGCGACGGTAGCGAGCGGCTGATCTCCTATGGGCTGCGGGTGTTGTCGCACCCAGATGGCGCCCTTGAGCTCGCGCGTGAATATTTGCCGGCCGCACGCAGCGCGCAATCGCTAGAACTGCCGAGCCGCCTCGGCGGCGGCTTCTTGTTTTACGTCGTATCCTCCAACGCGACGCTGTTCTTTCGCGCGCCGACATTCACGGGCGATCTGCAGGCATTTGCGCGGCTCGACTTCGAGGCAGCCCAAGTCATCGCCGGGTTCGATCGCTTGTACGTGCTCTCGAATCGCCCCGACCGCCTGGTCGCGTTGGATGCAGAGCACGGCACTGCGCTCGGACTCGGCAGCCTACCTCCTTCACCGGGCTACGGGGAAATGGCCTTCGTCGACGGTTGGCTGGGCGCCGTGCAGGTACCGCTTCGAGGCACGCTGGTCAGCTTCGACGCCGGCGGCTCTTGGCGTCCACTCGCTTTCCCAGTGAACAGCATCGCGGCCGACGAAAGCGCGTTGCTGCTCAGCGGTCCGGACGGCACCGAAGCGCTGGACAGCAGCGGCAGCTTCAGTCGCCGTGACGGGCAACGCGCCCCGGGCAACATGCGCGATACTGACTTTGCGCGCGCGCTCCGCTCTGCGATGCCGCGGGATGCGTCGCGCGTCGCTCGGGATGTGGGGAGTCAACGCGCGCTCAAACAAGCCGTGCTGCGCGGTTTTCGCGATGCGGACGGCTCCTTCGTCTTTGCCAACGCCGGTATGTTGCGGCGCGTGCGCCCGAGCGACGGCAAGGTCCTGAAGACGGACGAGCACGCTTATGCGGGCGGCGGGGAATGTACAGCTCTGGCTTATGGTGGCGGCTTTGGCTTCGTGTGCAGTGACGACGGCAGCCAAACCAGCTTGTTCTCGTTCGTGCCGCCGTTCGGCATGCTGCGTGCGCGCGTGTTTTCGGGCGCGCGCTACGTGGCGTCCAGCGGCAATGGCGCGTTAGTCATTCGCGGCGCGTGCAGCGGCCCGAGCAGCGGCACGACGGGTGCCTACTGCATCGCCGACAGCGCTGGGAACTTTCGCGAGATCCACGTGCGTGGGGATTTGGGCGTGGAGCGGGTCGTGGCGCTGGCTGATGGTCGTGTCGCCGTGATTGTTCCGCCGCGGCTCGGCGCGCCCGGCTTCCTCTCGTTGATCGACAGCGCCGCCAAAGAGCAGCGCCTGCCGCTCAAGTATCCTCCCGGCATGGCCAGCGCCGGCGGCCCCATGCTCAAAAGGGGTTTGTGGCTGGACGGCTTCGTCGAGCTGCCGGCAGGCTTCGCGGGCAGTCACGCGAGCGGCCTTGCGGGTTGGGTGGTGGGTTCGGAGCCCTTCGCGGGAGTTCGCGTCGCGCTTGACGGCACGGTGAGCGTGAGCCCGCCGGAGAGCGGCATTGACCGCGTATTGATCTCGGGCACACGTGCGCTGCTCGTGGGGCGCACCGGGCGCGCCCTCGAAACCACCGACGGCGGCTTCGAGTGGAGCGACGTGGATTTGCCGTCCGAGTTCGACGCGGGCCGCGAGCTGAAGGACGACGCTCGCTTGCAGGGGTGCAGCGAGCTTGGCTGCGCGTTCAGCGGCTTCGTGCGTGTCGGCTGGAAGAGCGGCAGTGCCGCGCCTGCACTGCGCGTTGCGACGCTGCCACAATTTACGCCACTCATTCAGCCCGGTGGCAACCGCTGGGTACTCCGCTGCGAAGCCACCGGTGAGGTCAGTGAAGCCGCGCTCCCACAAGGCGCGCGCGCCCGCGGCCCAGGGCGCGCGGACGACGCGAATACCGCGCCTTGGGCGCCTTTTCAAGAAACTTCGGCGCCCAGTCTGGCTGCAGGTGAAGTCGGCTACGACACTGGCGCGCTCGATTCAGAATCGCCAGCGTTGCACGCTTATGTGTGGGGCGAGCGCAGCGCGGATTGGGGCGTAGCGGGTCGCGCCCAGCTGCGCGGGCTGGATCGCTTCGACGTCACGCATGCCATTTTCCAGAGCGCGGTCACGCGCAGCCCATGGGCGGACGCCACCGCCGCGTCGGAGGCGTTCGGCTTCGACGGCACCGGCAACCCGAGCACGTGGCGCGCGCTGCTAGACAGCGGCGAACGCTCCGCGGCAGTCCTCACCAGCTCGCGTGGCCTAGTCGACCTCCTATTGTTCGAGGAGGGGAAAACCGTGAGCCGTATCCCGAACGCTGGGGGCCTCGGCTTCGGAATGCTGAGTAGCGTAGCGAAATTGCATGACGCTTGGTACGTCGGTTCGTACAACGAAAACCGCGTCTTCACGCTGTCGCGCATCCGGGGCAACCGCGTCGAGCGGCTTGCCGAATACCCGGATACAGGTCGCGACCAAGGCAGCCTCGCGCTGGTTCGTGGCGTTCATGATGATGAGCTCGGGATCTGGGTGATTGGTCGCGGCTGGTACCTGTTCCCGATCGACCCCCAGACGTTCGCCTTGCACGCCCCGCTCGCTCAAACCCCGGCTGACATGGCCGAAATGCCGGCTGTTTGCGCGCCGGATGCAGACGGCTTCCTGCTCAGCGGCGCGCCCTCGCTGGAACCTAATCTACGCTTTCCAAAAGAGGCTTTCGACCCGGCCGCGCGCCGCGTCGAGGCGCAGTTCATCTGGTCCGCGCGTGGCCTATGCACTCGCGCGCTTGCGGCTGATACTGATTCCGCGATCAAGCACGCCGCGCCCGACCACGCGCCGCTCGCCAACACCCTTCGGGGTGCCGTACCGCTCGCGCTGTCCGAGCGTCGGCCTCAGGGACGACGCTTCGGCTATACGTGCTCACCCTAAGAGCTGATCGCAAAAGTGAAAGATCGTTGGCGGGGCATCACCCGCGTGTATTGGGCAAAGCAGTCTCAATCGGAGATGCTTTTGCGTACCTCATTTCAGATTTGAAATGACTCGCACCCAACCGACGACGCCCAACCACCCGTGAGTTCGCGGCGCGCAGACTTGCGTCACCTTAGACAACTTTTTCGTGCGTCGAAGTTTGCGTTTGCGACTTCTGGCTGCTACTTAACTGTCGTCCGCGCAGAGCGAGGCTGTTCCCCCCCCGGCCCCTTTGCGCGGACACTATCTGTTGGTGCTGCGTATCTGCCTCTGCGCTCAGAGTGACGCGAACGCAGCGCGCTGAGTCAGCGCTTCGCGAGCTTGGCGGCCATCGCTTCGCCGAGTTCGACGGCGCGCTTGGTCGCAACTTCGACCGCGTCGATCAGCGTGCGCCGCAAACCACCGGATTCCAGCGTGTGCAGGCCGGCGATCGCCGTGCCGCCCGGGCTCGTGACCATGTCCTTCAGACGGCCGGGGTGCTCACCGGTTTCGAGCAAGAGCTTGGCCGAGCCGTACACTGTTTGCGCGGCCAATAACAGGGCAGTTTCGCGGTGTAAGCCGACTTTCACGCCGCCATCCGCCAATGCTTCGATGATCAGCATGATGTACGCGGGGCCGCTGCCGGACAGCCCAGTGACGGCATCGATCAAGGACTCATCCAGGACGACGGTGCGGCCGGTCGCGTCGAACAGCGCTTTGGTGAAGGCAATGTCGTCGGGCGTCGCTTTCGTGCCCGGTGCGACGCCCGTCGCGCCGGCGAGCGCGATGGCTGCCGTGTTCGGCATCGCGCGCAGCACGCGCACGCCATCCGGTAGGCGCGCCTCAATGGAGCGAATCGGTACGCCCGCCGCGACGGAGATGACCAATGTATCCGAGCTGATGTCACTCGCGATCTGGTCGAGCACCCGGTCGATGACCTGCGGCTTCACGGCCAGCACCACGACGTTCGCCCACGCGAGCAAGTCTGCGTTGTTGGTTGTGGTCTTGATACCGTACTTCAGCTCCAGCTCCGCCAAGTGCTCGGCGCGCACGTCGCTGCCGCGGATTTGCTCGGGGCGCAGCGTCTTCGAAGAAAGCAGACCGCGGATCAACGCGGACGCCATGTTGCCCGTGCCGAGCATGCCAATTTTGCGGTTTTCCATGAGTGCTCCTGTAACTCAGCGGGCTGCGAGGCCCAAGTCCGTCAGTGCAGGACGAGGCCCAAGGCCGTCAGGGCGCGCGAAAGCTCGGGTGCGTCCGCGCACGCCAGTACGTCGGGGGGTAGCGGGCGCGTATCAGTGGGCGAGAACCAAATAGCTCGCGCGCCCGCTTCGTGCGCGCCGATCACGTCCGCTTCCCACGCATCCCCGACGTGCACGATGTCCGCGAGCGGCACCCCGAGCGCCTGCGCCGCGTGCTGAAAAATGCGCCGGTCCGGCTTGTCGATGCCGAGCCGACCCGAATCCGCGATCACGCGGAATAGTGCGGTCTTGCCTAGTTCCTCCACGAGCTCGGCAAGCCGACCCTCCGAATTCGAGATGATGCCGACGGGGACGCCCTGCTGCACCAAGCCCTCGACCAGCTCGAACATACCCACAATGGGCTTGCGCCACAGGTTCCGGGCGGGCTGCGCGTCCCACAACGCGTGCGCGATGCTAGCGGCGAAATTCGGCGTGGCGTTGCCTTCAAGGGGGCGAACGCTGCCGCCACGCAGCACCTCCAGCATCATCGCTTGCCAAGCGCGGGCATGCCCGAGCGCCTTGTTTGCGCCGTAGGCGGCCCAGGCCGTGACCGTTGCCGCGCGCGCCCGAACCGGATCGACTTCTGCGCCGAAGTCACGCGCGCGCTGCGCCAAAAACTCATGATCGAGTTCGGCCAGCGTTTGCCCGAAATCGAACGTCACCGCGCGCGCTGCGCCGCGTTCAGTCAAAGAGGCCCCGCAGTTTTTCCAGAAAGCTGTGTTGCTGCGGTTGCACGTCTTCACCGAGCTCGCGCCCGAGCTCCTCGATCAACTCGCGCGCGCGTTCAGTCAGGTGCGAGGGTACCTCGACCATCACTTCCACCAGTTGATCGCCGCGGCCGCCGCGGATGCGATATGGAAAGCCCTTGCCCTTCACGCGCAGGATGGCTCCCGGTTGTGTGGACGGCGGCACCCGCAGTTTGAGCTTTCCAAGCAAGCTCGGTACGTCGATTTCCCCGCCCAAAGTGGCCTGCGCAAAGCTGATTGGCACTTTGCACACCACGTCGTCGCCGATGCGGCGGAAGAACGGATGCGTGCCGACTTGAATCACGAGCTCCAAGTTGCCTGGCGGCTTGTCGACGCGCACGCGGTTGCCCGCTTGGTTCACGGTGCGCGTCGCGCCGTCCTCGATGCCCGAGGGGATCTCGACGGCGAGTGTGCGCTCGCCCTTCGACAGCCCCCTACCGCCGCACATCTTACAAGGCGTGACCACAATTTGACCGGTGCCGCGGCAGCGCGAGCAGGGCCGCTCGACCGCGATCGGGAACAGGGCTTGCTGAAAGCGAACCTTGCCGCGGCCGCCGCATGCCGAACACGTATCCACGCGCGTGCCTGGCTCTGCGCCGCGGCCAGCGCAGCCCTCACACGTGTCCAAGCGCTCGTAGCTCACCTCGCGTTCGCAGCCGAGCGCCGCTTCTTGGAAGCTCAGCTCCAGGTTCTTGCGAATGTCCCCGCGGTCACCGGTGCGGATGCCGAACGCGCCGAGTAAGTCCCCGAACAGGTCGTCGAGGCCGGCCATGTCCCCGAAGTCAATGCCCGAGGGGCCGCCACCGGGACGGAAGGCTGCCTCACCGTAGCGGTCGAACGCGGCGCGCTTGTCTTTGTCGCTCAGGATCTGATGCGCGAGGTTGGCTTCCTTGAAGCGCGTGGTGGCGTCCGGATCGCCCGGGTTCTTGTCCGGATGGTGGATCGCCGCCTGCCGGCGAAAGGCCGCTTTGATCTCGGATTCGGATGCCTCTCGGCCTACGCCGAGCACCTCATAGGGGTCGCGCACGGGCAGGGTGTAGCATTTTTCGCCAAACGACAGGGTGTCGTGATTGCTCCCCTTGGCCGCGAGGGCCCGGAATACTAGCCTGGGAAATAAATGGGCTCAGACGACAAGGACGACCGGCGTTACGGCACGCGAGCGCCGATCGAGCTCAAGGTCGAATACAAGCGGGTCAATACGTTCTTCGCGGATTACACCAAGAACATCTCGCGCGGCGGCACCTTCATCGCGACGGACAAACCGCTGCCCGTGGGCACGGACTTCGTGTTCGCCCTGGGGGTGCCCCACATGGTCGAGCCCGTCCGGCTCCGCGGCAAAGTGATCTGGACCACGCCCGTCGAGGACGCCACGAAGGCCAACCCCTGCGGCATGGGCATCGAGTTCCAATATGGACCGGGCGAGCGCGAGCAAAAGGAGGCCGCGATCGAACGCATGATGACCGCCGAGCTCGGAGGCTACCTGGCGGAGAAGCTGCTCGGGAGGAAACCTCAGGGGTGAGCGTGGGCTTGACGCTTTGACCTCGTGCGGTCTGATCTGTTTCTTGCCGAGTGGCTAGCTGACGCGTCTGGCCACGTTTGCGAGCTTCGAGATCGCATGCGCCTGTGCGGTCAGCTTTTGTTGGCTTCGCCTCTCAATCGCAGCTCGTGATCTGACGCGCTTCGTGATCCCCGACGGGGGGGTCTGCCAAGACTTTTGAGCTCGTGTTGGTTCCGGGCGGGCTTCGCATGGTGCCTTTGGAGAGGCTTCGCATGGTGCCTTTGGAGAGGCTTCGCCTGGTGCCTTTGGAGAGGCTTCGCCTGGTGCCTTCGGAGAGAGCGCTGCGCCGGGAACAGTGCTGTGCAGCGAGGTGCGTGGCTGGGTTTTGGGCGCCCCAGTCTTCACGCCCGTGATTTTTGAATTGGGCCTATTTAATCGGAGGCCGCGTTTCGGCTTCCGAGCTCAGGGTAGCTTTACGCCCGCCGGCAGTTTGTAGTCTGGCGCGGGCTTGGCGCGCATGGCGAGCAGATCGCGTGCGATGGTGACTTCGACTAAGTCGATCGCGGGGCTCTTGGCAACGCGCTGCAGATCTTTGGACGTGTCAGTGCCCGCCTCGAGCTTCGCCATCGCCGAATAAAACTCAGCTTCTGTACGTTCTGACGCGGTACGCGCCGCGGCGGCGAGATCCTGATCGCTCAGTTTGCCGCGAGCCCAGGCCCGCAGGCGCGCGGGCCAGCCGGAGTTCTCGTCGACGCCCGCGTAGGCCTCTTCGACGGTGCCGTCGCTCGGGACGTTCAGCTTTCTCTCGACGAGTTGCAGCCAAAGCGCGACGTACACCAAGTCGTCGCTGCCAAGGCCCGCGGCAACGGCGCGCTGCGCAGCTCTACGAGCGGCACTCAAATCCGCGTAGGTGAGCGCGCGGCGCGCGGCGTCCAGCACGGTCGCGGTGAGTTGCGCCTGGTCCGAGCTCGACGCGTCGTAGGCGCGCTCGGTCGCGCGCCGCGTCGCTCGCTGGTCGTCGTAGTGCTCGAGGATGCGCGCGAGTAGCCGCTCGCAGCGCGCCAACGTGGGGCCGCCAGAGCGGGCGCTGTGTTGTGCGTCGATGGCACGCGACAGCGCTGCGTCCAACGTGCTCGCGGCTTGCTGGGCGTCCCCATGGTCACGGTACACCTCGAACTTCATGTTCAGTGCCTCCGCCTCGGCCAGCGGATCATTTTCGGCTTTGGCCAGCTCCACCGCTTGCCCCAGCGTGGAGAGTGTTGCGCTTTGGTCTTGCTGTCGTTCGATGGCGCTGAGCGTCATCAGTGACTCGAGCGTGGGCTCGGCGCGCGTCGCGGCTTGCACGAGCGGCAGCGCTCGCGCGAGCTCGCCATGACGCGTCTCGAGCGCGCCCATCACGTAGCGTAAGTGTGCGCTGCTCGGGCTAACTTTGCCCAAATTCGCCTTAATCTCGCCCTGTGCCAGGATCGGCTGAGCATTCTCGAACGTGCGCCGCGCGCTCGAAGCCTGATCGAGTTCATCCTCCGCGACTAGCGCCTTGCCCACGATGCCGAGCGCAAAACTCACGTTGTCCGCCGCGCCCTCTTTCGCGACGGCGGGAGCCAGCAGCAACGGCGCCACCTCTGCCATGCCATAGTTCACGAGCTCGGTGGCCAGCGGCACGGCGCCGCGCATCGAATTCGGTTCGGCTCGAAACAGCTCCACGGCCGTGCCCCAACTCGCGGCTTCCATCAAGGTGTGGTCGAGCAAGCCTTCGGTGTCCGCGGCGTGCGCGGCCGAGTCGAAGAAATGAAACAGATCCGCCCAGGCATCGGCATCACCGCTGTCGGCGGCGCGCTCCAAGCGGTCACGCAGTTCTGGAGCAATGATGCGCCCGAGTTCGGCCTTGTCCGCCGCGCTGAGTACGCCGCGGGCATCGCCGTGGCGCAGGTACAGCGCAATCAGAGTGTAGCCGCCGCCGCGCAGCGCGCGGTACGCCTCGAAGGCCTCGTCGCGGTCGGCGTTGGAATTGATTGGCGTATCAGCTGCATTGGACGCCAGCGCGCGCTTCAGCCAGGCGACGGCGCGGTCGCTTGCCGCATCCAACGCTGTTTTTCGTGCTTCGATCAGTGAGCGCTGGATTGCCGCGCGCAGATCCGCGCTCGCGGTTTGCATCGGGCCCGCGCCGTGCGTCGCTTGCGAGAAGCGCGCCATGGCCTCCAAGTGCGCTTCTACTTCGTCGCGCTCCGGACCTTTGGGTAGCTTGTCGCGCAGCATGCCGTACAACGTGGAGGCGTAACCTTCCTCCCCGAGTCGCGCGACTTCCGCTGCGCCGGCGCTGAGCGCACCGTCCGGGCCGTCAGCTCCGTCCAGTGCTTCAGTGCGGAACTCGCCGGCGCGCATCAAGTAGAAGGCGCCGGTCAACGCTTTCAGCCCGGCCTCGCGTTGACCTGCGTCGAAGCGCGCCTTGGCGCGCTGCAACTGATGACGGACCACGCCGACCAGCAGGCCCGAACGCCGCGCGGAACCATCATCACTAACGAGCACGCTGTAGGCGGCCTTGGCGAACCCAGCGTCGTCGACTGACGTGATCGGCAGCGCGCCGCCTTCGAGCGTCGCGCGCGGCGCGTTCGCATGCGGCGGGTGTGCGGCGCAGCCGACGCTCAACGTCGCGCTGGCACCGAACGCGACCAACAGCCGCATCCGAACGATAGATGAGCGCAGAGCGCGCGATTCGAACCGAGACATCGTTCGAAGTCTATACCGCGGACCGAGCCATCTGCACGGCCAGGTTCAGCCTCGCGTCAGAAGGCGACGTCGCAGTGCAGTTCGAGGCCGGAGGTCGTGTTGTCGGCCAGGCGACCGCCGATCGGGAAGATATAGCCGAGGCTGGGCGAGATTTTGCCGAAGCGCGCGACTAGGTGCGGTTCGAACACCACCTGAATACGGGTCGGCCCCGAAGCCCCGGCACTCGACGTGAACTCCTCCGCGTTGATGGCGTTGTACGCGATCCACGAATCCACGCCCGCTGAGAGCGCCGGCTTCTCCCACAACCGATACGCCACGCCCGCGGACGTCACGTTGCGGAACGTCAGCGACTTCAGTTCGTAGCTCCCAGTGCCATCGACCTCGCGTGCCTGCTGGCCGCCTACTTTGACGCCAAACACGAACTTGGTCGCCGCGTGCAAATCTACCTCGTGCTTCTGGTAGGCGATGCCCACGCCGGCGATGAGTGGCAAGCGCTTGGGACCGAACAACTCCGGGTCCTGGTAGCCGGACGTGGCGTCTGCGAATTCGTTGACCTGAGTCTGGTGGTACGCGCCTTGACCCGTGACGGTGTCGTAGTTGCCTTGCGCTACTGGAACACCGAGCCCGAAATCGATTGGCAACTGCGTGCGCGCGCTGAGCGTTACGCGGTACTCGCCCAGCAGCTCCGGTGCGCCGAGCGCATTCGCCGAGACGTTGCTGCCGTCGGCTTGACGGATAGACGCGATGGACCACGGGATGCGCAAACCCAACGTCAGATCCGGGCTCACGTCGTAGTGCCCGCCGACGATGAACGTCGCGCCAGTGGCGCTGCCGGTCGCGCTGGACGTCCCCGGGCCGGCTTCCGGAGCTTTGCCGAAACCGATCACGACATTGCCGAATACGCCGACCGGATCTCGCGCTTCGGGCTTCTCCGGAGGCTCGGCCGCGACCTTCTCGGCCTGCTGCTTGTGCTCTTCGTCTCGCTTTAGCTCGCCAGTTGTCCCCTTCGGCGCGAATGGGCCTTCGTCGCTCTTCTCTTTTTCGACGGGGTCGTTGGAATTCATTGAGGTGGCGTTGTCATGCGTCTTTTGGGGCTTCGGTTTGGCCGCCGCGCGGGCGCTAAAAATGACCAAAAAGATCGCAACTCTGCCGCTAATTTGCATGGGTTTCTCCCGGTTCGCGACGCAGAGGTTACCATGTGACCATTACGCATCGGGGGATTCGCCCCCGCGCCCGCTGAAATGCCCCCCGGTCGCGGGATCAGGAAGCGCCTGATTCAGCCCGGCCCCACCCCCGACTCCGACACTAACGAAGGGCCCCGACCGCAAACCGCGGTAACGTAGCCGCTCCTGCTGTCATGACCGACGCATCTGTTCGTCCACCGCCTGTGTCGCATCCCAGAAGGCTTGCTGACTTCGAGATCATTCGAAGGCTCGGCGCGGGTGGCATGGCTGAGGTTTTCTTGGCCAAGAAGCGCGGCGCTGAGGACACGTTCAAGCTGCTCGTGCTGAAGCGAATCTTGCCGGCGTATGGCTCTTCGCGTCGTTTTCGCACGATGTTCGCGGAAGAAGCGCAGCTCGCGACGCGCCTGAATCACCCGAACATCGTACAGGTGTACGATTTTCAGGACTACGGCGAAGAAGGCCAGCTGCTCAGCATGGAATATGTGGAGGGCCCCGATCTGCGCAAGCTGATGAAGTCAGCGCAAGCGAAGGGCCAACGCCTCCCGCCCTACGTAGCAGCGTACATCATCGCCGAAGTCGCGAAAGGCCTGCACTACGCGCACGAGCGCAAGGACGAAGCGGGCAAGCCGATCGACATCGTGCATCGCGATGTGTCCCCCCAGAACATTTTGATGAGCTTCGATGGTGCCGTGAAAATCGCTGATTTCGGCATCGCCTCGGCCAACTTGTTCCGCGAAGAGCCGGGCGTGCTCAAGGGCAAAACAGCGTACATGTCGCCCGAGCAAGCGCGCGCTGAGCGCGTCTCGCGACGCACGGATATTTACTCTCTCGGGGTAGTTTTTCATGAGCTGCTGACCGCGCGCCCGTTACACGGCGCGGCGGAAGGTCAGGAGCTTTTGGAGTTGGTGCGCGCGGGTCAAGTCGAACCCCCGAGCACCTACGTTCGGGATCTGCCCGCCGAACTCGAAGAAGTGGTGATGCGCGCGCTGGCCAAGAACCCGGACCAGCGTTTTCAAACCGCGCGTGACATGGCTGCCGCGGTCACGCGTGCATTGTTTCAGAAGCAACAGCTCGTTGATTCGCACGTGCTCGAGAACGTGCTCTCCGAGCTAGTCACGCGCGAGCACACATCGCCCGGAGTGCAAGCGGGTTCGGATGCGCCGAGCGAAGCGCCGCTCAGCGAGGCGCTCGATGATCTGTCGTCCGCGGCGCACGCCCCCGGGACTGCCAGCGGCGCGAGCAATGATGAGAGCACGGGGCCCGGCCGTGTCGCGCGCGGCCGCGTGGGCCGGGAAGTGCGCCACGTGGCTGTCGTGACTCTGCGTCTGCACGGCTTCGATCAGCTCGCGACCAGCGTTGGAAAGCCGCAAGCCGCGCGTGTGCTGGAGCAACTTCGCGGCACTTTGGGTGAAGTTGCGTTTCGTCGCGGCGCGCGTTTTGCGTGGGACGCGCCGATGACACCCCAGGGTGAACCCAGTCAATTCGCGACCGCCGCGCGAGCGCTGGTCGGTTTGTTGGCGAATCCCGCGCGCGCGCCGCTCGACGCATTGTGGCTGGCGATTGACGTGCACGAGGTGATTCGCGGCGCGTCCGAAGACCTGCCCGTCGGTCTGTCGGCGAGCGTCGGCATCGTGCGTGGCATCGCGAGCGGCGAACGCGATCGAGCGGGTCACTTGATTCAGCACGCGTTGCAAGAACCAGCCGATCACTTGGCGGACCTGCTTGGCGACCACGCGCCGCCCGGCGTTAGCTGGGTGGCAGGCGGTCTGTATCGTCTCGTGCGTCGTGACTTCGTTTGGGGTGACGCTCCGACGATCAAGATTGAGGATGCCGACCGGCTCAGCTTGCCGCAAGACATGCGCATCTACTCGCTGCTGCGACCGCACACGCGCCAAGAAAAGCTCGATGAGATGGCCGTCGCGCCCCATGATCTGATCGGCCGCGACGCCGAGCTAGCGGACTTGCACGCCGCCTATTACGGCGTGGTCGGCTCGTCGCAACAGACCCCCGGGCAGGTGTCGGCGCGCGTCGTGTACGGCGAGATGGGGATTGGGAAGACCGCACTTTTGGCGGCGTTCTTGAATGAGTTGCCGCCGGACGCGCGTGTCTTGCGGGTCGAATCATCGCCCGCGCTGAGTGAAGTGCCGTTCGCCACGATCAGCGAATGGATCCGCGAGCTCACCGGCACGCGCATCGACCAACCCTTCGAAGAAGCGCGCGAGCAGATCACGGACGCTTTCGGTGAGTTCGCCAGCGAGGAAGAGGGCCCGGAGGTTGTGTTGCGCATGGCGGAACTGGCCACCGGTCGTGTGCGTCAAACGGTCGACGACGCGGACGTCGCTGAAACGCGGCAGCTGATCGCGCTCGGTATGCGTCGCTTCTTCGCGCGGGCAGCGATGGATGCGCCGCTAGTCGTCGCGCTTGATGGCTTGCAATGGAGTGATCGGCCGAGCCTCGACTTGATCGTCGAATTCCTGCGTCGCCCCGAGCCGCTCAGTGTGCTCGTGATTTTGCTGTCCCGCCCCGAAGACCGCGTATCCGGGTACATCGAGGGCCTGGTTCGAGTCGAACTCAAGGGGCTCAGCGCCGAGCACCAGTTGCGTCTGCTGCAAACCCGATTGGGCGTGAGCCAAGGCGTCCGCCAAGTGTGCGCGGATTTGCTGCCGCGTGCCGGCGGAAACCCGTTTTTTCTGCTGGAAATGGTGGATGCGCTGCTCGAGCGCGGCATGCTCGAGATCCGCGAACGCGACGGCCATC
The DNA here is from genome assembly GCA_039936055.1 of Polyangiaceae bacterium. Classification (GTDB taxonomy): domain Bacteria; phylum Myxococcota_A; class Polyangia; order Polyangiales; family Polyangiaceae; genus PMG-095. The sequence continues at coordinate 17,744 of JBDTJC010000311.1, read as the reverse complement.
AGGAGTTGGTCCAGGTCGAGCGGTTCGGGGACGCCAGCCTCTCGTTGCCCTCCACGCTCGAGCAGCTGATCGCGGATCGCTTGAACGAGCTGCCGCCCGAAGAGCAGGGCGTCATCGAGTGGCTGGCCGTGGCCGGTGGTCCACTGGGCCTCGCCGACCTGCGCCAATTGAGCGGTGAGGACCCTTCGGATGCGGTGAGTCGCCTCGCTGCGCGCGGTTTATGCGAATTGAAGGCGGATACGATTGACGTGCGTCATCCGCTCACGCGCGACGTCGCATACCGCGCGCTGGATCGACGGCGTCGCGTGCGCATGCATCGGCGGCTGGGCGAGCACTTGGCCGGTACGCCGCTCGGCAAAGGCCTCACCGCGGCGATTGTCGCGCGGCACTTGGCGCGCGGTAACGCTCGCGATGAAGCCGCGCGCTTTTATCTGGAGGCCGCCGACGCCGCGCGCGCCAGCTACCAAACTCAGCTCGCCAAACGCTGTTACCGGCGCGTGATCGCCCTGGTCATTGATGGGGATGTGCGGCTGCTCGAAGCCCACGAAGCGCTGGAATCGATTTGCCGCAATCAGGGTCGCTGGCGCGAACGCCGCGGGCATTTGAGCGCATTGCGCGCGCTGGCGCGAAACTCGAAGAGCGCGACGTGGGCGGCCATCACACTGCTGCGCACCGCGCAGTTCGAATTGGACGCGGGGCATTTGTCGAAAGCGCTCAGCTCGGCCAAGCGCGGTGAAGTCGTGGCCACGCAAGCCAACTCACCCGTACTGGAGGTGCAGGCGCGCACCCTGATGGCAGAGATCCTGCACGACCTCGGCGACATGCAGGGCGCCCTCGCGGCGGTAGACCGCGCACTGGCCACGGCGGATGGTAGCGGCGTGCCCGCGCGGCTCCGCGCCGAGGCACTGCGCCTGCGCGGCACGCTGCTGCGGCGCGTCGGTCGTGTGCATGAAGCCGTTGAAGCGCAAGCCGAGGCCATCGCGGTATTCCGCCAAGCTGGCGTGCGCCGCATGGAAGCTCGCGCCAAGAATTCATTGGCGTACGCGTTGCTCGTGCTCGGTCGCTTCGAAGATGGCATCGCGCTGGCGCTGGATGCGATTCGCATCGATCTCGCCATCGGTGGTCGCTTTCAAATCGCCAAGACCCTCAGCACGATCGGTGAGTGCTACGCGAGCCTGGGGGATCTGGAGCGAGGACTCGCCTACTTACGCCGCGCGCGCGAAGCGCACGAGCGCTATGGCGACCGCGACTCACGCGCCGACACGTTGCTGTCGATGGCAGAAATTCTGATTGAATACGAAGATTTAGAGAGCGCAGAAACGCTGGTCGGCGACGCCGGTGCGTTGACCGCGGTGACCGGCAGCGCGTTTGATTCCGTGCACGAAAAGATTCTGCGCGCGCTGCTGGCGCGCGTGCGCGGCGATCACGCGCGCGCGGTGATGTACGCATTCGACGCGCGCCAAGCCGCCGAAGCGCAGGCGTATGTCGCGTTTCACTTCTACGCCATGGCCATCGAGGCCCGCGCTCGCCTGGACATGGGCGAAGAACACACGGGCATCCTCTTGGCGACGACGGCGCTGGGCGCCATCGACACGCTGCAAGGTTCGGAGTACGGCCTCGCCACGCGCGCCCTGGGCTGCGAAACCCTGCGCGTCGCCCGCTCCCCGCAAGCCGATGAAATGCGCGAGCGCGCCGCGCGCTACGCGCGTTCACTGTTAGAACACATTCGCGATCCGTTGTTCCGACGCACCTTCGTGGAACGACGCATCGTGCAGGCGGTCTTGGCTGCTCCCGACGCCAATGCCGAAGTCACGCGCGGCGTGGAAAACCCGCTCAACCCCTCGCCGCGCCAGTAGCGGCGCGGACTCAACTAGAGACGCTGGCGAGCTCGGATTCTAGTTCCCCGAGCGCCTTGGAATCACCCTTTTGAGACGCGAGTACGATGCCCTGCTCGAGCCAGGTTTTGGCGGCTTCGGTGCGCGTGGCTTCGCGGAGCATTTGTCCAGCCATCAGGTACATCGGCAGGTACCCGGAATCGCGCCCGCGCAACGTTTCGAAGGCGCCGACGGCCTCGTCTACGCGGCCTTCTTTCCGATACTCCAAGGCCAGGCAATAGAATGCGAAGGAGTCCGCTTGCGCGGATGAGGTGAGCTTTTCCAGCATGGCCAGCCGCTTGTTCATGGACGAAGCAATTTCCCGGGTCGGGCCGCGAGTCAACGAAGATTGCAGGCTTTCCGCGGCGCCCGCGGCGCGCCGTGACGAGGCGCCTTGAAGCTGCTACACCGCGCCCCTGCTCTGGGTCGCTGATCCCTGCTGGGCTGAAAGGTTTTCTTCATGTTTCCATTCAAGAACCCGTTGTCGCGGTCGGCGCTCATCGGTTTCGGGCTGCTCACGCTGGCTGCTGGTTGTAACAAGCCGAAGGCGCACCATCACAGCGCCGCGCCCGCCGCTTCCGGCTCTGCAGGCGTGGCCGCCACTGCCGCTGCTGGCCCGTGCCAAAAGTACGCCGCTGCCGTGTGCGAAAAAGCTGACAAGGAAGCGGAGAGCTGTCAGGCGCTCAACTCGCTCGTCGACATCATGTCGCCGGACGCATGCCGCGCCGGCCTCAAGGACATCGCCTTCTCCCTCAAGAAGCTCGGTGAGGCGAACAAGTCTTGTGATGAGCTCGTCAGCAAGCTGTGCGCGGAGTTCGGTCCGACCAGCGAAACCTGCACCATGGTCGGCAGCCAGACCAAGCAGTTCCCGGGCGCACAATGCACGAAGATGCTCGGGCAATTGCCGGACATCATTGCCGGCCTGAAGAAGCGCGAGCAGGCAAATCAACCACTGAGCCCGCAAGTGGCAGCGGCGATGGCTCAGGGCAAGAGCCCGTCGTTCGGTCCGCCGGATGCCAAGGTCACGGTCGTGGAGTTCTCTGACTTCCAGTGCCCGTACTGTGGTCGCGCAGCCACCGTCGTTGATCAGGTGAAAGAGAAGTACAGCGACCGCGTGCACTTCGTGTTTCGCCAATTCCCGCTGCCGATGCACGAAAATGCACGCGGCGCCGCCGAAGCGGCTCTGGCCGCCAACGCTCAGGGCAAATTCTGGGAGTTCCACGACAAACTATTCAAGAACCAGACGCAACTCACGCGCGACGGCTTGGAAGGCTTCGCCAAAGACGCCGGTCTGAACGTGACCGAGTTCAAGAAGGCGCTCGACGCCAAGACCTACGCGGCTGACGTTGATGCCGACGTGAAGCTTGGTGAGAGCGTCGCTGTCGAAGGCACGCCGACCATGTTCATCAATGGCGCGCGCGTCGCCAACCCGACCAGCTTCGAGACCGTCTCGGCGCAGATTGACAGTGCGCTCAAGGGCGCACCGGCTCCGGCCGCTGGTACGCCCGGCTGAGTTCGCGTGAGCGAGTGACGCGCGCGGCCGTTGCGCGCGTCATTCGTATTCGAGGAACTTGGCGTGGATGCGGCGGGTGCCGTGTTCTTTGAACTTGGCGACGACGGTCGGCGCGCTCCCAAACTCGACCCGCTCCACCACGCCTTCGCCGAATTGCTTATGATAGACGCGCGACCCGGGGCGAACTTGCACGCCTTCGCCGACTTCGCCCCCGTCCGCTTCGCGCTCCACGACCCGAGTGCCGACGGGTAAGGAAACGGCGCGCGGCGCTTGGTACGGCGCGGAATACGGCGCGGTCGCCCAAGCGGTGCCCTCCCGCGACACGGTATCCTCCGGCAAATCCCGCAAGAACCGGCTGGGTGACGAGTAGCGCGTTTTCCCGAACAAGGTGCGCGTGCCGGCATGCAGGATGTACAGCCGTTCACGTGCGCGGGTGATAGCGACGTACGCCAAGCGGCGCTCTTCGTCGATTTCCTCCGGCTCCTCGTGGCTGACGCGGCTGTATGGGAAGATCTCTTCCTCCATGCCGGTCAGAAAGACCGTGCGGAACTCCAGGCCCTTGGCGCTGTGCACGGTCATGAGTGAAACCGTGGCGACGCCTTCCAGTGCGTCAGTGGCGTTCACGAGTGAGACGCGTTCCAGATAGCCGGACAGCGTGGCTTCCTCTTCGCCCCCTAGCTCTTGCTCGTACTCCGTGATGGAGCCGACCATTTCTTCCAAGTTGCCGAGGCGCGCGTCGCTCTCGGCGGTATCGTCCTTGACGAGTAGCTGCCGATAGCCGGTGACTTCGAGCACGCGGCCTGCCAGCGCATGCGGTGATAGCCCTTTGGCTTCGGCGCGCAGACCCTCCAGCATGACCTTGAAACCGGCGAGCTTCTTGCGTGCCGCGCTGCCCAGCTCGGCCGCACGCGAGACCGAGTCGATCGCGTCGTAAGCACTCATCGCGCTTTCGGAGGCCACGTTCAGCAGGTGCTCGACCGTTTTGTTGCCGATGCCACGGGCCGGCGTGTTGATCACGCGCACCAAGTCGGTGTCGCTCATCGGATTGTCGATCAGGCGCAGATACGAGAGCAGATCCTTGACCTCCGCGCGCTCGAAGAACTTCATGCCGCCGACGATTTTGTATGGCTGATTGGCGGCGCGGAATGCTTCTTCCAGCGTGCGTGATTGCGCGTGCACGCGGTAAAAGACGGCCATTTGATCCGCGGGCACGCCACGCGCGAGCTCCGCTTGAATGGTGCGCACCACGAACGACGCCTCTTCGCGTTCGTCCCGCACCAGGCGGATCTTGACCTTGTCGCCCGGCTCTTGCTCGGTCCACAGCTTCTTCGGCTCGCGCACGTCCGCCGCTTCGATGACGCCCAGCGCGGCGCGCACGATGTTGCCCGTGGAGCGGTAGTTCTGTTCGAGCTTGATCACCACCGCGTCCGAAAAGTCACGCCGGAAGCTGCGGATGAGTCGGACGTCTGCGCCGCGCCAGCGGTAGATCGACTGATCGTCGTCACCGACGACGCACAGGTTGCGTCGGCGTGCACTGAGCGCGCGAATCAGACGGTACTGAATCAGATTGGTGTCCTGAAATTCGTCCACCAGCACGTGCAGGAAGCGATTGCGCAGCTCTTCCCCGCCGTGACTGTCCGGGTTCTCCGCGATGCGCGCCATGAGGAAGAGCAAGTCGTCGAAGTCGACTGCGTTGGCGAGTCGCAGCGCCTTTTGATAACGCACGTAAATCTCGGGTAAGGAATCGTTGAAGCCGGCGTCGCCCTTGACCTCGTTCGGTCCGCGGCCCTCGCGTTTTTCCTTGCTGATGAGCGAAGCCATCAGCTTCGGCGGGTACTCCTGGTCCGACAGGTTCAACTCGCGCACCACGCGCGTGAGCACAGCCTTTTGGTCTGAGTCGTCGTAAATGACGAAGTTGCGCTTCAGGCCCACTTCCTCGGAATACCGGCGCAGCAGCTTCGCGCAGATCGAGTGGAAGGTGCCGACCCACAGATCCCGCGTGACCTCCGGGCCCGCGAGCTCCGAAAGGCGGTGTTTCATCTCACCAGCGGCTTTGTTCGTGAAGGTGACCGCAAGGATGCGATACGGCGCGACGCCCGAGGCCAGTAAATTGGCGATGCGATAGATGATCGTGCGCGTCTTGCCACTGCCGGCTCCGGCGAACACGAGCAGCGGCCCTTCGCCGTGGGTGACGGCTTGTCGTTGTGGGTCGTTCAGCTCGGACGGCATCGGGGTTCCTCGCTAACCTTGCGGCGAGGGCCGCACAAGACAAGAGCGAAGCTCGAGGATTTGCTCTACGCTTTGGCCATGCGCGCCTTGCGGCTTCGGTCCGTGCTTGCGGGCGTGAGTGTACGGCTGCCGAGCGCTTCCGGTCCCGCGCTCCTGCCGGAAGAGTGTGCTTGTTGTGGACAAGCCGCGACGCACCGCTCCAACGTGGCCCGCAAAGACGGCGTTTCCGTGCTCGTTGGCTATTGCGACGAGTGCGCCGAGCACCAAGCGAGCGCGTCCTCCCGCGTGCTTGCGCTTTCGTTGGCTTCGTTGCTGCTGGCGCTCTCGGGCGCCGCGGGCTTGCCCCTCGTGGCGCCGAAGCTCGGGGTGTTCGCGTTGGTCGTTGCGGTGACGCTGCTCTCGCTGTTGCCACTGCTCGTGCTGCTCTTGCCGAGGCGCGCGGTAGGAGCCGAGCACGCGGCGGGCGCTGCGGCGGTGCATTGGACCGCGCAGAACCGCTTGTGGTGCGCCGCACGGCGTTATGCAGAGCGCGTGGTCGAACTCAACGCGGGCGAGCTGATTGAGGAACCGCTCACTGAACGGCTCGGCTCGGCCTGGCTCAGCGCCGGGCCGGTCCTCGGCATCGGCGCGGCTTGCTTGTCGTTTTTCGTGTATCACCCGTTGCTCCGCATCCTCAATCTCGGCGCGACCCGAGTCGAAGTTGCGCTCGATGGGGTAGGGCTCGTCGCCGTCGACCCAACGAGCAACGAAAGCCCGGCCGCGGGCTGCCTGCTGCGCGTCCCGGTGGGCCGACACTGGTTGAGCGTCAGGTCCTCGGTCGACGGCGCGGCGCTCGGGCGCGTGCAGGCGGATTTTCAGAGCGGCGCCGTGCACCTGTTTGCGTTTGGTGCCGATGACACCTGCTTTTGGCTCGAAACCAACGGCTACGGTCAGGAGCGCCGCGCTGCGCCGAGCTATGAGGCGCTGCAGTCCCCGGATCATTTTTGGGTACTTCCGGGTGGGATCGACACCTGGTTTGGCCCGAACCCTATCGCGACGGACTCCGGCTCGCATAGTTCCGGAGGGCTCTTGACCGCTTTACGCCAGGCGCCGTGTACAGAAGCGCCCCAGGAAGTTCGCTCGGCACAATAAATTGGCTGTGAACGGCCCAGGTGCGCTTGCCCATAGCGAAGCGAAGCCGAGTGATTATACTCCGCGCGCTGTGTCCGAAGAAAATCCGACCTCCGCAACGCCGCCCCCGGAACTCATCACCGATCCGCCGTCAGTCGACCCTGGCGCCGAGGTGGACCCGCTCGAGGCGGCAAAGGCGGAGGTCGCCAAGCTCCGCGACCAACTGCTGCGCACCGCTGCGGATTTCGACAATTTTCGCAAGCGCTCGCGCCGTGAACTGGGCGACACGGAAAAGCGGGCCCGCGAGGATCTGATCAAAGACCTGCTGCCCGTGTTCGATAACCTCGAGCGCGCCACCGCACACGCCGAGACCGCGACGGACGTGAAAGCGCTTGCTGACGGCATCGGCCTCGTGAAGCGCCAGTTCCTCGACACGCTTGCGAAGATCGGCATCGAGCGCATCAAGACGCAGGGTCAGCCGTTCGACCCCGCGTTCCATGAAGCCGTGCAACAGCTCGAAACTGCCGACCACGCGCCTGGCACCATCATCCACGAGGTGCAGGCCGGGTACATGCAGGGGGACAAACTCGTCCGGCCGGCAATCGTCGTCGTCGCGAAGGCCAAGGCGAGCTGAGGGCCGCGCTAGCGCGCGTTCCGCTCGATCTTGCGGGGCGCGATCTGTGGCGCGCGCCAAGTAATCAAAGCACCTACACCCGTGGCACAGCGCACTTTCTGGTGCGCTGAGCACGGGGTATGCTGACGAGACTCGCGATGGGGAAAATTATCGGCATCGACCTAGGCACGACGAACTCGTGCGTGTCCGTTCTGGAGGGAACGAACGCGGCGGGCCAGCCCGAGGTCAAAGTCATCGCAAACGGTGAGGGCGCACGGACGACGCCCAGCGTCGTCGGCATCTCGGCGAAGGGTGAGCGTTTGGTAGGCCAAGTGGCGAAACGCCAAGCCACCACCAACCCGGAAAACACCGTGCACGCGGTGAAGCGTTTGATGGGCCAGAAGTTCTCTGCGCCGGCCGTGCAACGCCAGAAGGATTCGGTTTCGTACCACATCGTCGAGCACGAAAACGGCGACGCGTGGGTCCTGGTTCAGGACAAGAAGCTGTCTCCGCCGGAAATCTCGAGCATGATCCTGGCCGCGATGAAGGAGGTCGCCGAGACCTACTTGGGCGAGCCGGTGACTGAAGCCGTGATCACCGTTCCCGCTTATTTCGACGACGCCGAGCGCCAAGCCACCAAAGACGCCGGCAGGATCGCCGGATTGGACGTGAAGCGCATTCTGAACGAGCCGACCGCGGCGGCTCTCGCTTATGGCCTCGACAAAGCGAAGGCCGAAGTGATCGCCGTCTACGACTTGGGCGGCGGCACCTTCGATATCTCGGTATTGGAGATTGCCGGCGGCGTTTTCAGTGTGAAAGCCACCGGTGGTGATACCCATTTGGGTGGTGAGGACTTCGACTCCCGCATCATCGACATGTTGAGCGAGGAGTTCAAAGCCACGCACAACTTGGATTTACGCAAAGAGCGCAGCTCGCTCCCGCGCCTGCGCGAGGCCGCGGAGAAAGCCAAGCACGAGCTCAGCTCCTCGCTCGAGACCGAGGTGAACATCCCGTTCATCGCGTCCGGTCCGTCCGGTCCGCTGCACCTTGAGCGCACCATGAAGCGCAGCGAGCTGGAGATCCTGACTCGGGATCTGGTCGACCGCACCATTGCTGCGTGCAAAGCCGTGCTAGCTGATGCAAAGGTCGCGACCTCGGGCATCGGGCAAATCGTGCTGGTCGGCGGTATGACGCGCATGCCCGCGGTGCAGAAGGCAGTCCGCGAGTTCTTCGGGAAGGATCCGCACAAGGGCGTCAATCCGGACGAAGTCGTAGCGGTGGGCGCTGCGATCCAAGGTGCTGCCCTGTCCGGTGCCATCGACGAAGTCTTGCTGCTGGACGTCACGCCGCTCTCGATCGGCGTCGAAACCGGCGGCGGCGTCTCCACCAAGCTCATCCCGCGCAACACCACGTTGCCCACGGAGAAGGGTGAAGTGTTCACTACCAGCGTGGACAATCAGTCCTTCGTGCCGATTCACGTGCTGCAGGGCGAGCGCGAAATGGCCCAGGATAACCGCAGTTTGGCGCGCTTTGAGCTGACTGGGCTCCCGCCCGCTCCGCGTGGCGTGCCCAAGATTCAGGTGACGTTCGCGATCGACGCGAATGGCATCTTGTCGGTAGAGGCGCGCGACCTCGGCACGAACCGCAGCCAGGCGATCAGCGTGACGGCGACCAGCGGCCTGAACCGGGCCGAGGTGGATGCGCTCGTGCAAGAGGGCGAGCGCTTCAAAGAGACAGACAAGCTGCGCCGTGATCTGGCGGAGATGCGCAACCAGGCCGAGACCTTGATCTACACCACCGAGCAAGCCCTCGATGGCTATGCCGACCTGCTCGCGCCCGAGAAGCTCGAGAGTGTGCGGCAAGAGGTAATGATCTTGAAGAAGATGCTCGAGACCGGCGCCAGCCTGGAAACGCTGCGGGCTGCGTACTCGAGTCTCGAGAACGCGACGTTCGAAATCGCCGAGGCGATGTACGCGACGGCCGAGCCCGGCGTCGAACCCGGTGCCTGACGCTTCGATAAGCAGCGCTCGCTTCGCGACCAGGTTCGCGGGAAACTTGCTGGTGCCCGGCTCGCTTCCGATATCGTTTCGCGACAATGATCTCAAAGCTGCCCCGCGCCCTCTGCGGCGCGTTTGTCCTATTGGCGAGTGGCTGCAATCTGGAGCACCACGCTCCGTTGCGTTCGGCTGAGCTACCCCCGCTTTCACCCAGCGTTTTGCATGCAAACCGCCTGTGGATCGAGGTTGCGGAACGCATGCCCGAGAACGACTGCGTGGCGCCCGGCAACGCTCGGCTGCTGTGTTTCGAAAATTTCCGCAGCACGCTGGGCAAGGCGTTGACGCGCTCGCTGTGGAGCAGCTTCCCGAGTGTTGAGCTGTTGGGCAGCAAGCCCCCGCTGGACGGCGACTACGTGCTGCAGGTGGACTTGGACCTGGAAGCGCTCCCGCCGGACGCGAACAGCCCGGGTTGGTCCGCCGGCACCCGCGGCAGCTGGCGCTTGGAGCGCGCGGGCCTCGCGTCGAACGAGAGCTTGGCCGGAGAACAGGTCGCGTCGCGTTCGCGTGGCGACTTCGCGTACGGCGCGTCGCTTGGAATCGGTGCCAGTGAAGTCATCGACGCTGTTGCCGTTCGCATCGGTATGGCTCTCGGCGCAGTGCCCGAGTCGCGCGCGGTTCAGCCCGTGCCGCTGCCGGAGGTTGCTACCGCACCGCTGTCGCCTCCGACCACGCCGGCAGCGGCCGCTGTGCAACGCAAGACCGCTGCCTTCTAGGCGTCAGCCTTCCGACGACGCGAGGCGTTGCTCGATGGCCTCCAAGTGAGCGTTCACTTGGGGGTCACGTTGACGTAAGGCTTCGACGCGGCGCACGGCGCTCATCACGGTCGTGTGATCGCGATTGCCGAAGGCGCGGCCCAGCTCCGGGAAGCTGCACTTCAGGCGCTGACGGCACAGGTACATCGCCACCTGGCGCGCGAAGGCCACGCTCTTGTGGCGGTCCTTGCTGAGCAAATCCGAGTTCGATAGTCGGAAGTGCCCGCATACCGCGCGTTGAATGTCCTCCACGCTCATCAACTCAGGGCGGCGCGGTGACACGAGCGCGAGCTCCTGGAGCGCGAACTCTTCGTCGATTTGACGGCCGGTGAGCGAGGACTTGGCAGCGAGGCGAATCAGCGCACCTTCCAGCTCGCGCACGTTGCTCTGCACGTTCTGAGCGAGCATCACCGCGACTTCATCCGAGAGCTCGATGCCTTCCAACTCGGCCTTTTTGCGAACGATCGCGACGCGCGTTTCGAGCTGCGGCGTTTGAATGTCCGCCACCAAGCCGGAGGTAAAGCGCGAGACCAGGCGTTCCGGCATCCGCTGCAGTTGCTGCGGGTACTTGTCGCTCGTGACGATGATGGGGCGATCCGCATCGTGCAGGGCGTTGAACGTGTGGAAGAACTCCTCCTGCGTTTGCTCGCGACCGGCCAAGAACTGAATGTCGTCGACCAACAACAGATCGCAGTCCGTGCGGTAGCGCGCGCGGAACTCGTCCATCTTGTGGTGCTGGAGAGCTTCGATGAACTCGTTCGTGAAGTGTTCCGCGGAGACGTACACGATGCGCGCGTCCGGGCGCTCATCCAGCACCTTGTGGGCGATGGCGTGCATCAGGTGCGTCTTGCCCAGACCGGTCCCGCCGGCGATGAACAGCGGGTTGTATCGAGGGCCGCCGCCGCCAGCCGACGCGAACGCCGCGGCGTGCGCGAGCTCGTTCGACGGGCCGACCACGAAGTTCGGGAAGGTGTGCTTCGGGTTGAGCGCGGCAGTGAGCTGAGCACGTGAGTAGCGGGACGGACGCTCAGTGCGCATGCGGCCGGATGCCGTGCCGGAGCTCGGCGCGATGGACTGCGGGGGCTCGGCGCTGCGCCGGCGCGGTTGGCACACGGGGCGCTCCAAGCGATTGGAGATGCTCCATTTCACGCGCAGGGCAGCCGGGTTGGCTTCGCCCGCGAGGCGCGCGAGGTGCCCCAGCAAGTCCGGCAGGAAGTGCGCTTTGACCCAATCCCGCACGAACTCATCCCGCGCAGTGAGAGAGAGTAAGCCGGTCTCGAAGCCGTCATATTGGACGCTCGAAAACCACTGTTCGAAGGAGGCGGGTGAGCGGCCGCGGGTCTGCTCGAGCGCAGCTGTCCACAGGCGTTCCCCAGGCGGCGTAGGATTAGTGGCTTGCAAGGTATGAATATGGGGGGTTTCGATCATCGCGAGAAAAAATTCCCCAGCTTATCCACAGATCTGTGGATAGGGAGAGCCTTGAAGCCGCCTGGTAAATTTCGGCAAGCCGGAACCCCAACCAGGGTTTGACGCAATCGAGAAGAGCCACTGTCGCTGCGTTTCGGGTTCTCCATCACACAACGAACCGCCGCGCTCGACTCTCTCAATTCGGAGCACGGGAGCTCCGAGCGACAACGGGGAGGCAGCTAGCATCGACCTCATTCAAAGTTCAATCCAAAGATTTTCGAAACGCGAAAGGCCGCCAAATAGACGCAGAATTGTAACACGGGCTCGAGGCGCCTTACCTGATTTGCTGTGACGATCATCTGAGCGTGATCGTTAACCTCGCACAGGTAGAAGAGAATCTTTGATCGCGCTCGCGCTGCTGCGTTCGATGCCTACAACTTTCGGTGTTTGGGGCGTCAAGAGGCAACGGCAGAAAAGTTGGCGCTTCTCGTTTGCCTCGTGTGCAGATCGTCACGACCAACTTGGCCGAACGGCCGCTCCCCGCTTTCTTCATGGTGAGCGCCTTCAGCGCGCTTGACTCGAATCAGACGCGCAGAAAGTTGGCCGAGCTGTCGCGAGAAGGGTAAGCCGGCTCGAATAGCAACGAGATGCGGAGCGTTTGCCTGAAGCACGTGAAAAATGATCGTCAACGATTCGAGTCGTCGGCCACGCGCGGCCAGGCGCGATTCGCGCTTGCGGCGCTCGTGTGTCTCGTCAGTGTCTCGTTCGCGCAGCATGCGCACGCCGAGAAGAGCGGCGTGCCCCCCGAAGTTGGTTACAACTATCAGGAGATAGAGACGCCGCGCATTACCGCCACGAACGGCGCGACGCGCGCGCTCAGCAGCTCGACGGAAGCGTTGTTCGACAACCCCGCGAACATGTCCGCTGCGCGCGTGTATCACCTGGCTGCTTTGGCTCAGATCTGGCCGGAATCACGGCGCCAGAGCTACGGCGCGGCAGCGGTGGATTCTGTCGGTTCGAGCGCGCGCGTGGGTGGCGGTATCGGCGCGACGTACAACACGCAAGACACGGACGGCATCAACCGTAAGTGGACGGACATTCGCTTCGCGCTGTCATACCCGTTCTCGGATCAGTTCTACCTGGGCGTCGGTGGTCGGTACCTGACGCTGAGCCAGAGCGGCGTCGGTCCGCTCGGTTCGAGCGCTGCATCTGGCGGCCTTGCGGACAAGCACATCGTTGTTGGGTTCGCGTTCGACGCGGGCGCCACGTTCAAACCCACTGACGGCTTGTCGCTGTCAATCGTGGGCACCAACTTGAACAACCCGGGTAACGGCTTTCAGCCGATGGGTCTCGGCGGCGGCATCGGCTTCGGGAAAGAGTTGTTCAGCCTGGAGGCGGACGTCGCGGCGGACTTCACGACTTGGGATAAGACCACGGCACGCGCGATGGCCGGCGGTGAGATCTTGCTGGGCGATCACTTCCCACTGCGCGGCGGCTACCGCTACGACGATGGCGCCAAGAGTCACTCGATAAGCGGCGGCTTGGGCTACGTCGACAGCACGTACGCTGCCGAGTTTGCCATTCGACGGGTGGTCAGCGGGGACCGCGCGACGGCCGTGGTGTTCGGTTTCACTTACCACCTGGATGCGGGCGGCCTCTCGCAGGGCGAAACAGACTCATTTTGAGCCTGATTTAAAGCAGCGCCAGCACGCGGGCTTGAAACGCGCGGGCGCCGACCGCGAGCTGCTCGGCACTCACTTCAGTGCTTCTGGGTTCGCTGAGCTCCGCGCGTAGCTCTTCGATGGCGCGCGGATTGCGAAACCAGTCCTCGTCGTGTGTTTGCACCAAGAGTTCGTGGCGCGCGGACGCGAGCAGTGCGCCAGCGAAGCGCTGCGAATCGCGCGGACGAACGCGAATGAACACGCCGGCCACTGACGACGGCAGCTCGAAACCGAGCGCGCCATGGCTCAGCTCCGGCAGCTCGCTATCCAGCGCTTTCGAGCCGCGCGCCAAGAGAGGGCGCAACGCGACGCGAAAGGCGCCGACGCGTAACGCGACGAGCGCGGCGTGGGCCAGCGCGCGCTGTTGATCTCGTACGCGGCTGGGACTCACTCCGAGGCGCTTGCTCGCGTACGTGGGCGATAGCGGCAGCATGCCGAGCAGCGCGCCGACGCTGTTCCGTCGCAACTCGAAGACATCCGTCGCCAGCACGAACGGGGTGCGGAGCGCGCTTGCCGCATCCGAGATGGCTCGGCCGGCTTGCGCGAGCGCGAGCATGAAGCTGCCGGCGCCGAGTGCCCGCGGCGGCGAAAAAGGGCGCAGGCGCAGGCCGTGCTGCCATTGTGGATCGCCGAGAAGCTCGAGCGTCGTGCGCGGGGACAGGCGAGCGGGCCAGCCTTCCTGTGCCGATTCGGCCAATGCATGCGTGACGAGCTGGGCGGGTTCGCGAATTTGCAGTGTGTCGAAAGCGCCGCGCGTTTCTGCGATGAACGCGCGCGCGGCGGGCAACAGCGCCGCGCTGACGACTTCGAATGAATCGAGCGGCGCGCCCAGGCTTTCGGCGAAGAGCTGACGCTGCTCCCAGAGCCGGCGCACTTCACCGCCCAGCTCCGCGGCCGAGGCGAAGTAGCCGCGCAGGTAGGCCGCGCGCTCACGCGGGCGTGACAGCGCGAGCCGGAGCATTTCCGCCAAGGGCAAGCGCGTGTGCTCGGGTTCTGTGATCGCGTGCAGCGCCTCGCGCTGAGCTCGGCCGAGTTCGCTGCGCTTCGGTCCGAAGTGTGTTTCTTCGCGCAGGCGTAGCAGCCAGAGTTCGAGGCTTTCGGCGAGCGGATCCTTGGCGCGCGATTCGCGCAGCCAGTACAGCGTTTCTTCGTCCAGCAGTTGCGGGGGCAGGGCGTCGTGCAGCGATTCGCCCGTGACCTTGCGGCGCGCGAGCTCGCGGCTCGCATCGCGCAAGGCGCGGTCGAACGAAAGCGGCTCGAGTTCTCGCATTGGCGGGCGAGTGTACACGAGCTTTCGCTATAGGCCCGGACCAAGCAAAATCGTGAGACGTGCAGACGCGCTCGAGAAGCCCGTGCCGTGGGCGTAACTGGCCTCGTCGAGCGGGATGCAGTCCGAATTTGCGCAGCGGTGCAGGTGCGCGACGTCCAGGCGCGTCCAAGTGAAGGCCGGCCCGAGCCGCACGTGGCGAGTGACGTAAAATTCGATGGCGCCACCCAGACGCAGTGCACTGCCCGTCGCCGCCTCGTTGTACTGAACGTCGTCCGACTCACGCGCGCTGGTCGTGACGGAACCGCCGCCCAACCCGAGCTCGAGGTACGGCTCCACCGGGCCGTGATCGAGGAAATAAACGCGACCCAACAAACCAAAAAAAAGACCGCGAGCGCTCGCGTGCTGAAGCCCGCTCGAAGTGGACGGATGAAACCCGAAGCTCAACGCCGAGAATGTGCCGCCAAAGGCAAAGTACGGTGACACGCGCCACAGCGCGCTACCCCCCGCGCCCAGGCCAGCCGACAAACCGTTACAGCGCGTGTCTTCCGCATTGGCGTCTGCGCAGCTCGCGAAGCCGAGGCTCAATTCCGGCGAGAGTTCGAAAGGGCGACGCGCGAGCTCAGGGCCGGGCAGTTCGGGAGGCGGCGCGGCAGTCAGCAGCAGCGGGGGAGGAGGCGCATGCGGTGTTTCGCTGTGCCACGCGCAATAGGGCGGCGCGCTGGGCCCTGGCGCGAGCTCCGCATCGTTCGCGCGAGCAGCTTGCGCGAAGCCGGTCAGCACGAGGGCTAGGCAGAGCGCACGGATCCGCGCCATGCTCCAGAGCGTCATGGTGCGTCGGCTCACCGTTCTCCAAAACCAAGATACGGACGACGCGGCGGCCGCGCGGCGACCGCGTTGGCAATGGGTACTGATCGGCGCAGGGTTCGTGGTCACGATGTTCCTGCCGCTCGCCGTGGTCGGGGTTTGGTTGGGCTCGGTGCTCAGCCGAGCGCTGTCTCGCGGCGAAAGCGGCGGGCTACGGGTCGTCCTGGGCGTCTTGCCAGTTGCGTTGTCTTTTTTGATTGCTTGTGGAGGGGCCGGCGCTGCTGTCGGGCGCTTTGGCGGCAGGGCCAAAGCTCGTGAGGCCGCGCTTTCAGGCGCCCTTGGCGCATTTGCGTGCTGGGGCTTCGCGGCACTGGGCGGCTCCCTCACGCCCTGGGTCGTCGCCGTGACGTCACTCGTCGTTCTCGCGACCCTCGGCGCCGCCGCCGCCTTCTTGGGCGCCCTCATCACTTTACCCAAGCGCGTTTAACCGCGGGCGAGTGGACCGGGCCAGGCCCCGGGGCTAGGCTTCGACCACGATGAGTGACCTCGATAGAGAGCTTGAGCGAGCAGTGGCAGCGGTTGATGAAGCGGCCCCCGTGGCTCGCGCCGTGCAGCCCACGGTCGTCTCGCCGCGTCGTAAGGGCAACATTGGCTTGTTGATCGGGCTCTTGGTCATGGGCGGCGGTATCCTGACGTTGGTCTTCACCAGCTTCAAAGGCTCGGCCGTGTACTCGAAAGACGTGGACGAACTCGTGCGCGAGAAGGCCGCGTACACGGATCGCGCCGTGCGCGTCACCGGTACCCTGGTGAAAGGCACCTTGGTGCGTCGCGACCAACCGTGTGAGTACCGCTTCAACATCGAGAAGAAGGGTGTCGTGCTGCCCGTGCGCTACGCGCAGTGCTTCGTGCCCGACACCTTCCGCGACATGCCGGGCATGGATGTGTCCGTCACCGCCGAAGGCAAACTTGCTGACGGGGATCACTTCGAAGCATCGAACATCATTGCCAAGTGCCCCTCCAAGTACGAAATGAAAGAACGCCAGAAGAGCGGCGAGCATGCCCCGCATGCCGCCCTGTCTCCGGCGATGTGACGAATCATGTGGGATAGATTCTTACGGGCTTGTCGCCGCGAGCCCGTCGATGCAACGCCGGTCTGGTTCATGCGCCAAGCCGGTCGGTACATGCCCGAGTACCGCGCCCTGCGCGCCAAATACACCCTGCTGGAGCTGTGCAAGAACGCGGAGCTCGCCACGCAAGTGACCCTGCAGCCGGTCAACGCGCACAAGGTAGATGCCGCGATTCTGTTCGCGGACATCCTGCTGCCGCTTGAGCCCATGGGCGCGCCGTTCGAGTTCGCCAAGGGCGAAGGCCCCGTGATTCACGAGCCGGTGCGGGACCGCGCCGCTGTCGAACGCCTACGGGTGATCGAGCCGGAAGATGGCTTGGGTTACGTGCTCGACGCGATCAAGATGATCCGCAAAGAGCTCGACGGCAAAACGCCTCTCATCGGCTTTGCAGGCGCGCCGTTCACGCTCGCGAGCTACCTGATCGAGGGCGGCAAGAGCTCCAACTACGCGCTCACCAAGCGCATGATGTACAACGAACCCGAGACCTGGAATTTGCTAATGAGCAAATTCTCGGAAGTCGTACGTCGCTACCTGCACGCGCAGATCAAAGCCGGCGCCAATGCGGTGCAGCTGTTCGATTCGTGGGTCGGCTCGCTCTCGGTTACGGACTACGAGCAATTCATTTTGCCGCACGTGTCCCACATCCTGAAGGACGTGGAGAAGGCGGGCGTGCCCGTCATTCACTTCGGCGTGCACAGCGCCAGCTTACTGGCATTGCAGAAGCGCGCGGGTGGCACCGTGCTCGGCGTGGATTGGACGACGCCACTCGACCAAGCCATCAGTCTCCTGGGCACGGACGTAGCTGTGCAGGGCAACTTGGACCCCCTGCTGCTCGGCGCTCCCCGGCCGCTGTTGACCGCGCGCGTGGACGACGTCCTGCGCCGCGCAAAGGGCGCCGCCGGTCACATCTTCAATCTAGGCCACGGGATCCTTCCGGACACCGACCCGGACGCCGTAAAATTCGTGGTCGATCTGGTCCACGAACGCACAAAACAAGCCTAACGGGCGCCGCTGTGTCGCTCTCGGGTTGACTTGCCGCCCCGAGCCGACAAAAAGACACCGGCCTCCTTCCCGCATCGTCTAAAGGCAGGACAAGGGACTTTGAATCCCTGAATCGTGGTTCGAATCCATGTGCGGGAACTAAGAGAACTTGGCGGGTTGGGTCTTGCCCGACCGTCTCGCGGTTAACGCTGCCGGTTGAGATCTAGAGCTAACCCGGTCCGCTTCGCGCGAGGGTCTCGCGTCGCACTCGACCTGAGAGGCGGCA
>JBDTJC010000310.1:0-16169 GCA_039936055.1 Polyangiaceae bacterium | reverse complement strand
CAACCAGCCTAGCAAGCAACATGCTCGAGACAAGTCTGACCAGTCGCTCTTTTGGCGTTTTCCGGCTTCGAAGGCAAGTCCGAGCACTTGTGGCTTTTACTGCGGGCCTGGAGGCTCGTATCTTGGGAGTGTGATCAAACAGGTTCCCTGTGAGCGGTGCGGCGCGGTGATGAACCCGGAGGCGGATGGCCGCACCTTCGCCTGTGCGTACTGCGGTTCACGCATCCAAGTGGCCATTGGTGCCGATCAGATTGCGCTCGGCATGGGCGTTGATTTGACGAACTTGGAGGATTTCGTGGCAAAACTCGCCAACGCGTTGAGTCAAGGCTTCGCCGAGCAGGCGCAAATCAAGGCCAGCGGGAACGTAGTGCACGGGATCGCACTGGCACTCGAACCGGACCACTTCGCGCTCGAGCGTCAGGGGCAGCAGTTCGTCGCTCAGCACAAGAAGGTCGTGCGCGGCATTGCCTTGCGCACGGCCACGCTGCCGCTGGACGAGTGGTTTCAAAAGCTGACCGAGTCCTTGGCGCATCACGCCAATCAGAATTCGCGCGCGGCCTGGGTGTTGTCGAAGCTCGGTAAGTAAGTAAGCAAGGCTCAGCGATCCAAAGCCACGACGACCTGCGGTCGCGCGTGCAGCGGACCGCGGCGCGGGTCGTTCGGGTGAAGCTCGGCGACCGCGGTGCCGATGGCAGTGAACTCGACGATCGGCGCGCTCTTGCCACCGCCGTACACGGACTCATTCACCGACACACCCACGATGCCGACCGGCGCGTCCGGCGTGCCGCTCGGGTGGGCTTGGAACAAGTCCTGTTGTAAACGGTCCAGCGCGGTCTCGCGCGCGTCGAAGAATGCCTGCGTGTATTCGCTCACCTCGGCGTCGCGCGTGCGATAGGCGCGAGCGTGGCGCGGATCGAGCCCGTACACGCAGGCACCCATGGCCAGCGCGATCGGTCGATAACCAGCGCGCAGCAGCGCCACGAAGTCCGGCCCGGTGAGGTCGCTCGTGAACGGGCTGCCGTCCGCTAGGTGCAGTGAGGGCACCCCGCGCAGAGCGGGCGGCGCCAGCTGCGAGTCGAAGCCAATCGCCGTGCCGAGCACGACGAATTTCGCGACCTGACGCGCGCCGCGCCACACGTCGTGCTCGACCTGCACGCGCACGTCCACCACACCCTCTGCACCGAGCTGCGCGGCTTGCGCGCACATGCGCGACATCGCCAGCGCTCGCGCCTTTCGCAGCGAATTGCTGAGCCCCACGACTTCACTCGTGGCGACTTGCCAATCGTACTGATTGCCGGCCTCGAAAATGCACGAGCCAATCACCAGCCCGTGCGGGAAATAGCCGATGCGCGAGAGCGTGAGGAACTCCGTGACCGAGAGTTCACTGAATGCTGGCGTAGGACGGCGCGCCATCACTCTGCCTCCCCGGTGGACGCGACTTCGTCGTTGGCGGACAGCACCAAGAACGGTTTGGCCAAATCACCAGGTACGCCGGTCGGGATGACCGCGGTGCCGACGACGAACAGTTCGATCAGCTCCCCGCTTTGCAGCGCCGAGTTACCGGCGTTCCAGGGCGTCGTGTTGTAGGAGTGCTCGCGCTCCGCGAACGTCACGCCGACGATGCCCGTGGCTTGCAGCGCCTCTGCTTCGTCTTGCAAACGCTCGGTCGCCAGCTCGCGCGCATCATAGAGCGCGTGTGTATACGCAGCGAGTTCGATGCTGCTCGCGGCCGGCGCTTGAAGCAAGTGCGGCGGCACGTAGTACACGCAGTTGCCCATCACGAACCCTACCGGCCGATAACCAGTTCTGATCAAGGTCCAAAAATCCTGCCCGTTGAGGTCCGACTGAAAGGGCTTGCCGCGCAGGTTTCGATAATTGTGACCGCCGCGGTGACGCACGGCACAGCCGATGGCCCGGAATTCCGCCACATTGGGGCCAAATGCGTTGGCGGTTTGCGCGCGCGGCCGAGCCCAAGGCGGAGGAGGCACCGAGACCCAACCGAGCTGCCGACAGTAGTGATTCCACATGTCCGCAGCGACGTTGGGCCAGCTCTGCCAATAGTCGCCGAGCAACGTGGACGAGCGCGGGAAGCCCGCACTGCGCGCCCAGTCCTGCCATTCCCGATAGTAGTCCCACTGCGCCTTCACGGGATTGGTACCGAGCTTGACGGTCAAGCGCACGCCGACGATGCCGTCCGCGCCCAGCGCGTCCGCCTCTTCTTCCATCCGATTCATGGCCAGTTCGCGCGCGTGATACAGCGCGCGCGTCATGTCCAAAAGCTCACAACCAGGAGCATTGGGCGGCAGCAGCGGGATGTTGGGCGTGCTCTGATAGATCGAGCTGCCCATCACCAACCCCACAGGATCGAAGCCGGCCTCTTTTACGAGCAGGAATTCACTGACTGAAAGGTCGCTCGTGAAGAGCTGCTTCGCCCGCATGTCCTGCAGGCGTTCGCGAGCGTGCTGCGGGAGGTCATCAACCATCGTCGGGCTCGTTTGCTTCGTCGAGTTCGAGCGCGTTTTCTTCGGCTTCTTCTGCCGCGCGTTCCACTTCTGAAGCGTCGTCGTCGTCACCGCCGAGTGATGTGTCGCGACGCCGCTTCAAGGACATCATCGACAACATGCGCGGCGGGACGTCACGGGGCGGCGCTTGCCAGCCCGGAATACGGCGAATTCCCGTCCCAAACCAGCTCACGTTAACGTCCAGGTCATCGAGCTTGCAACTCTTGTAGCCACAAGGCACCTCCTTGACTTCGATGCTGATGTCGCTGCCAACGATGAACTCGGCCATTGCTGCCACGGCTTGCTCGGTGAGGCGCTGCATCACGAGCCGACGCGCGGCCTCGACCACGCCATTCGCATCGCTCACCTCACCGAAGCCGCCGCTGCCGGAGGTCACGTGCCAGCCATGGTACTTGCAGAAGTCGAATAGGAACGCACACGGCTCCCAACCCTCTTGTACCAGCGCCCAAAGGTCCTGACCGGACAAGTCAGTGATGATGGGTTTGCCCGGAGCATGAGTGAGGAATGGCGCGCGGACCGCGGTGCCCACGACGGTGAACTCGATCACCTCGCCTCCGTCATCCCCGCCCTTACCGCGAGCGCCCATGGTGATCATGCGCTCGCGCAGCTTGGCGCCAATCACTGCGTCCGCACCGACTAGCACGGCTTCTTGAAATAGCCGGGCTAACGCCCGCCGACGCGCCTCGCGGTGCGCATCACTGATCACCGAAATTTCGGCCGTTTTCCCCTTATAATCGGGGATCTGACCGATGTGATAAATGCTGCTGCCCATGATCTGGGCGATCGGCTGACAGCCCGCGTCTTTCGCGAGCAGGAACTCGTTCACCGATAGATCACTGGTGAAGAGCCGGCTATGCGGGCCGGCTTCTTCCGCAAGGCGCTGCTCGGCGCGCAGCGGAATGCCGCCCTTCGCCACGCGCGCGATACTCGCAGCGAGATCGATGGGCCGATGCGCCATCAGCCATTCACCGTCAGCACTAACGTGGGGCGCGGGATTTGATGATCGGCGCGGATCGCCACGACCGCGGTACCGACCGCGCTGAACTCCAGCACCGTGGGGCCCCAGGTGTGATTGCTCTCGTCCACGGTGACGCCCACGATGCCCTCGGCTCGCAGCGACTCGGCCTCGAACTGCATGCGCTCCATAGCGAGTTCGCGCGCGTCGTAGAGCGCCTGAGTGGGCCCGGCGAGCTCACCGTTCTGCGCTTGTTGCGCTGGCGGCCCGACGTAATACACGCAGTTGCCCATCACGAAGCCAAGCGGCCGATAACCGGCGTTCAAGATCGTCCAAAAATCCTGACCCGACAGGTCACTCGTGAACGGTTTGCCGTCCCCAGTCCGATACGCGCCCGGCTGGGCCGCATAGCGAACGGCGGTGCCGATCGCCAAAAACTCGATGATGTTCGTGCCCCAAGCGTGGACGCTCAAGGTCAGGCGCATGGCGACGATGCCGTCCGCGCCGAGTTCCTCTGCCTCGGCTTCCATGCGTTCCATGGCGAATTCTCGGGACTGATACAAAGCCTGCGTGAGCGGGGTCACCTCACCCGGCTGCGCTTGTCCGAACTGTTGCGCGCCAATCGAATAGATGCTGCTGCCCATCACCAACCCGAGCGGCTCGAAGCCCGCCTCCTTCACCAGCAAGAACTCGTTCACCGAAAGATCACTGGTGAAGAAACGACGCTCGCGCATGGCGGTGAGGCGCTCGTGCGCGTGCATGGGGATCTGTTGATCACGCACGTGAGTCGACGGCGCCGCGTAATTCGGAGGCGGTGCGAAGTTCGGCGGGTACGGAGGCTGCGCCATAATTTTCCTTTGCTCAGTAAGCGTTGGGTGGCTGAGCCCGCAACCACGGACCCGAGAAGCCGCCGGGGCCGATAACCAGGAGTTGATTTTTGTTTTTGCGATCGACCATCAGCTCGAGCGATGCGCCCGGCACCGTTTCGACCTGTCCACGCGGAACGAGGTAGCTGCCCGTGCACACGTAGGGCGCAGCGCCATACGGCTCGACGTCCAAGGTCATCGAGAACGTCTCGAAACGCCGACCATTGATCGTGCGCCCGGTGCTGACTCGGTCGCACGCGAGCACTAGGCCGCGCGCTGGCAGCCCGTTCGTCTCGAGCGCGAGGATCCCCTGCTTGGACCCCGAAGCCCCGCGGATGATCAGGAAGACGACGACGGTGACGATGACGAGGGCGACGAACACCGCCTACAAGCTAGGCGGTCGGGCAGCGAAATCCCAGCCCGACCGCCGCTGCCCGGCTTTGACCACAGCGGAAGAGGGCGAAACCACGACAGAATAAACCTTTCGCTGCTAAGTCTGCGCGCGTGCTACGTTTTCTGCCCCTTCACCCTGGGCGATATGGACGTTCGTTGTAGTCGCTGCGGTACCGAGTACGAATTCGACGATGCCCTGATCTCCGAGCGGGGCACGACGGTCAAGTGCACGAACTGCGGGTTTCAATTCAAGATTTTTGCGGGCGAAGGCACAGGCCTCGCGCCCGAGCGCTGGGTAGTGCGCACCGTCACTGGCCGTGAGCTCGTGTACACCACGCTGCGCGAGCTACAGCGCGGCATCGCCGACAAGAAGGTCGGCGTGGATGATCTGCTCTCACGCGGCAAACAGAGCCCTCGGCCGCTCGGGTCAATCGCGGAGCTGGAGCCTTTTTTCCGCGCCCAGCCGCCCGCTCGGAAGCCGGGCGGTCTTGAGCGCGAGCAACGCACGCTGCACGGCGTCGCGCCGCCGGCGAACGCCACGCTGAGCGCCTTGCCGAAGGGTCCACCAGCACCGTCCCCGGCTGCCGCCCCGACGCCGGTGTCGCCGGTTTCTCTCGTCAGCTCGGCTCCGAAGCCCGTTGCGGTGTCCGTCTTCGAGCCGGTGCCCCAGACCGAGCTTTTCGCGCGTCGGCAGCCCGCCCCCGCGCCGGCTGCGCAGCCACCCGAAGCTCCCGCTTCGTCTCTGGCCGAGGTTTTGGCGGGCGCGCTCGCTCAAACTTTGCCCGCTGATTTCCAGTCCCCGCCGCGCACCACGCTCCCCAATGGGTCAGCGTTGGGCTTGGTCAGCCGGGCCGCTGCGCCCCCGACGTTGGTCACTCCGCACTCGCGATTGCCGGATCGCGTGCCGGAATCCGCTCATGCTCCTGAAACCCCGCGCCCAGCGCCGTCTTCATCGCGCTTGGCCGACTTCGACTCGACGCTCGAAGTGCCGACGGGCCTGCGTGCCCCAGTATCATCGCCGCGAAATTTGCCGCCGATTGAAATCGAAAACATTCGCGATAGCTTCAAGTCGTACGACGAGCTGCAAGTGGACGCCATCGCGGACGACAGCCACGCGCGCAGCGCGCGTTCGCGCTGGATCGGGGGCGTCGTCGTGGTCGGTTTGTTGGGGTTGCTCGGGTCGACCGTGGGGCGGCGCTACATCGCGCAGCTCACCGGCGCGACACACGCCATGGCTTCGAGTGACGCGCGCGTCGCCAAGTTCCTGAGTGATGGCAATCAGCTAGTGGACGAAGGCGACTTCGAGGGCGCCAAAGAAGAATTCGACAAGGCGACCGCACTGGCCGAGAAGGACCCGGCCGTGCTCACCGCGCTGGCGCGCTTGGAAACGCTGCGCGCCGACATTTGGTGGCTGAGGCTACGCTTGCTCGATCCGAATTCGAGCGATCTGGTGCAGGCCACCTACAAGGAGCTCGGTCGGCGCGTCGGCAAAGCGCGCACGGCGGTCGACCGCGCATTCGCGATTTCTCCGGAAGATCCAGCCGTTTTGCGGGCCCGCGTGGACGCGCTGCGTCTGAGCGGCGACGGCGACAAAGCGCGCGAATGGCTGGCACCGCTCAGTGCGAACGCCAGCGTGCCGGAGAACGCCTACGTGATCGCCGCGCTTGATCTCGCGGAGCCACGCCCAGTGTGGCCGTCGGTCATCGATCGCCTGCGCACCGCGGCCGCGGCAGAGCGCGATCCGGGTCGCGCGCGCGCGGCGTTGATCTACTCCCTGGCTAGCGCGGGGCGCATCGGCGAAGCCGAAACCGAGTTCGCCAAAGTCGACGGGCGCCCCAAGCCGCACCCACTACTGGAGGAACTGCGCTCGTTCCTGGCGCGCGCCAAGCGCTCGGTGGGTACGAGCAGCGGCAGCGATCTGGAGCCAAAGATCCCGATTGTGGACGTGACTAAGCTGCCGAAGCTCGACACCTCCCCGGCACCCGAGGCGACCGGTGATTTTCGGGCGCACCTCACACAAGCGTCCGCCGCGCTGCACAAGGGGGACCTCGCGCGGGCCGAGCAGCTGTACAACTCCGTGCTCGACGAACAACCGGGCAGCACGGAAGCGCTGTCGGGCCTGGGGGACGTAGCCAAAGCGCGCCGCGACCCGGCACTCGCCGCAAAGATGTACGACCGCGTGCTCGCAGGAAACCCCAGCTATTTGCCGGCAATTCTGGCTAGCGCGGACCAAAAATGGGACGCGGGCGACAAGCAGGGTGCCATCGTGCTGTACCGCCGCTTGATCGATCAGGCGGGCGCCAGCTCCGAATACGCCGCGCACGCCGCGAGCCGCATCGCCCAGGGCGACAGAACGAGCGGCACCACCGCAGTCGTCGCCCCGATTGATGGCGGCGGCGCCGCCGCGGAGGCACCCGCGCCCGCGCCCGCGCCCGCGCCCACGCAGCCACCCGCTACGCCAACAACCGATATCGACACCACGGATCTTCCGGGAGCCCAATGAACCTTCGCGCGCGCTGGCTGTTGCCCTTACTCCTGATTGTGGGCTGCAGCGCGCGGCCAAGGCACACCGACGCCAGTAGCGCCACGAAAGAACCGCTCAAAGACGACGAGCAGCGGCTGGTGGAGTTGGACTTGAGCGCGGGCATCCAAGAAACCACCGACTCCAGCGTGCTCTTCCACTCCGCTGCTTCACAAACCTACACCGGCCTGGTGCGCACAATTCTGCGTGCCGAGGCGGACGACAAAGTGCGCGGTCTGTTCGTGCGCTTGGGCGGGGCGAGCTTCGAGCTGTCGCAGAGCGAAGAACTGTCGCGGCTGCTCGCGAAGCTACGCGCCAAGAACAAACCGGTGTTTTGCCACGCTCACGAACTCAGCAACTCGAGCGCGCTGTTCACTTCACGCGGCTGCAGCCAAGTTTGGCTCAGCCCTGCCGGTGAAGTATCGACCATCGGGATCGCCGCGCAGATGGTGTATCTGCATGGCATTTTTGAGAAGTTGAAGGTCGACGTCGACTTCTTGCACATGGGCAAATTCAAGAGCGGCGCCGAGCCGCTCACGCGCGAAGGGCCGAGCGAGGAGGCTCGCACCTCACTCGTCGAAACGCTTGCCGCGATCCGCGGAGCCTGGCTGGACGAGAGCAACGAAGTCCGAAAGAACGAGGCGCTACGCAGCGCGCTCGAGCACGGCCCGTGGAGTTCCGGAGAGGCCCGCGAGCGCGGCCTGGTAGACGAGATCGGCTTCGAGAGCGAGGCGCTTGAGGCGGCCAAGAAGGCGGCCAAAGTGAGCGCGGTCGAGGCCAGCTTCGGACCGCGCTCCACGGGCGGCGGCGGCCTCGACATCGGGGATGTCCTGCGCAGGTTGTCCGGCTTGAGCGGCTCCAAGAACGACAAACCGCGCATCGCCGTGGTCCCCGCGGAAGGCGCAATCACCATGGAACCCGGCGGCCCGCTGCAACAAGGCGGAATCACCGCACGCGCGCTCGGAAAAACCCTGCGCCGCATGCAACACGACGACTCGGTCAAAGCGGTCGTGCTGCGTATCGACTCGCCGGGCGGCTCGCCCTTGGCGAGTGATTTGATTTGGCACGAGATGATGGAGCTGCGGAAGCGCAAACCGATCATCGTTTCGGTCGGCAACATGGCCGCGAGTGGCGGCTACTACATCGCCTGTGCGGGCCAACGCATCCTCGCCGAGCGCACCAGCATCGTCGGGTCGATCGGCGTGTTCGGCGGGAAGATCAATGTGGCTCCCGCGCTCGATCAGTTCGGGATTCACGCCGAGACGTTCGCCGCCAGCCCGGAGCCGGGGGCAGCCGAACGCGCCGCGTTTAACTCCCCGCTCACGTCTTGGGATGACGCCACCCGCGAGCGCGTGCGCGCACAAATGCAGGGCATTTACGACTTGTTCATCGCGCGCGTGGCACAGGGGCGACACATGAACCCGGAAAAGGTCCGGGTCTCCGCCGAGGGCCACATCTGGAGTGGCGATCAAGGCTTAGAGCGCGGGTTGATCGATGAACTCGGGGGGCTGGCGGATGCGCTTGCCGCGGCGCGCAAAGCCGCACGCCTCGATCCAGATGTGCCGGTTACGGTCGAAGGCGGCAGGGAAAGCTTGCTCGATAGCTTGTTGGTCTCGGACGACGCGAGCGACGCCGATGCTTCAGCCGCACTCGAACGCTTGAGCGCCGCGCCCAACACGCGCTTGATGTCCGAAGTGCCCGCCGAGGTGCGTGCCATAGTGAGTAGCTTCTCGCCTTTGGCGTCGCAAGAGCACGTGGCCGTCGCACTGCCCTACGGCTTGTTAATCCACTGACGCGCGAACGAACACGCGGCCGAGCGGCGTCGCTCCGCGCCCATTGAAACCGCACTGACACCTCGCTTCGCGCGGGTCAGCCCTTTTTTGATTTAGGGTCTCGCTTCACACCGGATTTTCGGTTGAACTCAGCGTTATGTCTGTAGGGCGTCGAGGTCCGCTTTCTTTCTTGGACACTGAATGGCGCACTGCGCTCTGGCGCCGTTGGGTAGCGTCACACCTGACGCCGGAGGCGACCGTCCCGCCCCCTGCCTCGAACGGCGTTGCCGCACAGCCGGTTTCGCCTCCGCCCGCTGCTGCGGAAACGCCGGTTGCGCAGCCGACCATCACGAATGGCGCAGAGAATTTACCGACGGTGGCACGGCAGCGCGCACGGGCGGACGACACGCACCGCAACGAGCGGCGTGCTGACGTCCGGGCACGCTTCGACGCGCTGTCCGAGCGCCTACAGGGTCTGGAGGACGCCATCGACGTGGTCGCGCGGCGCATGTCCCACCGCTCGCGCCGCGAACGCCGTACGGATCGCCGCACCGCGGAGCTCGTCGAAAGCATCGCGGAGAGCGTGGAAGCGCACGCCGCCGCACTCGATAGCTTGGGTACTGCGTTAGAGCGGATCGAGCGCCGCCTGGAGCGCGTGACGAATCGCGAAGACAGCGACCGCCGCGACTCGCGTGTGCCGCACAAAACGCGCAACTCCGAACCACCGCGCACCATGCAACCACCGCGCCTCGACGACACCGGTGACTTCTCGCTGGGCCGCGAAGCCTCGGACGAAGAAGAAGCGTCCATCTCGGGGTCTTCGATCCGCGGCAGCATCGGGGATATGTCGCTCTCTACGGTGCTCGCCATGCTCGAAATCGAGCGCCGCAGCGGCCGCCTCAAAGTCCAAGGCGACGACGGCTCGTTGGTAGCTTTCGAGCTCGAAGAAGGCTCCGTCGTGGGCAGCCGCCTCAGCGAAAACGACGTCGACGCCGTAGAACCCCTGCGCGCTGTCCTTACCTGGAAAAACGGCCGCTTCTGGTTCCGCCAAAACCCGACCGATTCCGTCATCGTTCCGCCCCGCTCCGTCAACTCCCTCCTCCTCGAAGCCACCCGCCAGATCGACGAGGCCGTTCGCGCCAGCTGACGCGCGGTTCGCCGAAGCGGGCGAACTCAGCCGCCAATTTTGCCTGACTCAGTGGGCGTGCGGGCCGTGTACGTCGTGGGCGTGTTCGTGTTCGTGGGGCGGGGGCGGGACGATAGTGGATAGCCAAATACGTGCGCTGCGTTGCCAGATGCCGAACAGGAGCAAAGCAGCGAGTGCGATGGCGGCGCGGGGGCCCAAATCACCTTGCGAGAGCGAGCCGTCGAGTGCGGCGGCGGACAAGCCAAAGCCGTCGGCTAGTGCCGCGACCACGACGCAGGCGAGCGTGCTGAGCAAGCGCGCTTTGACGGCACTGCCCAGATATGCCGACAGGGGCGCGAGCGTTGCGAAGAGCAGCACGGCGCCGGGAGGAAAACCGAGCGCGCGGAGACCAATTGCGATCAGCACTGCGGCAGGCGCCGCGACGGGGGTCACGTTGGCCATCAGTGCCACCGCCGCAAGCGCGACGAGGCTCGAGGGCCGCTGCGTGACCGCTGAGGGTGGGACCGACGTGAGCAGCGCGCCCAGTAGTAGGCCGAGCAGCAACCACGGACCCGAATGCTCGAGAGCCTCGTTGGCGCGGGCGCGCCACTGGACGCGCGGTCGTTCGTCGTCCTCATGCGAGGCACGCTGAGCGACACACAGAGCCACAGCCGCGCCCGTCAGCAATAGGCGCAGACCGGCCGCCGTAAAACCCAAGAGGGCCACGGATAGCAGCACACTCTCCGCGCCAAGCACGCCTGCTGGCAGCGCCGCACGCGCGAACTTGGACGTGCGGTCCGGCAGGCGCAACGAAAACGCCGCCGCTGCCAGCGCCACCAAAATTACGAGCGAAGTACGCTCCGTGAGCTGCACGAGCTGCTGCAGGAAAGCGCGCGTGGCCGGCTCCGTGGAGTGCCAGACGCCGAACAAGCTGACTGCAATACCCAGCGCTGCCACGCCCAAATCCAGCACGCGCGCGACGGGCGTCACGGCCGGGTCATCGGTCAGATCATGCGTGACGACATGCAACAACAGGCCCGCCGCGACGGCCGCGATCACCGGCGCGAAGCGATCGATGGTGTGCGTATCCACCATGCTCGACAGCGCAATGCCGAATACGCTGGCCAGCGCCAGACCAAGCGAGCGTAACACGGCGGCGCGCGCGCCAAACGTGGTGCGGTAAGCCAGCGACACCACCGCGATCAAGGGCACGGTATGCGCGGCCAAAGCGACCACGACATCCACATGCGAGCCCTGATCTGCCGGCAAGCGCGTGTAGGTACCCAGGCCAATTCCGTCCGCCACGTGATGCACGACCAGGCCCCAATAGCCGGCCTCCAGCACCGCGTGCGCCGCGCGCCCGCGCGTGGACCGCCGCCCAACGAAGTGCGCGAGCGTCGGCGCAAACCAACCAGCGAAGAACAGCAAGATGGACAGCGGGCCGAGCTCGCGCAGCGCCTCTGGCAAGAGGTGCGTCACCACCACCGCTACCGCGGCCAACGTCGCAAACGTGCGCATGTAGCCGAGCACCGCGCGCGACGTCGTCGGCACGAACGACAAGGCCGCGCCAAGCAGCACGGAAAACACGGCAACGAAGAGGGCGAACAGCACGCGGGGACCCGGGTCTAGCCCAGTCACGAAAGCTAGCCAAAGGCATGCTTGATTGCCCACGGAATCCGCGTCAGCGCGCGACTTCAGCCGGGCTGCCGCGGGGCCGAACGCGCTCGCGGAACGCGCGCGGCGACTCCCCCCCCCCCGCGGGCTGGATGCCCTGGGCGTGGGTGTCGAACGACGCCAGAGCGGCCTTTGGTTCTCGTTCCCGATACTGATCCTCAGCGCACGTAAGCCGGGTTGACCGGGGCGAAAGCGCCGAAGACACGAATCGACACAAGCCCTCCGCTTGCAGCAATCGTGGGCGGAGTACACTGCCGCTCATGCTCAATCAAATCGCAAAGCTCTCGATTGCCGGCCTGGCGTGTGGAGTGCTGGCCATCGCTTGTCACTCTGCGCCGACTGAACAAGCAGCACCCGGCGCGCCCGCCGCCGCTGGAGCCACAAAGCCGGTCACGGAAGTGACGGTGAGTGACGTGGAAGGCTTCATCAAGAACAAGTCCGCCGCCGTGTTCGACGCCAACGATGGCGACACGCGCAAGGAGTACGGAGTGGTCCCCGGCGCGGTGCTGCTCGCCAGTCACAAGGACTACGCGCTCAACGTGCTGCCCGCGACCAAAACGGAAAAGCTCGTATTTTATTGTGGTGGCACGCAGTGCCGCGCGTCCGACGCAGCAGCTACACGAGCCGCTTCCGCCGGCTACACGGACGTGAGCGTGATGCGCGCCGGCATCCGCGGCTGGAAAGACGCCGGGCAAGCCACGAGCCCTGCTCCGCAAAGCTGACTCAGCTTCGCGACGAATGACAGCGAGTCGCGGGTGCGCGTGCGCATGTGCGCGTTCGTGATCCGCAGCGCGCTGTCTTCCGGTGCGCTGCCCTGCGACGCCACCGCGAAACCCGGCTCTGTGTGGCTCATATTTCTCGTTCCTCGGCTGCGTCCTTGAAGGCAGCCAGCGCTTGGTCCCAAAACCGGTCCAAGTATTTCCGCATCAGCTCCACGCCGCGCTGCTCCACCCGATAGATGCGGCGCGTGCCGACCTGGTTGACCGAGACCAGCCCGGCGCCCTTCAAGATCTTCAGGTGCTGCGAAACCGCGGGCCGCGTGACCGCCATGCGCTCGGAGAGCTTGCCCACGGAGCTGGGCCGGCGCGCCAAACGCTCGAAGATCTGCAGGCGCGTGGGGTCTCCGAGGGCGGCAAAGCCTACCGATGCGTTAGTCATCAGTTACGGTAAGTAATGACTTACCTTATGCACGGGGTTAAGTCGCTTGCATTCCAGCCGATCGCGGAGCTGGTGGCGCTGAGACAGCATGCTGGTACAGGATGGCCGGAGCCCTTGTGACTGACGCCTTGCCTGCCCCCACCCCTGCCCCTGCCTCCTCCACCGAGCCTGAGCTTGAGATAAATCCGCCGCCTGGCGTGCAACTCGACTACCCGACGGAGGGCGCCGTACGCGTTCGGGTGGAGATCCCGATGAGCGCGCGTCTACTGCTACGCTTACCGCGCGCGCTACTGCTGGCGTGTGTCGTCACCGTGCTGATTCAAGCCTGGCGGCACCGCTTGTTCATCGTGTTTTTCTTCTTCGGCATGCCGTTCCTGCGCTGGCTACGGGGCTCGGTGCAAACCGCGCTCGTGATCGGCGAACGCTCGCTGGAGGTCGAAGGCGCAACTTGGTTCGGCGGCGGTCGCTCGATCCCGCGCTTTGGCATTGCGAGCGTGAGCATCGGCCGCGCTGGCGCGCTGCGCATGTGGCGACGCGCGCTATTGGTCTGCGACAAGGACCAGCAAACCATTCCGCTCTTGGTCGGGCTCTCGCAAATGCAGGCTGAATTCGTGCATTCCGGCCTGGAACGCTGGCTCGCTGGCGAGGGCTGAGCGGCTAACGGCGCGCCCTCAGAGCGCGTCGTGCAAGGCTTCGAGCTGCTTGTAGCTGCGCTCAAGCCAGAGGCGCACGCGCTGGCGTTCAAGCGGCTTCAAGCCTTCGGGATCACCGCTGTGTACGGCGCCCCAGAAGCTGGAGCCGAGGCGGTCGACCTTATACATAGCTGCAGCGTCGAGCTCGGGCAGTTCCATGGTCTTGCCGCCCAGCATGTCCAGGTGGCGGCGCGTGATCGAGTCCTCGAACTGCGAGAAGTTCTTGGAGCGACCCATGTTCTTGACGACCTTGTGCTCGAACTGGTCGCCGAACAGATCCAACGCGCGCTCGATTTCACCGACCGACGCGAAGCCGCCGTCCGTCACATGCCACATGCTCATACGAATGCCGGCTTCTTTGGCGAAGCCGAACACGTTCGCTTCCTCAAGCCACGTGGACAACGAGCGCAGGCTCTGCGCGGGCAAGTCGACCAGCACGCGGCGGTCCGCACCCAACGCTCGATCGGCGATTTGATCGGCGCTCGTGGGGTCCGTCAAATCCACGCTGTGCGTGTAGTCCGCATACGAACGAACCAGCGCGCCGTGCGACAGATCGGCATCGACCGCGGCAAACGGCAGCGAGCGATCGATGAACCATTGGGCGAGCAGACGCGCGACCACGCTTTTGCCGACTCCGCCCTTTTCTCCGCCAACGAAATGGATGTGACTCACGACTCCCGTAGAAGCCGGCGGAGCCGCGGGGTCAAGCGCTATGACCATGGCCGAAAACCGCGAGCGGACGAGCGTCCGAAATCGGCTTAGTGTACTTGAGCAAGTCACCGCAGGTTGCAACCTTTCGCGACCACGCGGGCGCGAAGACACGATGACGAAACACGGATTTACTCTGTTCGACACCGCGGTTGGCCGTTGTGGGATCGCTTGGAATGAGCGCGGCGTGTGTTGTGTGCGCTTGCCCGAAGCGCGCGTGAACGAGACTCGCGCGCACATCGCGCGGCGCGTGCCGGAAGGCGCGGAGGGCGCGCCGCCGCCCCTGGTGCAACGGGCGATCGATCGCATCATCGCGTTGATGCGTGGCGAGGCCACTGACTTGAGCCAAATCACCCTGGATATGACGGGGGTGCCGCCCTTTCACCAGCGCGTGTACGAACTCGCCCGCCGCATCCCTTCCGGCGCGACGCTGTCCTACGGTGAAGTAGCAACGCGCCTCGGCTCGCCAGGTTCGGCGCGCGCGGTGGGGCAAGCGCTGGGCAGAAATCCGTTCGCGATCGTTGTGCCGTGTCATCGCGTGCTCGCCGCAGGCGGCAAGCTGGGTGGCTTTTCAGCGGGCGGCGGCGCTGCCACGAAACGCAAAATGCTCGAGATCGAACAAGCCCAACGCGGCTTGTTCGACGGTGATGGGCAGCTCGGTTTCGACGCAGCACAAGCCGTGCAAGCGTTACGTGCATCAGACGCGAAGCTCAGCAAGCTGATCGACCGCATCGGGCCGTGCCGCCTGCAGCTCAAGACCACACCCAGCCTCTTCGCCGCACTGGCGGAGTCGGTCGTGTATCAGCAGCTGCACGGCAAGGCCGCCGCCACCATCTTCGCGCGCGTGCGCGCGCTGTTCCCGCGCGCGCGCGGCGCGCTCAGCGCAGCACAAGTGTTGAGCGCCAGCGAAACAGATTTGCGCGGCGCCGGCCTCTCCAAGGCCAAGTTCCTGGCCCTTCGGGATCTCGCCGAGCGTAACCAAAACGGCTCGCTTCCCAGCCTGGCGCAGATCCAGAAGCTGTCGGACGAAGCCATCGTCGAGCGCCTCACGGAAGTGCGCGGCATCGGCCGCTGGACGGTCGAGATGCTGCTCATGTTCCGGCTCGGTCGCCCCGACATCTTGCCGGTCGACGACTATGGCGTGCGCAAAGGCTTCTCTATCGCCTTCGGCACTCCCGAGCTGCCGACGAGGGAGGAACTCGAAGCGCGAGCCAAACGCTGGATGCCGTATCGAACCGTCGCGAGCTGGTACCTGTGGCGCGCGACTGATTCATCTGTATGAGAGCGCGCCGCCGCTGGGGCAAGCGAGCGGCGCGCATCCGCTACTCCGAGAAGTAGCAGACGAAAATGCGAGTTCGGTGCGTCGTTTTCAGCCCACACGCGCACGCCGTGCGAGACGGCTGCGGTTCAGGGCTCATCGACGAAATCTGCGTAGCTTAGTCGGCGATTCGCCCGACACCGCTGAAGCCGCTAGTGAGCGCGACCGCTCACCGCTTCACGCTCAGCGAGGAGCAACCGTCGGCGGAACCACCCAGTCTTCTTCGCCTTCTTCTTTGGGCTGGGGGCCTGCGACGATGCCGGCGAGGTCCGGATCTTCACCTTCTTCACCGGGAGCGCGCGGGGCCTTCGTGGCCTTGCGTTCTTCCTTCTTCGCCGCCTTGTCGCGCGCGTAGCCCTGGCGAGCTGCTTCTCGTTGACGTTTCTTGGCGCTCTGGGGTCCTGGCATGCGAGCTGTGCCTTTCAGTGGCTAGTGGTAACTGGAACGGCCCTGCTCAGCCACGT
>JBDTJC010000309.1:0-3166 GCA_039936055.1 Polyangiaceae bacterium | reverse complement strand
CCGCAGCGACGCCCGCCGATTTTTGGTTTTGGCTTCACCCCGTCGGGTATCACGAAGCGCGTCGTTTTCGCTGCGCTCCGCTGCTCACGTAGCAGCCTACGCTCCGCTGCGGTGCTCCCGAAAGCCTCGCCAAAACGCAAAACTTGGCGGGCGGGTGTCCTTGAGCGTCTGGCCATGGGGCGGAGCTACGGGTCCCTTCGTCGGAAGCGCGTCGACGCGCGCTCGTTGGCTGCTTTGCCGAAGCGAGCGAGCACCGGGTGTCCGCAGTCCGGGTCACACGATGCATCGGGTCGTGGGTGTGACCAATGATTGGTGTTACCCATTAATCGACCGCTTTGGGACTGCGCTAGTACGACGACTTGGAACTCCGTTCCAGGTTGTCGTACGTCGAAACAGATAGAGTACTGAGGACAGATTTGCCGTGCTGGAGGGTTTCTGCGGTCCTCACCCTCGAGGGCCGCAGAAACCCGGAACGCACACCCGAACCGAAGTACTAGGGTGCGCTGTCGCTCCAACGCCAGCACGTTACTGGCGCAAGTGGGCCCCTGCGAGGCGACCCCAAAACTCTCAATCGCCTCAAGCGAGCGTCAGCCAACACCGGCGTAAATCGCCTCGATCGCTTCGTCCAACTTGGCGACCTCGGTGCCGCCGGCTTGCGCCATGTCTGGGCGGCCGCCGCCGGAGCCGCCCACGAGTTGGGCAGATGCCTTGATCAGCTCGCCCGCTTTGAAGCGATGGGTGATCGGCTTCGCCACTGTGAGCACGAGCTGCGCCTTGCCGTCCGCAACCGAGCCAACCAAAACGATGCTCTCGCCGAGTTTGTCGCGCAGTTGTTCGGCGAGTTCGCGCAGCGCGCCGCGGTCCGTCACCTCAGTGCGCACGCCGAGCACTTTCACGCCCGCGATATCGCGCGCTTTGGCGAGCAGCGCGTCCATCCCACCGCCGCCTCCGCCCGTGGCGAGCTTGCGTTGCAGCTCGTCGATCTGCTTTTCGAGCGCGCGCTCGTGCAGCAGGAGCTTCTCAACCTTGTCCGCGACGTTCGCGGGGGTGGCTTTGGCGATGGTCACCACTCTGGCAAAATTCGCTTCTACTTCACGTAGATACGCGAGGGCGCCGTCACCGGTAACAGCGATAATACGGCGCACGCCAGCGGAGACGCCCTGCTCGCTCACGATCTTGAACAGGCCGATGTCACCGGTGGCGCGCGCGTGCGTACCGCCGCACAGCTCTGTGGACTCGGCCATGCTCAGCATGCGCACAACGTCCCCGTACTTCTCTTCGAAGATCATCATCGCGCCGCGCGAGCGCGCTTCATCCATATTCAGGATTTCGGTGCGCACGGTATGGTTAGCAAGCGTGCGCTGATTGACCAGATCTTCAACCTTGGAGATCTCTTCCGGGGTGAGCGCACGTGGACTGGTGAAGTCGAAGCGCAAGCGCTCGGGCCCGACGAGTGAGCCCTTCTGTTGCGCGTGCGAGCCGAGCACGGTGCGCAGCGCCCAATGCAGGAGGTGCGTGGCCGAGTGGTTACGGCGCGTGCGATCGCGCCGCGCGCTGTCCACGACCAAGTCCAGCTGTTCACCCACGCTGATCGAACCGGCTTCGATGCGACCGCGATGCGCCACCAAACCCGTGATAGGCCTGTGGCTGTCCTCAATGATGACCTTGGCGGTGGCGGTTTGGATCACGCCGTGATCCCCGACTTGACCGCCCGATTCGCCATAAAAAGGTGTCTGATCGCTGATTAGCTCCACGCTGTCGCCGGCGCTGGCCTCTTGGACCAGCGCGCCATCCTTGACGATGGCGAGCAGGGTGCCGTGGTCGCGGTCCTTCTCGTAACCGGTGAAGCGGACCGAACCGCCCTTCACCGCCGCCAGCGCTTCGCGGTACACGCCTTCGACGGCCGTTTGATCGTTCTTGAACTCGGAGCGCTCACGCGCGACCTCGAGCGCCGCGTCATAGCCCGCCTTGTCGACGGTGAAGCCGCGTTCACTGCAGATCACGTCGGTCAGGTCGAGCGGGAAGCCGTACGTGTCGTAAAGTTTGAACGCATCCCCGCCCGCGAGCGTTGTCTTGCCCTCGCCGGCCATGCCGTCGAAGCGCTCTTCGAGCAAAGAGAGACCGCGCTCGATGGTCTGACGGAAGCGCACCTCTTCACCCTCTGCGACGGACGCGATGTGATCGCGGCGCTCACGCAAGTCCGGATATTGCTCACCCATGACGTCGACGACGCGCAGGGCGACTTCATGCAAGAACGGCCGCTGGATACCCAAGCGGTGACCGTGGCGAATCGCGCGGCGCATCACGCGCCGCAGCACGTACTCACGGCCCGTGCGGTCCGGCATCACGCCTTCGGCGATCAAAAATGCGGTAGTACGCGCATGATCCGCGATCACGCGCATGGACACGTCGTCTTTGTCCATGGTCGCGCCGTAGCGCTTGCCTGAGAGCTCGCTCGCGCGATCCACGAGCGTTCGCAGCAAGTCCGTATCGTAGTTGCTGGTCTTGCCCTGCGTGACGCAGGCGAGGCGCTCAAGGCCCGCGCCCGTATCGATACTAGGCGCGGGCAGCGGCGCGAGCGTGCCGCCAGCGACGTTACGCTCGAATTGCATGAAGACCAGGTTCCAGATCTCCATCCAGCCGAAACCTTCAACCGTTTGCTCTTCGCCGAAGGCGTTCACGTTCACGTTCGGACCGTTGCAGAAGAAGATCTCGCTCGACGGACCGCACGGGCCGGTTTCGCCCGCCTGCCAGAAATTGTCATCCCCCAGACCGAGCACGCGGTCCGGCCCGAACCCGGACAGCTTGAGCCACAGGTCCCGCGCGAAGGTGTCCTCAGGAACGCCGTTCTGACCTTTGAAGTAGGTGAAGATCAGGCGGTCGGTCGGGAGCTGCAGCTCCTTGGTCAAAAAGTCCCACGCGAAGACGATGGCCTCTTCCTTGAAGTAGTCACCGAAGCTGAAATTGCCGAGCATCTCGAAAAAGGTGTGGTGGCGCGGCGAGGGCCCCACCGCTTCCAGATCGTTGTGCTTGCCGCTGATGCGGATGCACTTCTGGCTGGTCGTGGCACGCTTGTAGGCGCGCTTCTCAACGCCCAGAAATAGATCCTTGAACTGCACCATGCCTGCGTTGGCAAACATGAGCGTCGGGTCATTGGCGGGAATGA
>JBDTJC010000308.1:0-4948 GCA_039936055.1 Polyangiaceae bacterium | reverse complement strand
AAGCTCGCGGTTCGTCCTCGCCCAGATGCTGGCGCGAGATGTCCCACGCCTTTCGCGCGGGCTGCTCGGCAGCCGCGAAGTCGCCGCGCGAGTGAAGCACACCGCCGATGTTGTGGAAGAGGGTGGCAGACTCCAAGCTGTCGCCGCCGTGAATGGCGCGCACCTTCTCGAGCGCGCTCGAATACAGGGCCAGCGCTTGCTCGAAGCGACCCCAGTACTTGTAGAGCACCGCCAAATCGTTCTCGGCGCCCGCCGTCTCGGAGGAATCGATCCCGAACTCGCGCGCCGTAGCGAGCCCGCGCAGCAGATGCGCTTCGGCTTCGAGACAGTTGCCCCTACTTCGATGGCGTTCGCCGCGCAGGGTCGCCGTCGTCAAGCAAATCCGCGCGGCCCCTTCACCTGCGTGTTCTCTGGCCCGACTCGCCAACGCATACGAAGACGAGCCAGCATTCGTCGCAAGGTGAAAGAGCTTGGCGTACAGCCCTTTCCACAGCAGCGCTTCGTGGTGGCGGGTTCCGCCAGCCGTGTGGCGCCGGTCTCCTCCGTTCCTCTGAGTGCGCATTCAATGCGCATTTCTGCCCAACTAGCTTCGAACGCTGCGCCAGCGCGCGCTGTACACGTCACGATGAATCCGATACTGCTTGAGGAGGGTTAAGGGCGCTCTCAGAGGCGCCGTATGCCGCCCAGGACGACCAGTGCGATTGGCCGCGGACTTCGGGAGCCCGGTGCACGATCGGCCAACTGTTATTCGGGTAAGCCCGACCAAACTTAGGAAAAGACGAAGCCATGAAGCTGTTTTCGTGCGTTGCGCTGGGGTTAATTGGAGTAGCGGTCGTCGCCTGTACAGACGACGATGGGGTCACGCCTCTGGGGGCCGGGGGAGGTAGCGCGGCCGGCGCAACGTCGGGTGGAGGAAGCTCGGGCAAAGCGAGTTCTGCTGGGGCAGGGGATTCTGCTGGTGCAGGCAATTCTGCTGGTGCAGGCAATTCTGCTGGTGCAGGCAATTCTGCTGGTGCAGGCAATTCTGCCGGTGCAGGCAATAGCGAAGCGGGCCAGGGCGGTGCGGCTCCAAGCGAGTCGAGCTGCGATCCGAACCCGTGCTTGAACGGCACCTGCACGGCGCTCACCTCGGGCAGCGCATCGTTTAGCTGCACTTGTGCCACGGGCTTCACCGGCAAGCTCTGCGACGCGGTCGCGACGGACGCCTGCACGGTCAACCCCTGTCTGAACGACGGCACGTGCACGGTTAGCTCGACCGGCACCCCGGTCTGTGCCTGTGCCGAGGGCTACAGCGGCCCGCTCTGCGCCACGAATATCGACGACTGCGCGAGCACCCCGTGCACCAATGGCGGTACCTGTACCGACTTAGTGGCGGATTTCAGCTGCGCATGCCCGGCGGGCTACAACGGGAAGACGTGCAGCAACCTGATCGATGAGTGCGCGACCAATCCGTGCGTCAATGGCGGAACCTGTACCGGCTTAGTGGGGGATTTCAGCTGCGTTTGCCTGGCGGGTTACAACGGGAAGACTTGCAGCAACAACATCAACGAGTGTGACCCGGCGCCCTGCGCGAACGGCGGCACTTGCACCGACCTAGTGAACGGTTACAGCTGCGC
The DNA here is from genome assembly GCA_039936055.1 of Polyangiaceae bacterium. GTDB lineage: Bacteria > Myxococcota_A > Polyangia > Polyangiales > Polyangiaceae > PMG-095. The sequence continues at coordinate 3,332 of JBDTJC010000308.1, read as the reverse complement.
ATGCGCGGTCGGCTACAGCGGCACGCAATGCGCGACCAACATCGACGATTGCGTCGGCGCTCCCTGCTTGAACGGCGGCACCTGTGTGGATGGCGTGAACGCGTTCTCGTGTACCTGCGCGGCGGGCTACAGCGGTGCGGCATGCGCGACCAACATCGACGATTGCGCCGGCGCTCCCTGCTTGAACGGCGGCACGTGCCTGGATGGCGTGAACGCATTCTCGTGTACCTGCGCGGCGGGCTTCAGCGGCACGACGTGCGCGACTGCTGTCTCGGGTACCAGCTGCAAATCGATCTTGGCCGCGGCCCCGGCTGCTGTCGACGGCGACTACGTGATCGACCCGGACGGCGCGGGCCCGCTCCTACCGCTCACTGTGTTTTGCGACATGACCACCGACGGCGGCGGCTACACCGAGTACCCAATCAACGGCGGCACCAGCACGCACCGTTTCGATGAGCCAAACTCTTGCACGGCGGTCGGTTTGCAAATGGTCGTCCCGCGCACGCATGCGCATTTGAATGCTATGTATGCCAAGTACTCAAGTCCGTATTTCCAGGTCGTGCCGGGTGTTTATAATACGTTCCAAGGCCGGAATTACTCGGACTGCGTGATGAACTCGGCCGACGGCACCCACTGCTCGGTCGACTGGAAGGCAATCGACGGTGGCGCTTGGTTCATCCGGGACCAGTCCTATTCGGAGCCCAACGGCGACTACACCGCGGGCTGCTGGCTGGGCGTCTTCAGCCTCGACACAGATGGTTTCATCTACAACGATGGAAACTGCAACTACGAGACTGGTCCGCAATACATCTGCTCGGACAATCTGAAGTAAGCAAGCGCTCCGCTTACTTACTTGGGGCCAGCGCCGACTCTCCGCGAAGGGGGGGCGGCGCTGCTGTTTTGTGCAGAGCCAGCCCGCAATCTCGAAGTGTCTCGCGCGAAATAGCACGAGGCTAAGTAGCCAGTCGTGGCGGTTCGTGCGCTTCCGCAAACGCGATCGCGGTGGCATCGAGGTCCGGCACCCTCAGTTTACACGCGCCTGCGTCCGCGACGCCGAAGGCTGCGCCGCTGTGAGTCGTGTTCCGTGACCATCAACCCCCTTTTTCTGGCCCGCTGCGCCTTGGTTGCGGACTTCGGTTCGCGCGCGTAAACCTGAGGTCAATCGGCCCTTTTTGACCTGAGTAACGGAAACGGTGTTGTCTTTGTTCAAGCTTCGAAGCGTTGCGTTGTCCTTTTGTACGTGTCTCGCCTTCAGCGTCGCCCTCGCGGCGTGCTCGTCGTCGGGTTCGGGCGGCGCAGCGGGTGGCAGCGGTGCAGGCGGCGCGAGCGCGCCAGGTACAGCAGGCGCGGCTACCTCGGCCGGTGGCAGCATTCTAGGCGGCAGCGGCGCGGACGGGCTTCCTGGTGCGGCGGGCTCGGGTGGCAACTCGGCAGTCGCGGGCGCGGGCGCGGGCGGGGCAGCTTCGGCCGGCGGCGCAACCGGAGCGGCAGGAGCGTCGGGCGCCTCAGGTGGAACGGCAGGCATGACGGCCGGCGGTGGGGCTACGGGCGCCTGCCCGGCGAACGCGATCTTTTGCGAAGATTTCGAAGCCGGCTCGATCCCGACGAAAGCCGTGTTCTTTCCAACCTATCAGCAGTCGATGATGGCGACCTACATGGCGGTCGACGCGACGGTGGCGCACGGCGGCACTCACTCGCTGAAGGTCATGCCCGGCAGCAATTTCAGCACGATGCTCGGCGTGATGACAGGAACGCCGTCCTTCTGGACCCGCGTCTACCTGCGCCAGGACGTGAACACCAATACTGTCACGGGCCACGACACGTTCATCAACGCGACGGATGGCGACGGCGATCCCAATGATGGCAACCAAATCCGCGTTGGGGAGCACAGTTGTCAGCTTGAGATCAATCGCAAGTCCGACGACAAGGAGATCTTGTCGAACGCCGTGAACGGCATGAGCAATTATGCCTGCTCCGGCGGCATCACCTTTGCGCCGAACACCTGGTATTGCGTTGAGACTTTCTACGATGGCCCGAACAGCAGCGTGCGTGTGTTCGTGAACAGCACCGAGGTGACCGCGCTGCATGTCACTGATTGGGGCCCTTTTACGTACGACATGTTCAAGTTCGGCTTCGAGAATTACGGCGGCACAGCGCGTAACCTCTGGTACGACGACGTGGTGATCGCTCCGACGCAGGTCGGCTGTAACTGAGTGAGCCGGGCGGCTCGCGCGAACCGCCCCATCGCCTGACCGAACTCAAGTAGCCATCTTGGAACGTCAGCACGCGATCGAACGAGCCAGCCGGCGGCGGTGCGGAAGCGTTGTGCTAGTCGCCTTTTCTAGGCTAGACGGAGCCAATCATGCCCTACACGCTGGTGCGCGGGGTTCGCCTGTACTTCGAAGAACACGGTTCGGGGCCATGCTTGATCGCCGCACACGGCATGCTTGGCAGCGTAGCCACCGCGTCGGTGGTGAACGCCGCGCGGCTCGCGGCCAATGGCTTGCGCGTGATCGCTTACGACGCCCGGGGACATGGCCTATCGGAATACAGCGAGCGCAGCGAAGACTACTCTTGGGCCGCGTTGGCTCAGGATCTGCACGAGCTGATGAACGCGCTCGGCATCGAACGAGCGGCCGTGTGCGGGACTTCCATGGGAGCCGGTGTCGCGTTGCTGCTGGCGCTGACGCGGCCAGCAAGGGTCGAGCGATTGATCTTGCGCTCACCGCCGCCCTTCGGAGAGGACCTGCTGCCAGCGCGCCGTCAAATGGGCTCACTCGCCGCGATGTATCGCTACTTGGGCGTTCAGTTGACGGCGAGCATAGTCAGTCTGCTGTCCGGCAATGCCGAACAGGCTCGCGCGGTCGCCGCACAACGTCGCGCGGCACTCATCCCAGCGATCCGTGGCCTCCTGTTCGATGGCGCTCAGATCCCCATTGATCGACTGCAAGAAATCCAAGCTCCCACGTTGATCTTCGGCCACCCGGGCGACGCGATGCACCCGCTCCGCTCCGCGGAGCTGCTTCGGGCACGCTTAACAGGCGCGTCACTCCAGGTCGCCCCCTCGGCCGAGCATTGGAAGCAGAATCCCGACCAGTTCAGCGAGCTCGTCGCTTCGTTCGTCAAAGGGGATTCGTCCCGCGGGAGTTCCTAAATTCATCCACCCCGTAGTGTCCAAAAACTCGGATGGCGGAGTCATGCGGCCGCTCGATGGTAAAAGTTGAGCAAACCCCTGCGGCGTCGCTTTGCGAGACGTCAACGACTTGACGCAAATCCCCGCCTAAATCCGCACGCGGCCGCACCGCGCGGATACGGCCCGCGCAGTCAGCGCG
>JBDTJC010000307.1:0-16289 GCA_039936055.1 Polyangiaceae bacterium | reverse complement strand
CTGGGGCGTTCATCTTGGCGCACGCCGGGGTCTTGGACGGCTTGCGGGCCACCACGCATTGGTCGGCGTGCGCAGCGCTCAGCGCATTTCGTCCAGCGGTGACGGTGGATGCCGACGCCATCTTCGTCCAGCAAGGCAAAGTTTGGACGTCCGCCGGGGTGACCACAGGTATCGACATGTCGCTCGCGTTGGTCGAGCAAGATCTGGGACGCAAGGTGGCGGACGCTACGGCCGCGCGGCTCGTGGTGTACGCACGGCGGCCCGGCTTTCAGGCGCAGTTCAGCGAGACCTTGATCAGCCAAACCAACGCAGATGACGCGCTCACGCGCGCGCTGGACACCCTGCGCAAGACGCCCGCGCGGCGACTCAGCGTTGGGCAGTTGGCCGGCGCGGCGGGCATGTCCTTGCGCACCCTGCACCGCCGCTGTTTGGAGCAGCTCAGCACCACGCCAGCTAAGCTTATCGAGCGCCTGAGCGTCGAGCACGCGCGGCTCTTGCTTGCCAATGGCGCGCTTTCCGCGAAGGTGATTGCGGCGCGCTCTGGTTTCGATAATCCGGTGCGCATGGCGCGCGCTTTTCAGCGTACGCTGGGCTTGACTCCGCGCGGGTATCGCGCGCTTTTTGCCGGTCGAGCCGAACCCTCGTGATACGCCCCGCCTCACCCCAGTTCACTCTGTCCCGGCGCGCCGCGCTGTTCGGTTTGCTGGCAACGCCGTTGGCCTGCAGCACGCGCGTGCAGGGCGCGCCGTCGCCTGCCTCGAGTGCGTCACCGCTCAGCGCTGCGCGTCTGACCGGGCCGCCGCTGGAGGTGGTGCAGGTGACGCAAATGCGTGTGGATGAGCGCGGTGGAGTCGCGCTGGTGTTGCTGCATGGCTTCGGCGCACAAGGCGATGACTTGGTCCCGCTCGCGCGCGCGTTGATGCGTTCGAGCACTCGCTTCATTTTGCCCGCGGCGCCGCTCCGTTTAGGTGGTGGCGGGCGCGCGTGGTGGCGCTTGGATGCCCGTGACCGTCCGCCTTACGTTGCGGACTCGGGCGCCGCTCCCGCGGTTCATCTGCCGCCGCCTAACGCGGAGTTGGAAGCAGCGCGCAGCGCCGTGCAGGCGGTACTCCAGAAGACCAAGGAACTCTACGCCCCCGAGCAGCTGTTTCTGGTCGGGTTCTCGCAAGGGGCAATGCTCGCGTTGGACGTCGCGCTTCTGGCCTCTCCGCCGGTTCAGCGCGTGGCCGTGCTGTCCGGGCGGCTGTTGGCGGATGCCGCCGCGCAAACTGCGGCGCTGCACGCGCTGCGGCCCGCGGTCTTCATCTCCCACGGCCGTGAAGATCCGGTATTGCCGTTTTCCGGCGCAGAACGCATGAAAACCGAGCTCGAAGAGCGCGGGTTGGACGTCACCTGGCAGCCGTTCAGCGGCGGCCACCAGATCCCGGATGCGGTCGTTACGGGGCTACGAACGTTCCTCTTCGGCTAGTGTCGCGCTGCCGCCCCGACGATGCCCGATCCCCAACCTGCCCGTTCACCGCTGCCGCCACGGACGCGCCTTGCCGTGCAGTCGTTCGGGCTAGCGCTGCTGATGTCAGCGATTGCTACGCTGGGCATCATTGTGTTTCGTGGGCAGCTGCATTGGCCGAGGTTCCACTGGGGTGCGGCCGCGCTGACCGCGGCGACCGGGTTGCCGAGCGCGCGGGTGCTGAACTTGGCGCACGATCAAGCTTTGGTGAAAGTTGCGCCGGAACCCGACGCCGCAGCGGATACCCAAAAAACTCAAGCAGCACCCGAGCGTCACCTGTCCGCGAGCGAGATGTTTGCGGTCGCGACGGCTGCGCGCGCCAAGGGGGATTTGCCCGCTGCGATCGCGATGTCAGTGCAGCTTGAGCAGTTCTTTCCGGGTTCGCCGGAGGGCATCACCTCGCATTTGTCGCTCGGGGTGTTGTACTTGCAGAGTGGTGACCCAAATCATGCGTTGGCGGAGTTCGATATCTATCGCCACATCGGCAATCCGGATTTGATGGCGGAGGCGCTTTGGGGCCAGGCGCAAGCGCTGCAAAAGCTCGCGCGCCCGAGTGATGAACGCGAAATTCTCCAGGAGTTGCTGAAGAGCTACCCGCGCTCGGTGTATGTCGCTGCCGCAAGGGAGCGCGTCGCGGCGTTGCCCGCCGCCGAGCACTGAGTCATGGAAGTATTGGTCTACGCGCCCGAGCAGTTCGAGAACTTGTGTGTGCTCGCGCGTACGCTCGAGGTGTTCGGGTTCGACCGGTGTTACGTGTTCGACCCGCATCGGCTGGTGCGTGAGCGTTACGGCAAGTCCTATGCGCAGCGCTTGCGCACGGTGTCCGCCGGGGCATTCTCGAGGATTCGCTGGCAGCGCATCGAGACCGAGCCGCTTTCGTTCCTGCAAAGCTACGCTGGGCGGCGCGTGGCGACGGTGCCTCCGCGGCCGGCGGCGACGTCACTGCACGTGTTTCGCTTTCAACGTTCGGACCTGCTGCTCATTGGCTCCGAAGCCCGCGGGTTGGATGCCAGCGTTTTGGCCGAATGTCAGGCGCAGGTCACGATCCCTCAGGCGGGCGTGACGGAGAGCCTCAACGTTGCTGTCGCTTCCGGCATCGTGCTCGCGGAGTGGAAGCGGCAAGAGGCGCTCGGGCTACTCGCCGACTAACGAGCGCTCACTCCAGCTGTGCGTGCAGCACGAGGTGCCCAGCGATCTCTTGCACGAGCGCCTCGTTCGACGCGCTCAAGCTGTTGGCCATGACCGCGATGCCGACGTGCTGCTCCAGGTGCACCGTCACCAGCTCGGGGCCGACCATGAAGTCCCAAAACACCAGATCCGCACCGCCCACGCGGTCACGCGCTTCCCCGCCGAAGCTGTCTTGCACGATGTCCGCGCACTTTCGGAGGCGGACGCGGTCCCAATGCTCGCACACCCAGGCCTTGAGTCGGCCGTCGTGTCCGCGATCCAGGCGTACGGCCCGCGGCTTCACGCGTCGACGGCCGCGAACCAAGCTTCGGCGATGGCGTACAAGGCGTCTTCACTCAGCGCGTCACCTTCCGGCACGCCGTTCGCCGCGCCGAACGAGTACACGACGCGACCGACCGGGATGCCCGCGAGTAACACGGTGTAGCTATCATCCGACAGCGCTTGGATCTGATAGGTTTTGCCGCCGAACGTAACGGTTTTGGCGGAGGTGTCGGCGATAGCAGCTTCGATCGTCATGGCCGCGCACATAACACGTCGCGCTTCGCGTGGCCGCTCGAAAAAGTCAAAGCACGCGCCCCGGGGAAAACCTCAGGGTTCCCCCTCAGGGAGCAGAAAACCCGCTCAGCAAGTTCGGGTTTTGGCGAGGCTTTGGCGAGCATCGGCGCGGAGCGTGCTGTCCTTGTCGGGCGCCAGATGGAGATTTTGCCTGATCAGCTAGCCCGACGCCGCCGCAGACACGGGGCAGAATGGTCGGCTGCTGCCAGGGCGCCACGCCGGTGAGCCGGCGCGGTCCGCCGTAATCGCGGTAAATTCGCGCGGCACATCACGTGCATTCGGGGCGTGCGTGAAGATTTGCTTTCGGCGTTCGCTGCGCCGTTTCTTGATCATTTCAGCGTTCTGGACCGGTTCCGCCTTCGCGGCAGATCCGCTGAATTCCTACAGTCACCCAAGCGATGACGTGCGGCCGCCGATCACTGCCCCGCCGGACTCCAGTCATCCGGATGCCGAAGCCGAACACACCGAAACGAACCTTGTGCCCGTCTTGGGCGGCAGCACTGACCTTGGCTTTGGTGGCGGCTACTTTGCCGGCATTGCGCGCGTCAAACCCGGCGCGGATCCCTACCTGTGGAATATCGACTCGGCGGGCCTCGTCACCTTCAAATATTCCCAGAACAAGTTCAGCGTGCCGTATCAAGACTTCTACGCGCGCTTGACGATTCCGAGATTGTTTGGGGTACCACTGCGGCTCGAAATCAGGCCTTCATACACCTGGGAGAGCATCGACTACTTCGGGATGGGGAACGCTTCTTCTGTCGCGGGCAAGAATACCTCGGACGACTATTTCAAATACACGCGCGGGCACCCACAGTTCGACGTGGATGTACGGACCAAGGTCGTCGACCACTTCATCGCCCGCTTCGGCTTTCGGTACATCTACAACAAAATCGGCGTGGCCACGGATTCGAAGCTGGCTGACGACCAGCGCACGGGAAGTGACGAGGTGAAGCGGCTCATCGGTCCTGTCGATTCCCACTCGGTGTTTCTGCTCAAGTACGGCTTACAGTGGGATACGCGCGACAACGAAACCTCGACCCACAGTGGCAGCTTCGACACCATTGACGTCAAACTGAGCCCGGGTGGAACTACGCAGTTCCCGTACCGCTATGGCGAAGCGACCGCAAATTTGCGGGGTTTTTTGCCCCTTGGCACCAAACGCATCACCCTCGCGACGCGGCTAGTCGGTGATTGGATGTTCGGCAATGTGCCGTTCTACGAGCTGGCTCGTTTCGACGACACGTTCGCTCTCGGTGGCTCGACGGGCGTGCGTGGTGTTCCCGCGCAGCGTTACTACGGCAAGATCAAACTGTTCGGCAATGCTGAGTTGCGCATGGAGGTCGCGTCCTTCCGTGCGCTCGGCAAGGAACTGACCCTTGCCGTCGTGCCGTTGTTCGATGCGGGCCGGCTGTGGGCGGATGCCGCGTCGCACCCGGAGCTGGATGGCCACGGTGTTGGCCTCAAATATGGCTATGGTGGCGGTGTGCGCGTGCAGTCGGGTTCTTCGTTCGTGATCCGCGCAGAGGTCGCGAGCTCGCCGGACGCAACGCCCATCAGCGGTTACTTTGCCGCCGGCCAAGCCTTCTGATGGCCCACCCTGCGCGCAGCTCAGTAGCCGACGTCGAGTTCGTCGTCGCCCGAGTGCTTGCGCGGAGTGCCCGCGGCCGCCGCGGGCCTCATGCCCATTGGCGCTGCCGCTCGGTGGGATAGACCAGAGGCCGCCGGACGTTGCGCGCCTGCCGCCGCCGATTGCGCACTGCGCGGTGCGCCATGCTCCACGGGGAGGTCATCCAAATCAATCGGGGAGGCGGTGCTGCCCACTTTGGGCTCGCCTTTCGGCAGCGCGGCGCCAAGCGCGGCGGACGTGGGTTCCGCGCCATGGGCGGCGAGCGCGGCGCCCCCGAGCAGATCGGGGTGCGCGCGCAGCGCCACGAACGAGCCCGCAATCGCGATGGCCACCAGCGCGAGCAGGCCAGCGACCTTGTACTTCTTGCTCGGGCGTAGCGATTCCAGTTCGTCGCGCGTGATGGTCGCGGGTGCACTGGCGCTCGCGTGCACTTCGGGTAGCGGCACGCTCGTGGGGGTGGTTGCGCGGCGTCCCGCGGCGCTCAAGCGAGCCGAGGAACGGGCGGATGCGCTGACCCGCGCGGAGGTGCTGACGCGTGCCGGGGCACCGCTGGAAGGGGTGGGTAGCTCGCCCATGCTCGGCGGATACACGCTTTGTACGTCGAACTCGGGGCAATCGATGCCGGCGTTCTTGAGCGCGTGATAGCAGCGCTCCGCCGAGATGCGCGAGCGCCGTGGCGCGAACGGATACAGCGCGATGGCGAGCTCGGCAATGTTGCCGTAGCGCTTGTCGACGTCTTTCTCCAGACAACGCAGTACGACTTCTTCGAGCTCTACTGGCGCGTCCGGCACGAGCGCGCGCAGCGGCACGGGATCTTGCTCGAGAATCGCGGCGCTCAGCTGCATCAGCGTCGGCTCATCGAAGGCGACCACGCCGGTGAGCAGCTCGAACAGCACGCAGCCGAGTGACCAGATGTCCGTGCGCGGGTCAACGTGCTCAGACGAGCGAATTTGCTCGGGCGACATGTACACCGGCGAACCGATGGGCATCATCGTGCGCACGAACGCGCGTTTGCCGGGCGTGAGCGCTACCTTGGAAATGCCGAAGTCCAGGATCTTGATGAAATCCAAGCCCTGCGCGTGGCGCGTCAAAAACAGGTTTTCGGGCTTGATGTCGCGATGGATCACGCCGGCGGCGTGAGCCGCGGCGAGCGCTTCACAGGCCTGCATCACGTACTCGACGGCCACTTTGATCGGTAGCGGGCCGCCGTGTGCCAGCACGTCCGCCAAGTCCTGGCCGGCGAGGTGCTCCATCACGATGAACGGTATGCCGTCCGGCAAGGTGCCGACGTCGAAGACGCGCGCCACGTGCTCGCTGCGGATTTTCGCTGCTGCGCGTGCTTCGCGCGCGAAGCGCTCCACGAGCTCTTCGATCTGCAACGCTTCGGGGCGCAAGAACTTGAGCGCCACGACCTCACCGAGCTCAACGTGCATGGCGGAAACGACGTAGCCCATGCCGCCCGATCCGATCAGCTTCAGGACCTCGTACTTGCCGGAGATGACGTCGCCGATGGCGAAGGGCATCTCAACGCTGTTCGCCTCCGCGAGCGCGATCAAGCCGCTGGACGGAGGCCTGGCCTGAGTCGCGCCAGGTGTACGAGGAGCTGGGGTTCGCATCATCCTCTCTTGCTTAGCCAAAACGCTCATTGGGACGATTTCTTTAGCGCGTATGAGCTGTGCTTAGGGGGTGCACTGAACATAGGCGCCACTAGGGATTTGGCTCTTGATGTCGAACATCAGGCCCGAGCTTGCGTACACGGGCTTCGTCATGGGTCCGCCAACGCACCACATTTCCAGAGTGCCACCCTGAACGGCGCCATTTACGTCCCAATCCAACATTCCAAACGTGCCCACAGCGGTGATCTTCTCGCCGCCCGAGAGCTTCTGGAAAGCCGCGAGCACGTTCGTGCCCGATGCCTCGATGATGGTCGCCCCGCCCGCCAACTTGCGCAGGCCTTGAGCGACGCTCGCGCCTGAAATCTCTTGGCCGCGGGTGGCTGCGAGTGCCAAGCCGATCGCGTAAGCCGCGTCATGCGCGGGCCCCATGCCCGAGATGGTAGCGGCGGCACCGTAGCGCACGTTGTAGTCCAGCACGAAGCCGTTGAAGGTCTCGCCGGGCGTATTCTTGCCCGTCGGACCAGAGGTGATGCCGGTGCCTCGCACGCGGTGCCGTAGGTCGTCGTTGTTCGTCACTGCGGTGAGCAGCTCCGGCACCTTGGTCGAATCGATGAGCACGTAGTTCGGGCGGGCCGTCGCGGCGGGCCAGGCCGCTTCGATCGGTTGCATCAGTTTGGTGATGGCTTCCGCTGTGCCTGCCAGCACGATGATATCGGGCTTAAAAGCAACGTATTTGGCGACGAGCGTGGCCTGCGTGGCGTCCGCACCATTGTACGGGTCGATCTGAACATTGTTGTTCAAATTGACCGGGCTGGCGAGCGACACCGCGTTGAACACCAAGTCGTTCAAAGACGTGCGGGTGCCGATGCCGAGCGCGTCGTTCCGGTACAATACGCCGAGCGTCATGACTGTCTTGTTGCGCGCCACCTTCAAGGATTGCTCGAGTACGCCAATCTGACTGATCATCAGCGGCGCGCGCTGCACGTCTGAGGGCACCATCAGCCACGTGAGGTCGTTGTCACTGAGCGAAGCAATGCTCGAGGCCACGCCGGTCGGGCTCATCACGACTGTGCCACCGGGCACCGTTACTTTCGTGGATACATCGAGCGTGTCTTGACTCGTGTTCGGACCAACGATCGCCGGCACGTGCAGGTCGCTCACGAGGTGAGTCGCTGCGCGCACGAGATCGGTCGACTCGTCACACGAGACCATCACCAAGGGGCGGCCATTCGCGGACGTGCTGTTCGACGGGATGCCACCCGCGGCGTTGATTTGCTCGATCGCCAACTCCGCGGACTGTTGGCGCGGAATATTGGTGGGCGCCGTGGTCCCTTTGGTCGAGAACAGCGAGCCGATCACGATCGCCGTGTTGTCGAGGTAGTTGCCCGTGATGGTGTCGCAATCATCGGACAGCAAACGGACGCAGTGTGCGGTGGGGGTTGTTACACACACGGCTGCGGCTGCGGCCGTTTCTGCCGCGGCGCCAGCCACGCCCATGTCCTCCGCTTCAGCGCGGTCAGTGCACTCTTGATTGGTCGTGCAATCAGGGGGTGACATGTCCATGCCGCCTTCGCCCGCGAGCGAGGCCGCATCACCACCGCCACCCGCGTTGTTGCCGGTGCCGCCGGAGGCCGTGTTCATGCCTGCGTCGCCGCCATTTTTCATGGTGTTGCCGCCGCCCGCGCTGTCATTGTGGCCAGACGTTCCACCGGCAGGAGTCGAAGGCTCCTCGCTCACGGAAATTTTGTCCAGGCCGACGATGTTGTTGCAGCCGGCGATGACGGTCACCACCAACGCGACTGCGTAGCTTGCCTGATGGAGTACTCGGTTTGATGACATGCCGTTGATCCCTGTCCCTGCGCCAAAGTCAGGCGCGTCCTGTGCAACGGCTTAAGCGTTGGGTTGATAAGCCGTTGGTGAACTCACACCCATGGGCTCCTCTCGTGTCTGCCGTGTTTCGCGCATCGGATTGCAAGAACTCCGCAGTTTCGTAGCGGGTGCGCCGAAAAAATCGGCTCTGAAAGGATTGCGATGATGTCGCTTCGACAAGCTTCTTGGTCTGCGGTTGCTATTTTTTCGCTGTCTGGTGCGGTTCAATCCGGCATGATCGGTGTCGCGCATGCCGAAGAGGACTCGGCGGCGGAAACCGCCGCTGCCAGAACCTTGGCGGTGGATGGCCTCAAACTCGCGCAAGCGGGCAAGTGCGAGGAAGCGATTCCGAAGCTCGAACGCTCCGAGAAGCTGCATCACTCCGCGATCGTGCTCAGTCGTTTAGGTGAGTGCGAAGTCAGCCAAGGTAAGCTGGTCGAAGGCACGGAAATGCTACGCAAAGTGCTGCGTGAACCGCTCCCTACGAGCCCCAGCGCGGCGCTCAGCAAAGCGTACGACCACGCACAAATTATTCTGGATTTGGCCAAACCAAAGATCGCCGGTTTGACCATTTCAGTGGTGGGCCCTGCCGGTACCGATCTGCATCTAACGGTCGATGGCCAAGTGATCGCGAGCACGCTGCTAGACAGTGAGTTGCCGGCGAACCCCGGTGATCACTTGATCGAAGCGAGCGCGCCGGGATTTCTGAAGTCCACTGGGCGCGTGACGCTTAGCGCGGCAGATAAGAAAACCATTTCCCTCAAGCTCGAGGTAGACCCGAACGCGCCCGCGCTCGTACCCGCCGCCACGGGCGATGACGCCAGAGCAAATTCAGTCCCGCAACCTGCGCAAGCGCAGAGCGCGCCTCCCCGCGCGCCGCTCGCGACGCCCGTAGCACCACCGCCGCCGCCGAGTCACGCGGCTGCCTACGTGTCCTGGGGTGTGGGTTTGGTTGGTGTGGGTGTCGGCAGCGCGTTTGGGCTGATCGCGATGCGCGACAAACGGGCGCTGAGCTGCGACTCCAACGTCTGTCCCGCAAGTGCGCGGGAGTCAGTCGATACCGCCAAGCGCTCGGGCAACATTTCCACGGTTGCGTTCGGCGTCGGCGGGGCAGGGCTCTTGGTCGGCACCCTCCTGTACTTTTCGGTCGGTGGGTCCGCGGATACGAAGGCCGCTAGCATGCCTTCGCATTTTGCCGGTCTCTCGCGCGGCCGGGCCATGGTCGGCCCGGGCAGTGTCCAGTTCGCTGCCGATTTCTGAGTTGAACCCCCCTCCGATGCGCTCTTTTTGGTTAGGTGGCGCGCGCGCGCTGGTGCTCGCTACCGTCTCGCTCAGCGGGTTGTGTTTGCTCACGCCGCGCTCGGCGCAGGCGCTTGGCAAACAGGGTGAGTTCCTGCAAACCGACACGCTCGGTGCGAGTTTGGTCACGCACGACTACAAGACCCACACCACGAAGGACATCAGCCAGACCTTCAACCTGTCGGAATTCGTCGGGCTGCACTACTACGTCGTCGACCGCGTGCGGCTAGGCATGAACTTGCAATTCAACGAGCGCGTATTTCCGCACCCGCCGCTGCACGTGAGCCGCCTTCAACGCTTCGCGCTGTTGCCTCAGGTCGGCTGGAATTTCTACGGGCCAATGTTCGGCGCGCTGGTGTGCGGCGTCGTGCCGCGAACGGACGGTAAGGAACACCTGAACCTCACCCTCCAGGCTGTGTTCGGTGTCAGTCTGCCGCTCTCTGCGCGCGTGCGCATCAGCCTCGCCGGTGAAGTGCCGTGGACGTACTACGATCACCAAGTGCTCGGCGTGACAGCGCTGAGCGGGATCTCGATTCGCCTCTAAGCGCGAATTGCTCAGAAAAGCAGCGCTATCGTGCGTCGCGGATGGGACGCTTGAGCTGAGTGCCAGAGATCGTGCGCTTCATCGGTGGGCGCTCGTGCTCTGCGGGAACGGACCCGGGTTCTGTGCTTGCCGTGCGCGGCAAGGGTTCGTTGCTCGGGGCGCGCGGCAGCAAAGAGTCCGGCCAAATGTCAAAGGTCGGCAGCGGCGCGGGGCTCAGGCTGACGCTCGCCGCGGCGAGGTTCGCCGCAGGCACGTGCAGCGCGGGGATGCTCGACACCAGGCGCTTGCGATCTTCGCGCCACGCTCGGACAGTCATCACGAGCGTGAGTAGGGTTGGCAAGGTGACGCTCAGTGTGCCCAGCGAGCGCGTCAGAAACCCTGCCAGCACGGCGCAGGCGACGAACGCCGCCAGAGCGATGCCGACCGGCGCCAAGCGCGAGCGCGGTTTGCGATCCCGGTGGTGAGGACACATCACCTTGTGAAACACGTGATCCACGATGTCAATCACGACGTGCGTCAGATTGCCGGTCATCACGGTGGTCGGGCACGAGCCGAGCAGACATTCGCGCATCAATGCATTCTGAATGCCCATCGCCGCGACGGCGCAGCCGCCGCTCACCGCGAAGCGCAAATGCCCGGCTGCATGCAGTGCTTGGGCGATCGCATCACTGGCGCTGAACAAGCCGAGCGCAGCCGTGACGAGCAACAACAGCCCGGTTAGTGCGCGCTGCCCGTTGCGGCGCCGGACGCGCGCCACGAGCGTAGCGGTGACTACCGACGCAACGAATACGGGCAGCATCCAGATGCGCGCCAGGTGCCCTACAAAGTGACCAGAGGAGAGCGCGACCGCGTCGCTCACGATCTCGCCCGTGACATGCGCAGGAAACAGACCGAGTAGCGCAGTGAAGCCGGCGGCTTCGACGTAGCCAGCCACGCCGCTGAGCATCACCGAATGCGCGTTCATGTTCACGCCGGGCAGGATGCTCGGCAGGATGCTGGGACGCGAAGTGGGAGTGATGCTGGGCGTCGAGCGACGTGCGACGAACGCCTGCGCGGATGGCGCCGCCGGCACCGGCGACGCCGTCGGTGCACGCGATGAGTCGGGGCGGCGAACAGGTAACACGCCCTTCCATGAACGACGGATCGGCTGAAGACTTGCGTGACTGATTTGAGGCCGTCGCGCTTTTCGTCCGGCGGGTTTCGCCGGCAGGTATCGATTCTGAGACGGATTGAAGGGAGCGCACAGTCGCTGAGACAAGCTCGCTCAGTTTGGAACAGTTGAGATGCCGAGGGGTCGGTAGACCGACATCGGCTCCGCCTCGTTCGCTGCGGCGCGCGCGTCTCCCTCGCGGGAAAGCCGGGCGAAACGCTTTCAGCTTGCGTGACCCTAGGACAGGCAATAGCAAGTCGGGCGATGACTGCGGCTACCAGCGACACGGCAAACGCGAACCAAGGCGCTAAGAGCGTTCAGCGGCCCGCGTTGCCGCTCGCCTGGGCGGTTGGGGCGGCTGCGCTGTGCGGCGTCTTCTATTTCTTGGCGTTTCCGGGCGTCGACATTTGGCCGCTGGGTTTCGTGGCGCTCGTGCCCTTACGTGTGGCACTCGTTGGCCAAACACCGAAGCGCGCCTTCTGGCTCGGCTGGTTCAGCGGCCTGGTGATGATCACGCTCGGCTTCTACTGGATGGTCGACATGATGCGGCAGTTCAGCGGCTTCTCGGCGCCGATCTGCATGCTGCTGCTTTTGATCGTGAATGCGTTCGAGGGCGGTCGCATGGGGCTGTTCGCGTGGCTGTTCGTGCGCGGTGAACAGCGCTTCCCGAAGTACAGCGGGTTGCTCTTTCTGTCGGCGTTGGTCACGAGTGAGCTGACTTTTCCGGTGCTGTTTTTCTGGTCTTTCGGGGCGGTGTTGCACAAGGCAACGGCGTTCACGCAGGTGGCGGAGCTGGGTGGCGTGTTCGCCGTGACGTTGGTGCTCACCGCGGCGAACTTCGGCTTGAGTGAGCTGGCCCTGGCGCTCGTGCAGCGGCGTGCTCCGAACTGGAAGGTAGCGGCGCCGTATCTGTTGGTGCCAGTGCTGGCCGCAGGCTACGGCGCACTGCGTATCCACCAGGTGGACGCGCGCGTTGCCGCTGCGCCCAAGGGACTCGTCGCCACCGTGCAGGCGAACATGAGCCTGATCGAAAAGCGCACCCATCACGACGAGGGCATGGATCGTCACCTGCGTGCCACCCGTCAGCTGACTTCCGAGCACAAGTTGGATCTAGTGATCTGGAGCGAGACCTCCGTGATGGGGGTCATGCTTGATTCAGAAGCTGCGCGCATCGTCCCGCGCGCCTTTGCGGCGCGCCTACACGTGCCGATCCTGTTCGGCGCGGTCTTGGCCAAGAAGGTAGACGATGCGCGCGAATACGCGCTGTACAACTCTGCGCTCGTGACTGACGAAAAGGGCCAGTTGCGCGGTCGCTACGACAAGCAAGAACTCGTGCCGTTCAGCGAGCACATGCCGTTCGGGCACGAGATCCCGTACCTGTACGAGATCTCGCCGAATTCCGGCAAATTCGACCCCGGAGAAACGAACGACCCGTTGCCGCTCGGCGAACACAAGATCGCGACTTTGATCTGCAACGACGACGTCGTGCCAGCTCTCGCCAACCGCGTGACTCACGACACCGACGTGGATCTGCTAGCGAACCTCACGAATGACGCCTGGTTCGGGGACACCACCGAACCGTGGATTCATCTCGCACTCGCCAAATTCCGGGCCATCGAGCATCGGCGCTTCTTCGTGCGCTCGACCAACAGCGGCGTCAGCGCTTTCATCGATCCGGTTGGGCGCGTGCTCCAGACCACGGAAACGTTCAAAGAACAGACCATGGTGCACCAGATTGCGTGGCTCAAAGGCCGCACGGTGTACGAGACACTCGGCGACTGGCCGTACTGGATCCCTGGGCTGTTCGCGGTCTACGCGGCGTTCAGCGGGCGCCCGCGCCGTGAGAAGCGCAAGCGCAAAGGCAAGAGCGCAGCAGAGCCGGCGGCGGCGAGCTGAATTCGCCGCGCGCTCGTGAGCGCGTTACCAACTGCTCTTAGCAGCGTGAATCGAGCCGGGGCGCACCGTTGGCGCTTCGGTATCCGACTTGGCGAAACGCGGCTCGTCGTCTTCAGGGCGCGTGCCAACGAGCCAGGTGCCGCTGGAGTGCACGTCCGAGTCGTTGCCGATCATGCCGGCCAGTTCCCGCGTTTCCAAATCCAAATGTGGCACGGCGGGGGCGTGGGGGAAGGTCGGGTCGAGAAGCCAATTGCGTGTGGGTTTGCTCATAGTGGAACTCGCGCGAACATCTAGTATTCAAGCCCGCTCGTTACGGTGAAGTGTCGCGCAGTTCTCCATTCGGCAGATTCGTTCCGAACTAAAGGCTGGCGGAAACCGCCGCACGACGGTCAGCGACTGAAATCACAGGAACTCCGCGGTAAATCGCGGCTTGATTACGTCGTTGACGTATTTGCCAATCGACGGCGCTTGCATAAGTAGTCGATGCGCGGCGCGTGGTACCTGCTGGTAGCGGTACACCTTGCCGTTCTTGAACTCGATCTCGAGCACGGACGTGACTGGGTCGTAACCCACCGAGGTCACGCTACTGGAGTCGACTGGAGTGCGTTCCATGGGCGGCCGAGCGCAGCTTAGCTGGCGGGACGCGCGCTCGGAAGTACCGATAAAGCGGCCAGATCGTGACGCGAAATCGCCCAGAAATCAGCGACGAGCGCGGCGGGCGCGGGCAGTTCTCGACACCGGCGCGGGGCCTTGTTAAGCCCCGGCCCATGAGCACCCAGCGAAAACTGTTCGTGGAAGACATCGAGACTGCCGGCAAGCGAGTGATCGTGCGCGTCGATTTTAACGTGCCGCTCAAGGACGGCAAAGTGGAGAGCGACAAGCGCCTCAAGGAATCGCTGCCGACCATCAAGTACCTCAAGGACAAGGGCGCCAAGGTCATCTTGATGTCGCATCTCGGTCGCCCGGACGGCAAACGCAACCCGGAGTTCAGCCTGCGCCCGGTCGCGGATGCGCTCGCGGCGCTGCTCGGTTCGCCCGTCGCGTTCGCGGACGATTGCGTGGGCGCGCCGGCCGAGCAGGCCGTGGCAGCGCTCAAGGGCGGCGAAGTGCTGCTGCTCGAGAACCTGCGCTTTCACGCCGAGGAAGAGGCGAACGATGCCGGCTTCGCCAAGAAGCTCGCCTCGCTCGCGGACGTGTACGTGAACGACGCATTCGGCAGCGCGCACCGTGCGCACGCTTCGACCGAAGGCATCACCAAGTTCGTGCCGCAAGCCGCAGCCGGTTACCTGATGAAGAAGGAACTGGACTACTTGGGCGGCGCGCTCGCCGAGCCGAAGCGCCCGTTCGTCGCCATCATTGGTGGTTCGAAGGTGTCGGGTAAAATCGACGTCATCAAGCACCTGCTCCCGCAGGTCGACAAGCTGCTCATCGGCGGTGGCATGACGTACACGTTCTTGAAGGCGCAAGGCCTCGAGATCGGCAAATCGATCTGTGAGAACGACAAGGTGGAGCTCGCGAAGAGCCTGCTCGCAGAGGCTGGTGACAAGATCGTGCTGGGCACGGATGTCGTGGTTACCGACAAGCTGGACTTCAAGGCGCGTACTTTGGGCGCTACCAAGGTCGTTTCGACCAAGGCCATCCCGAGCGATTGGGAAGGCGTGGACGCCGGTCCCGAGACCATTGCGGCGTTCCGCAGCATCCTGCTCGGTGCCAAGACCGTGATCTGGAACGGCCCGGTGGGCGTGTTCGAGATCGACGCCTCGGCCAAGGGCACCATCGCCGTAGCCGAAGCGCTCGCGGAAGCGACCGCCGCCGGCGCGACCACCATCATCGGTGGTGGTGACTCGGCGTCCGCAGTGAAGAAGGCGGGCGTCGCGTCCAAGGTATCGCACGTCTCGACCGGTGGCGGCGCGTCCCTCGAGTTCCTGGAGGGCAAAGTGCTTCCGGGCGTCGCGGCCCTGACCAACAAGTAAGCCCGGGTGGCCGGGAGCCAAGGTCGGCACCTGCTCAGGGTGTCGACCTTGCGTCGGGTTGGAGCACGCTGAGCAAAGCGCGAGAAATCAGCTCGCGGAAAGCTTCGCGGGCTCGCTGCGCTGCGCTCGGCGCTTCAGCTTGGTGTCGAGATTGAGCTCAGTCATGACCGCGGGCGTCGCGGCGAATGCAGCCTCACTCAGCGCACGCGCTTGGCGTAGGGCGAGCTCCAAGCGCTCAGCCGCGACGCTGATGCGAGCGCGCAGAGTCTGTTCGCGCGCGGGCGGCAGCGGCTTGGGTTTCGCGCTTTCGCGTAACTCGCGCTCGGTTTCTTTGGCGGCCGCGAGCAACGGCGGCAGGAACTCATACGAGGGATCACCACACAGGCGGCGTACGTATGCAGACTCCGAGCGCCGCTCGAACTCCAGCCAGAAATTCTGCGCTGCGGCCCCGGGCTTGCGCAGCGCATCGAAGCGCTGATGGGGAAACAGCGCTTCAATCAGCGGACCGTTTCCTGACACGTTGGCCACGATGGCGTCGAACACGCCTTCAACGGCGTCCGCCCAAGCCGCCGAGAGCACATCGCTCTTTACCTTGCGCTTGCTGGCAAACTCTGACAGCTCCGCGCCCTCAGTGAGGGCGGCTTGGGTGTCTTCCTGGCCCGCGCGGACGCGCAGTGCAGCGCTGACGAGCCAGCCCCGTTCCTCCGCCTGTGCCTCGCCGGCTCCCGCCAAGCGCTCGCTCGCCAACGCCAAACGCTCCAACGTTTGCTCCGCAAAGGTGATCAGATCTTGTGCTTCCTGAATGCTGACGGAACTCATGGGCGGGAGAGCCGACCTTAGCTGCGACTCGAGCGAGTTCACAATTTTATTTGCCCTGAAAAAGCGGTAAATAGTCGGCGTAGCCTTCCTTCGCCAGATCCTTCACGGCAATGAAGCGAAGCGCGGCGGAGTTGATGCAATAGCGCTGCCCGGTGGGCTCGGGCCCGTCATCGAACACGTGCCCCAAGTGTGATTCACCGGACTTGGAGCGGACTTCCGTGCGGGTCACGCCGAGCGTCGAGTCTT
>JBDTJC010000306.1:0-3001 GCA_039936055.1 Polyangiaceae bacterium | reverse complement strand
GTGCTGAGTAATCTCGCTCCAAACTTGCTCGACCACGTGGATCGGCGTGGGTGGCAAGCCCCACGACAGACACCCGATCCAATGAAGGTGGAGGATCGGGCCGGCGTCCGCAACGACGATCACGAATGCCGAGCGATGAGGTGCTGTGGGGCGCTCGGATCGCCCCACTCTCGTGGCCGTCCGAGGGCGGTGCGGAGCCCTGTTCGTGCCGTCATCGCAACCTATTGGGTTACTGCTGGCAAACCGACGTATCCACGCACACGCCGCTCACGCAGCGCTGAGTCGTGCACTCCGCGTCGGCAGCGCAGGCGGCCCCGACTTTTTGGTGGTCGACGCATTTGCCGTTCAAGCAACGACTGAAGACGCACGCGGTGGTGGCGGCGCCACAGTCGTCGCTGGGGTAGGCGGCGGTCTTGCAGGTGGTGTCGCAGGTGTCGCCAGGTGCGCACTCTTCGTCTTGAGTGCAGGAGGTGCCCAGCGCGAGCGGCGCGCCGCATAGGCCGCTCGAGCAGACGAGGCCCGTCGCGCAATCTGCTGGGCCGACGCAATTACCGCCCGTTGAGCTCGGGCCCGAGCACATCCCCAAGTGCGGCGAGGCGCCGAGACCCTCATAGTCCACGCAGTGGAAGCCTTTGGTGCAGCCGCTCTGATTGCAGGGTGTGCCCGCGCCGCCGGGCTTGCGGCACGCGCCCACCTTGTCGATGAACACCGCGTCGCAATAGAGGTCTTTCTCACACCCGACCAGGGGCGCGGCTAAGCCGGATACCGCGCCGCAGGGCATGCCCTCTGCGACGCCCGGCTTGCAGCTCCCCGCGCTCGCGTCGCAATACAACTTGTCTGGGCAATTGTCGCCGAGGCACAGCACGTTGTCGTCGCAATCGGACCCGTCCGTACAGGTGTCGCCGGCCTTTGCTGTGACGTGACACAGGTCGCGGTTGTTGCAGGTGGAATTGGGCGCGCAGGGTGTGCCATCGGCACAAGACTCACCCGTTGCGGCGAAGGGCGCGCACGCGCCCGGGCATTGCCCGTTGTCTTTCTTGCAATACAGGCCCGCCGTGCACTCCCCGTTCGAAACGCACGCAGCACCTTGCGCGAGCTGGGGCGTGATGGTGTTCGGACAATACGAGAGGACTTCGAAAATGTCCGGCGTGAAAAGGAAGAACGCAAAGTTGCACGGGTCATTGAGAAAGCGCGCGTGACACTTGCCCACTTGCGCTGGGTCATAGACCACGCTTCCCTTTGCGGCAGACGCTTGAAGCTCCGGCAAGCCGTAGCAATCCACCTCGGCCTTGCATTGCTCGAGATCGCGAAACTTCTCGCCCAGACACTGGGTGAGGTACGCGCACAAGTCCCCTTCGAAGATCGGACACAAGTCAGTGAGGGGGATCGGCGCGCTCGAGATGGCAGCGCCGCCGCCGCCCGATTGACCACCGACGGCGTCGCCACCGCCGCCGCTACCGCCGCCGCCCTGCTGTGCGCTGCCGCACGCAACGAAGAAGCTCAACCCGAGCACCGTAGCCGCCAAGAGCCCGCGCTGTCCGCCCATCATGAGGAAACGGTACCACAGGGGGCGATGGAACCGATGGAGGCAAGTGGATCACGCCGGCGCAAGCGCCGTAGGCGGTTCACCCTCTCCGTGTATTCGGAGCAGGCACCGTCCGCGATGAAGCCAATTGGACGGCGACGGCGACAGCGACGAGCAGCGCCAGGACGGCGTACCACCCGGAGCGGATGATGAGAGGGGTGTAGGTGGCCAGGAACATGAGGCCTAGGAATGCAACGCAAAGCCTACCGACGCTGCGGAGCCGCGCGTGCCAAGCCGCGTCATGCCAGTGCTCTATGGTTGACGGCATACGCTTGTCTCGTCGGCGGCGTGCACTGAGCCCCGGGCAAAGGAGACCGCTACCGGGGCCGGAGCCGCGCTCGCGCAGTGAGCGTATTCCGCAGAATACAGATCCTGTTCCTGGTTCGAGGCTGCACACGCTAAGCTCGACGGGTGACCAAGGACGCTCCTGTCGATGTCTACGGCTACCTCGACTACCGAGCTGCAAAGCGAAAACCAAATGGCCGACGCCCGCACCCAAACCCAAATACCGGATTCTGTCCGAGACCGATCCCAGGCAGCGCGCGAGCGCGGCCCCGGCTCGGCCTTGCCTGAAGCCGCTGCCGAGCCCCTCCCGCTCCCCAACCCCAACCCCTTCCCGGGGCCGCGCTCGCGCGCTCCCTCTTCTATGGATCAAGAGTGGCTCGCGTCCATCGGCGCTTGGCGGCGGCGAAACCGGCGGTTAGGGTCCGCCCATGGCGTCCGTAATCAGCTTTGCCCCCATCGCAGCGCAGCTCGCGCGCGCGGTCTCCCTGGATGAGCTTTTCCCTCGCGGGGCGGCCGAGGCCGCACTGCGCCGCGCTCGCGAACAGGCACAATCCGGCGAGGCAAAGCTACCGGACGACATCCAGCCGTTCTTCGAACACTATTTCTCCGTCACTGGCGCGGCTGCGCAGCTGCTGGGCGCGCCAGCATTCGACGCCCTCGCGCGGTTTCACGACGAAGTCGAAGAGGAGTACATGCCGGGCGGCCCACCGCAAAGCCCGGTCTACGACTCGTTCGCGATGCAATTCGTGTTGAGTGCGGTCCCGCAAGGTATCGGCAACGAAACGCCCTATTCCGTGATTGCGCGCCTGCTTCTACGTGACCCGTCGCGTGCTCGCCTTCAGGCCATGGCGCAGAGCCTGGCCGACTCGAGGTTCGAGCTCTATCGCGTGAAAGACGCAAGCGGTCACACCGCAGAAATCGAGCTCGTGCGCAGCGGCGGCGCGCTCAGCGTGCTGCTGACCGGTCCCTTCCTGCGCACGGGTGATTTCGGCCTGATGCGCGTGCTGCAATTCGACGACCGTTTCTTCATCGCCGACTCGCCGTACTTGTTGCAGGCGAGCGAGGATGAGTGGCACCAGCACCTCGCTCGTATCGTCGCCCAGCAGCAAGGGGCGGCCAGTGCCTCCGCTC
>JBDTJC010000305.1:0-5262 GCA_039936055.1 Polyangiaceae bacterium | reverse complement strand
GCCTGAAAGCGGGCATTGTGCAGTAGCTCGAACGCGCGCCGCACCGTCAATGACCGCGTTTTCTGCCGTACTCGACGACCTCGGCGCGTACTTGGAGCACGCCAGCGCGGATCATTCCGAGCTGTTCCGCCGCGGCACGAGATAAGTCCAAGATGCGGCGACTGCTGCCATACGGTCCGCGATCATTGATTCGCACGTAGACGGAGCGCGTACCGTCCGCGCGCGTCACGCGCAAAATGGTACCGAGTGGCAGCGTGCGGTGCGCAGCCGTGAGCGCCGTCGGCCGATACCGCTCACCGCTCGCGGTCTTGTGCCCCGACAAGCTGTCGCCATAGTAGCTCGCCTCACCCTCGAGGGTTACTAGCGCGGGAGCACTGTGGAACTGCGTGGGTAGCGAGGCATCATCCGGCGGCGGAGGCAGCGGCTCGGACGCGGCGACATGCCGGTGCTGCTTCGAGCGGCGCGCCGGCTCGGGACCGATGGACGTGGGTCGATTCGACTCGTGAGCGCAGGCGCTGACAAGGAACACGGCCAGTGAGGCCAGGGCTGAGCGAAAGCGCCGCACCGCGTGTGAAGATACCAGACTTCGCGGCGCGGTGTGGTTGGAGAAAAGAGAGGAGAGGGAGATCGGGCACGGGCACGGGCACGGCACGGGGAGAGGCTATTTTTGTAGCGCGACTTCTTTGCGCTTTTCCAGGGTCAATTCGGCCAGTTGGTCTTCTATGGACACTCGTTCGGTGAGGCGCTGGGCTTCGATGTCGGCGGCGGCAATCGTGGCTTGTTGGAGGCGTTGGCTGATCTCCTCCATCTTCTTGGCCAGGTGTCGGCTGAGCTCGCTGGCTTGCGTCACGCGGCGCAGCGACACGAGCTGCTTGTTGATCTCCTCAATGCGCTCCCGATACACGTTGCTTTGCGCCTGGATGGTGTCGAGACGCTCGGCCAACTCCACCAGCGCGCGGTGCCGCTCGACGATGCGCTGAAGCTTGGCACTGAGCTCTGGATCAAGCTTCGCAGCAGCGTGCAAGAACAGACCGAGTTCGGTGATGCCCTCGTCGGTGCGAATATCGAGCGCCTTCTCCATCGGCGTGGATTCTTCGATGGCGAGCGTCACGCTGTCATTCGCGGGCACGGTAACGGCGAACAGGTAAGCACCGCCCAGCTTCTCCACACCGGTGCTGGGGGCTTCGAGCTTGAAGCCTTCCGTAATCGGGTGGCGGACGTACACGATGGCGGGTTTGCCGTCGCGATTGACCAGAGCGAGCCTCGTCGTGCGAATGCTGCGCGCTTCACTGTGCACGATGCCGCGCTCGATCGTCTCCAAGCTGTCGATCGCGTCCCGCGTGCCCAGCTCACTGTCCACGAGAAGCTTACGGTCCAGCGCGAAGGGCACGAACGCTCGGCTATCGGGCAAGATCGCATCAGATAGCCCCTCACCGAGGAATTGCCCATCTTCATAGACGGTGACGGGGCCAGCATCCAGGGTGTGGTGCGTCGGGTTCTGGAGCAGCACCGAGCGGAACGCGTACTTCTTCGAGCCGCGACTCGAAATCGGATCGTAGAGATACACTTCCTTGGCTTGGGCGTCCGCAGTCAGCATGCTGACCATGGCCGAATGCCCCTTTTCGATCGTCAGCGGTGCCGGCGCCAAGAAGTAGGCGCTGCCGAGCGGCGCGTCGACCGTGTCCTTTCGTTCGGCGGGTGCTTTGCCCTGGACTGGTTTGGCTTCGCTATCCACCGATACGACGCGAACGCCATCGCCGTTGGCGAGCTGGCCTGTGGCAACCACCTCCACCTGATCCGCGGACACGCCATTCTGTAGCAGTTGATCGCGAATCGCATTGGCGCGATCGAGCGAGCCGCGCGCGCCGTCTTTGTCGCTCGGTCGCGCGTAGCCGAGGATCTTCACCTTCGCTTGATTGCTACGCAGTTGTGCTGCCAGGCGAGCCACGGCAGGCGCGGTGCCGGGCCCTGATTTTTTGGGGGAGCGCGGGCGGTCGGTCATCGGTGCGGCAGCCGGCTCGGCTTGCACGCCTCTGCCGCTGATCGCCGCGCGGGGACTGGGCGCACTCTCGTCCGCGACCGCGTCGTTTCGCTTCAAATCATCGATCGCATCCAGGCCGAAATTCCCGAGCACCCGCACTTCTTTGCTGGCCACGGCGTACGACGAGCCGCCGGGCGGCGGAGCCAGGCCGAGCTCCGTCGAATCGCTCAGCGTTTCACGCTCGACGTAGCGCACGCTCTGCAAGTCGTACTTGAACGACAAGGCCGAGGTCGAGCCGACGCCGATCGCCACCTGCTTCCAATCTTCACCCGAAACGTTGTCGACGACAGCCCAGCTCTGTAACTCCGCCGGCCCCGTAGGCGAGAGCTTGAGGCGATACGTCGGCTTCCACGCTGGGCTCTCGGTCACGTAGGAGATGCGCAAGTCATAGTCACCAGGCCTCGGCAATTCGACCATCACCGTGGTGATGCCTTCAGAGTGATCCGAAGTCGGGAACGAAACCGGGACTGCGTTGCCCGTACGCGCGTCGATCACGCTGAGGGACTTCAAGAAGTCATCCAACCGCTCCGCCGGAACCTGCAACGCGAAGCGATCCCCATGCACGATCGCGCGGCGTTCGAAGTACGCGACGCCATTGCGATACACGACCACGCGCCCGAGGGCGGCGTCGGTCTGGATCGGCCGCGGCAAGTTGGCCGCGCAACCCGACAAGAGCGCACCCGCACACACCGCCAACAACGAGGCTTTGAGGACGAAAGACATCTGGATTCCTTTGCAAGTTCGAGCCGACACGGGCGCACTCGCGCGCTCCGAGAACACAACGAAGTAGCGCCCCAACTCCTTACGCACCGGCCCCGAAAACGATCCGATGACCGGGCAGTGACGCCGTAAGTGCACGTTTTCACGCCCAAACGCCGCCGCAAGCGCGGTCAAAAACCGGGCCGCCTCATGCTAGGTTCCCCGCCGCTATGACCGAGTCCCCCGCCACCGCCAGCCCCGAGAGGGTGACCCTCTCCCCGCGCGGCCTGAAGTTGGGTGCGCGCGAGGAGCCGCTGATCTCCGGCAGCGTGCACTACTGGCGACTCGACCCACGTGAATGGCTAGCCACGCTCACGGCGCTGCAAGGCCTCGGCATCGAGATCGTGGACGTGTACGTGCCCTGGGGCGTGCACGAACAAGTCGACGGCAGCTTTGATTTCGGGATCAAAGACCCGCGGCTGGACGTGCTGCGCTTCCTCGGCTTGGCGCACTCCCTCGGCTTACTCGCCATCGTGCGGCCCGGCCCGCACATCAACGCCGAGCTCACCTACTTCGGAATCCCCGAGCGCGTGATCTGGAATCAGGATTGCCAAGCGCGTTCGCCACGCGGCAAACCCGTGGTGCTACCGGTACCGCCGCTCGCGTTCCCCGTCCCGAGTTACGCCAGCGTCGCGTTCTTGGACGAGGCGGACCGCTGGCTCGAAGCCATCGCCGTGCGTTTGGCGCCGCTCGTCTGGCCGGCAGGGCCAATCGTGCTCTGCCAAATCGACAACGAAGGCGCGCTGTATTTTCGCGACGGCGTGTACGACCAAGACCATCACCCCGACGCCATCGCCGCATACCGCGCCTTCCTGGCTCAAAAGTATGGATCCATCGAGCGCATCCGGGAAGTGCTGCACGACCCGGCCGTGGACGTGGATCAGCTACTCCCGCCAGCGCGTTTTGCCGCTACTACTCCGCTGGATCTGGCCCGTCACTTGGACGCAGCCGAAGCCCAAGAAGAGATCATCGCGCGCGCCTTTTTGCGCATGAAAAATACATTGCAACGTGCGGGCCTCCGCGGCATCCCCACGATGCACAACCTGCCCTTCGGCGAGGCCTCGACGCCACTCGATCCGAAGCGCGTCAACCAAGTAGTCGACATGCTCGGCCTCGATTACTACCACGTGGCCTCGGAGACCACGCGCGCGGAGATCGCGCGGCGCACCGGTGACCTCGCGGTGCGCGCCGGAGCGCGCGGTTACGCGCCGTTCGCCTGTGAGTTAGGCGCCGGGTTTCCACCGTTCTTCCCGCCCATCACCGAAGGCGACAGCGCGTTCACGGCGCTGACCGCGCTGGCCTATGGCCTGCGCGGCTTCAACGTGTACATGGCCGTCGAGCGCGACCGCTGGATTGGGGCGCCCATCGATCGTCACGGCAAGCGCCGACCCTTCGCGGACTTCTGGGAGAAGCTCGTGACCGCGCTCACGCGCACGGACTTCTTCGGACTGCACGTAGCGGCCGAGGTGCACTTAGTCGTACCGCGCAACCTGCGTCGCTTGGCGCGCGTGCTGCACGCCTTCGGACCGCTCTCGCTGGCCGCGTTCCACGTTTCCGGCGGCGGCGCGGAGCAGGCCTGTTTCGAGGATGATTTGGGGCTCGGCAGCCCCGTGCTGATCGACGCCGCACAATTCGTCAGCCGGTTGGAATCGGCGCTCGCGGCCGAGCGCATCCCGTTCGCGGTCCTCGCCGGTGATTTGACCGAACAGGCGTTGCAGCAGGGCAAATGGACGATCGTGGCGTGCGCCGGCGCACTGGGCGGTGAAATCCGCGCGGCGTTGCACCAGGGCGTCGCAGCCGGGCATCCGATCAGCATCGGTCCCCACGAAGCTGAGCGGGACGCCATCTTCCGGCCCCTGAGTGAGCCGTTCCGCGTGCCTGAACGGAGCGGTGTGCCCGGGTTGCTCGGGCTAGAGAACGCCTCGCTGTGCGAAGTCGTTCGCATGGCGAAAACGGCGCTCGGTTTGCACAGCGTGCAATGCGCGCCCGATGGCGTCTTCGTGACGGTGCATCGCAACCGAACCGGCGAAGCGTGCGTAGCCTTCTTGATCAACCCGTCCACGCACGCGCTACGCGCCGAGCTCTCACTGCCCGGGATAGCGCGCGCCAGTGACGCGCTCGACGGCAGCGAGTTCCATGCTAGAAGAGGCGCGTTGGAGGTGCCCGTGCCTGCCCAAACCGTGCGCATGCTCGAGCTCTTTCCTTAGTCTCGGCGGCCAGCTTTTCCGCCCCTTTTCAGCTTTCACTCCTAGGCTCAGCTTCCTTCATGTTGATCGAGATCAATCCGGATCATCCGGAGCCCCGAAAGATCCGCCGCGCCGTGGACGCCCTCGAAGCCGGGGAAGTGATCGCTTACCCGACGGACACCGTGTACGGCCTCGGCTGTGATCTGTTCAACAAGAAGGCAATCGATCGCCTGTACCAGATCAAGGGCTTGGATCGCTCGCAACAGCTCGCCTTCG
>JBDTJC010000304.1:0-7256 GCA_039936055.1 Polyangiaceae bacterium | reverse complement strand
CGACCGACCGCTTTTGGGAACTCCTGAACGAGGAGAAAAACCTGAAAGCGCTGCTCATGGAAGTCAGCTTCCCGAACCGCGAGCAGAAGCTAGCCACGGTGAGCGGTCATCACACGCCCCGCACGCTGATCAAAGACCTAAAAAAATACGTCAAGCCTCAGGACCTGCCGACGCTTCTGTATCACATCAAGCCCGTCTTCCAGAGCGAGGTCGAGCAAGAGATCGCGCGCCTCAAAGGCGTGAATCTGACGGTCACCGCGCTGAACGATCAGTACGTGCTCTAAGCCCGGCGCGCTGCGGGCAGCGCGCGGGGTGTCCCGCGCAGAACGCCGAGTATGTATGTGCACAAACACGGATCTCGCGCTGCCAACGCGCACTCCAGCGCCCGCGGCCGGCGACAAAACGGGAGCCGCGTGCTGAGCGCCGTAACGACAGCAACATCGCTCGGTGGCAATCCTTCAGGTATGGGCCCGGCGGAGCCAGGCGCGCGCGCGGGGCTACAAATCGGCGCAAACCGCGAAAAAAATCCCCAATAGTGGGGTGCGCGGCTGGATTGAGAGCGCCCCTCACGCGCGGTTGGCCTTCAGCAGGCGCACGTCCATTGCTCGGAGTCGCAGCTACAGAAGCAATAGCTCACGTCGTTCTGGACCATGTGCGGCGTGCACTCGAACCCGGGGTAGCCCTGGGGTTTGCCGCTGCAATCGGGGTGTTTGTCGTTGGCATCGTCGCAGCACGGCTCGCACGTCGCGCTCGAGCCATTGAAGCAGGCACGCGCCGGAATGTCGGGGTTCAGCGGCGGGTCGTTCGCAGGGTTTTGCAGATCGCAGAGCGTGGCGTCGCTCTGACTTAGGCAGCGGCCGCTCGGGATCGCCCCTGCGCCCACGTGCGAATCCGTACCATCGCAGAAGCCCGCGTGGTCATCCCAAGCTTCTGCGCCGACAAGCAGCGCGAGCTCGTCGTAGTTCGCCATCGCATAGTAACAAGACTTGCGGCGCGTGGCCGAGAGCTCGAACGTCAACGTGCGCACGCGGTCGAACGCCGGGGTACTATAGCTGCCGTCGCACGTGGCTTCACTCGTGCGAATCACGCCGCTCGGCAACGCGGCGCAGTCGGACGCGGCAAGCGTGCCCGCGCAGAGTTCTGCGGGACAAGCCACGTCCAACGCCTCGGAGACGGCCGCCAGAGTCTCGGTGCAGCCCGGACTGCTCCCAGCATCGCCGCCAGCACCAGCCGAGTCGGCGGCGGGGCTTCCGCCCGCGGTGGTGCTCACGGACCTAGCGCCGCCAATCGCGATGGAAACCGACCCCGCGCTGCCGTCCGAAGCGGCGGGGGGCTCGTCCCGGCTTTGCGTGACGGGCGCGTTTCTCGCGCCGGCCGCCGCTGCAGGGCTCGTTTCTGACTTGCCGCCGCATGCTGAAACCGTGCAAGCGATCACTCCCACCAGAACCCAACACCTTTGCGTCATGCCGCCGCTTCAGCAGGAACCATGCCCACACCGCCAGCCGCGCCAGCACAGCTTCTCAGTGGTTCTACGCTTGGCGCGCGCCACGTTTGGCACAGCCTTCTGGCACAAAACCGGGCAACGCGATCAGTACGCCAGCAGGCCAAGCGTCCGCGACGGCCCGGACGCGACAGCGCCAACCCATCCCCCCCGGCAGCCCTCTCCGTTTAGTTGACATAATGTATCTTATGCGAACTACTTGAACTAGGAACTAGGGGACTGATGAGGGCGATCGCAAGCCCGCCTCGCACCTCGTGGCGCGGCCGTGTTCCCGGCGGACGAAGCCTAAACTCAGATCGGCGGCGTGACGGTCAGGCTCAGGAATGTGCCGCCGTTGGTCATCACGAACGCACGCGAGCCGAACGCGGACGGCGTCATGCTGGTGCCGTCTGCGACGTGGATACCGTCGATCAGTTCGCCGCCCAACGGTGACACCAGGAACACGCCCAGCCGCGACGCAGACACCAGCAGCGCGCCATTGATCGGCACTGGTGCGGACACGCCACCGGTCGGAACCGCGCGACGCCAGAGCTCACGCCCCGTTTCCGGATCGAGCCCCCAGAGGCCGCTCGTGCCGCTGGACGCGATCAGGATCGTGCGCTCGGGCTCCGGCGGACCACCGTCCCGACGAGTGTGCGCGGGCTCGCGCCACAGCGTGAGGTCACTAACGCCGGACACTGCGGTGTTCGGCCAAACCTGGACGCCCGTTTCCGCGTCGAGCGCGAACACACCGCCCGCATAGCTGGCCACGTACACCACGGGACCAGTGGGCAGAATGTTCGGCACGGGCGTCGTGTCGACGTCCAGCTGTTGCGGCACTTCACCCAGCGTTTGCTCAGCTTCTGCCGCCAAATCCACAGGTTGCCAGCGCTCGGCACCGGTCTGCGCGTCGTAGGCCATGACGTTGCCGTCACTGAACCCCGTGTACACCTTGCCGCGGAAGACCGCGGGCCCCGCGTAACCCGCCACTTCCATGCCGGCGGCCGGCGAACGGTGCACCGACCAACGCGCCTTGCCGGTCGCGGGCTCGATCGCGAGCAGCGTGTCGTTGGCGTTCACGGCGTATAGCAGGCCGCCGCTCAAGACGGGGCGGCGCGAGACCTCCGCGTTGGACATGAAGCGCCACAGCAGTGCGCCGGTTTTGGCGGACAGCTTATATAGCGCGCCGTCGTTCGAGCCGAAGTACACGACGTCTTCGAGTGGATCGTACAGCGGCGCGCATTGCACGAAGCCGAGCGTTTCGAAGCGCCAGATCTGCGCGCCGTTGTCGGCACGCAGCGCATACAAACCGTGATCGCTCGAGCCCACGAACACGCGCCGACCCACCGGATCGATCTCCGGTTGGCCGCGTTCGTAGGGTTCGCCGGCGCGTCGTGACGGGGCCACGAGCACGCGCGAATAGTTCAAAACCATCGCGAAGTTAGGGCGACGAAGCCAAAGTGGCATCTCAGGGTTTGCGCCGCCTCGCATGGCGTCACAACCCGCAGCTGCCAACCCGAGTAACCCCGCGCATAGGAACGCGGCACGCATGGCTTGCTTCACGGAGCGCTCGCCGGTGGCGCGGGCGGCATCTTCCCGCCGCCTTTGGAGTCACCCATGTGTTTGAGCAGTTCGTTGAGCTGTTCTTTGGACAGCCCACCTTTGCCCGGATTCGCGCCGTCCCCGCCCATCGCGTTCTGCAACTCTTGGAGTTGGTCTGCAGTGAGCGCATTGGGAGCGGCGGTCACGGCATTCGGGTCGATGCGCTTGAGCAGATCCCGAACCGACGTCTGCAGGTAGCTCGGGTCGCCGAAGCTGGCGGGCGGTTTCTTGTCGGTCTTGTCGCCGTTGCCTGTGGCGGCCGTCGCGGCCGTGTCCAAGGCCTTCTGTGCGGCTTGCAGCAGATCCTTGGCCTTGTCGTTCTCGCCTGCGGCGTACGCCAGGCGTGCCTTGTGGTAGTCGCCCAGCGCCGAGAAGCCGAAGCCCTCGATATTGGACAGGTCCCCGAACGCTTTCACGGCGCCGTCTTTGTCGCCCAGGCTCTCGGCGGTCATGCCAAGGCCTTCCAAGGCGCGACCACGCACGTTCGCGTCCTGCGCAGCGAGCGGGCTATTTTTGACGGCGAGGTAGGCGGCCTGGGCGTCCTTGAATTTGCCTTCGTCATACAAAACGGAGGCCAAGCCGAGCTTGGCGAACGACGCGGCGGGTGAACTCGACGACGAGTCCGCGATCGCGCGGTACTGCTTTTCGGCAGCCTGCAAGCGATCCACGTCCGTCGGGTAGGCGGCGCGCGTCTCTACGACACCAGTTTGCGGATCGGCCTTGGTGTCTCCGGGACCAATGAGGGCGTCTTCCGCGCGAATCGCGCCCATCAGTTTGGCGGAGGTTTGTTCAGCGCTGCGGTTCGCGCGGTAGCTGTACACGGCGTAACTGACCCAGCCGACGATGGCGGCGATCACGAACCACTGCACGATATTGAAGTTCTTCTTTAGCCACTCACCAACGGCCTGGGTGGAGCGCGCGAACGCGTCATCCACGATCTCGCTGGCTTCCAGGTTGCGCGTGGGAGCGCCGCGCTGATCTAGCTTGGAGCCGCGCCCGCCGCCCATGGCTTCCGCACGCAGCCGGCGATTGCGATCACGAATCGGCTCCGAAGCGGCGTCGAAGTCGCGCTTCTTTTTCTTCTTCTTTTTCACCGGCGTGGCGTCGGCGCGCACCGCGTCGTCGCCCTCACCCGGCTCGGCTACTTGCGCCTCGGTTTCCACTTCGTCCGGGGGCCCCGAAGGCGCTTCTGATTCGTCGTGCTGCTCAGCCACGGGCGCTTCTATACACCATTCCAGCGCCTCGTCTTGTGGACCCGCGCCGGGCCAGCGGTTTTTTGAGTATCTTTGAAAAATACCGCGGATTGTCGGGCATTTCGCGTCACTCGCCCGCCTCACCGGGGCGGCCGTCTACGGCTTGCCAAGGCTTGGGCGGCGGCGGCGGCAGCTCGTCTGAGAGCGGCACCAGGCACACCACATCGAGCTGCACCGTGCTGTCGGCAAAGACAACAAAGCGCCCGCGCAAGCCGGGCCGCGCACCGACACTCTTCGGTAGATCGGCGTACACTACGACGGGCTCGGGGCCGGGCCCGATGTGCAGCCGCAAGGCGTGAGCCGCATCCAGCGTGGGCAGGCTCGGACGGTGCTTGCCACCCCAGTCCGGCGCAGCTGCCGCAATCAGCACCTCACCGGGCGCGGATCCCGACGCGCGCGCCCGCACGAAGGCGCGCACGCCGCGGCCGTTGCCGCCGGGCGGGATCGTCAACGTGACCGTCACGCCGAGCGAACTCTGCTGGCGCAGCCGATTCAGATCCCCGTTGTCGGGGCCACCTACGTGCTCCAGAATTTTAGCGCGCTCAGCCGCCTCGATACCGTTGCTCACCGGATCGGGCACGCCCAAAAAGCGCACCAAAGACGGCGCGAGTGCCTCTTCGGTCTTGAGCGTGACCAGCGCGTTCACCAGCGCCACGCGGGTCGACTGCGAGCGCTCGTTGGACAGCGCCTTGAGCAGCGAACCCTGGCTCAATTCGCCGCCGATGTGGGCCAAGGCGTCCGCGAGGAACGGGCGCAGACGCACGTCGTTCAAGCTTTGCACGAGCGGCCAAACGGCGTCTTTGGAGCGAATGGTGCCCAGCGCGGCCGCGATTTGCTTGGAGCGGTCGAAGTTGCGCCCAGCCGAGTCCTGCCACCACGCGATGAGCGTTTTTTCCCCGCGCGCGTCGCCGACCTCGGCCAAGACCAAGGCTGCCAACCGCCGCACCTCGAGATCGGGGGATTTCTCGAGTTCGAACGTGAGCGGCGCGCCTTCACCCAGCCGCGTGAGCGTGAGCGCGGCGTAGCGCCGCACGACGTCATCTTCGTCGCGACCCAAAGCCAAGCGGAGCGCGGCCTTGGCTTCGGGCCGCTTCAGCTCGAACAAGAGCTCCGCGGCTTTGCGGCGAATGGTGAGATCCGCGTCGTCCAGCAGCGCGGCGATCTCGTCGACCGCATCGCCGTCGCCGCTGATGCCGCGCAGGATCGCGGGCGGCCACCCTTTGCCCTCGGCGCGCAAGCCGTTCTGCTCGTAGCGCCCGTGGGATGCGCCCAGCTCCTTGAGCCGAGCCCGTAGCTCCCCAAAATCCTTGGCTGATTCGGCCGAAATATCGTGTTTCTCGGAAGCGTCGCGGCTCAAGTCGAAGAGCTGGCAGGCGCCCAGTTTGCGCGCGCAAATCAAGCGCAGGTTGCCCTCGGCGAGCAGCGTTTGCTCGTCGGTTTCGGCTAACGCCAGCCCTTTGCCTTCGGGGCGTTTGCCGGCCAAGAGCGGGCCCAAGTCTCGACCGCGCATGCGCGGCGGCTTCGGGATATCGAGCGCGGTCAGTAGCGTCGGCAAGAGGTCGATGGTTTGCACCGGCTCTGCGATGCGGCGCGCCGTCAGGCTGCCCGGAGCCGAGATGATCAGCGGCACGCGCACCTGCTCTTCGTACACGCTGGTGCCGTGGTAGTGCCCGCCGTGGTCGCCGAATTCCTCACCGTGGTCCGCGGTGACAATCACCACCGCGTTCGGCCGCTTCGCGCGAAACGCCGTCACCAGCGCACCCACGGTTTCGTCCGCCGAGCGGACCTCCGAGTCGTAGCGGTCCACATCCCGCTCCCCGAACGGGAATTCGGGGTGATTTTCGTACGGTTCGTGAGGCGCAAACAGGTGCACCCAGGTCAGCAAGCGCTTGTCCGCGGGCGCCGTTTCCAGGTACTTCGTGACCTGCTGCACACGGCGCTGCCCTTCGGCAAACTCCACCCAGCGGTATTCGAAGCCCAAAAAACTATCGCGAAATTTCTGGAAGCGATCTGGATCGATGAAGAACACCGCCGGCGGGTAGAACGCAGCGGTGCGGTAGCCATACGTCCGGAACAAGCCCGCCCAAGTGTCCGAGTCTTGAGCTACCCCCTGCAGCAGCAGCGGGCGCATGTATTTGCCGGTCATCAATGAAGTGATCGAGTAGGACGTGTGCGGAGTCGGCGCGTAGGCGTGCTCGAAGACGACGGCGCTCTGCGCGAGCGCGTCGATGTGCGGCGTGGTCGGCCGCGCGTACCCGTAGCTGCCCAGGTGATCGGCGCGCAGCGCGTCGATGGTGATCAGCAGAAAATCCCGATTCCGGAGGTCGAGCGTACGCCCCGTTTGCTCCGAGGTCTGCTCGGTGCAGGCCACGTGTTCGGCGCGTTCTTGTGCGGAAAGTGTGTCGCAGTCGACGGCGTCGTCGGGTGGCGCCGGTGCCAGCAGCGCAGCGAGTTCCACGCCGCGCCCAGCGACGGGCGCGTGCTCGCTGACGATGAGGCGGAAGTTATCGAAGTGCGACAGGCGGCGCGCGCTGGGAACCACGAGCAGCATTGCCAAAAACCAGACGCCAAAGGTCGCCGCCGGCGTCGCAAAGCCGCGCGGACGGCCGGGCAGCGTCGGCTCAACCCAGTGCTGAACGGCTTCACTGCCCAGCGGCAAGAGCAACAGCACGCCCGCCGCCAAGCTGAGATGAAACGCCGGATAAAGCCGCACCAAGACCAAGCGGTTGACGAGTTCGAGGACCAAGAGCGCGGCCGCCACGAGCGCAGCGCACAGAGCCGGCCGGGCCCGCAGCAGCCGAGCCAACGCGGGAGCGGCCACCCAAACCGCCGCGCCGCTGCAAGCGGCCACGAGCAACGTGAAGCCCCCGCGCGTCGAAAGTGTTGCGAGGTGTCGCCCTCCCCCCACCCCAAAAGCCACC